>JAMPXM010000306.1 GCA_023701225.1 Pseudobdellovibrionaceae bacterium | reverse complement strand
GAACGTGATTCGCCAGAGATGGCGCTCGTTGGACGCGATCGTCAGTTATGTCGAGGGTGGCGAATGTCGGCATAGCGGAATCTTAACCTACTTTCGGGATACCGAACGAATCTCCAATTGCGGTCATTGCGATGTGTGCGCTCCGGACGATGATCTGCGCGTGCCGCGTCCGAAGCCGGCGGAACCCGTGCGAGTCGTGCGTGTACGCAAGTCGACCAAGGTGCAAAAGGCGGCGGCGGAAGTCGAGGCCAAGCCTCTGACCGCGGAAGAAGAAACGCGTTCGCTCGCTCTGAAAGAATGGCGTCGTGCGTACGCGGCGGAGAGCGATATCGCGGCGTTCATTGTCTTTAGCAACAAGACGCTTCTGGATTTGGCGAGACGCAACCCGAAAACGCTTCAGGAACTCGAGCGCGTTCACGGTTTTGGTCCTGGTCGCATCGGTCAAATCGGAGAAGCCGTGTTGGCAGAGTTGCGACGCGCAGATACGCGTTAGATACGCATTAGATACGTCGTATAACTTTTCAAGGTCGGAGGGAGGGAGTATCTTGTCGATATGGGCCTCGACCGGCTGGAAAGAAAAGATCTCGGAATCCGTTGCCTGGAATTCGGTGTTGCCAGCCACGTGCCAGTCGATCTCGATCGACGCTTAGCTCATTTTTACTCCGCGCATTTGACGGAAGCGGGCGGCATGACGCTCGGAGAATCCCGTGGCGGTTCTTTTTCACGTCTGCTGCGCTTGCGTTCCGATCGTGCGTTGATTCTGCGCGCTGAGAGTGAAGAGATCATCAAAGGCGTCGCCAGCGTTAGCGTTCGGCCGGGCTACATCGGCGGACAGGAAAAATGGATCGCTTATTTGGGCGACCTGCGCATCGAGTTTGAGCGTGATTTATTGCGCGAATGGCGCCGTATTTACGGTGATCTTTTACAAGCATTGACGGAATGGCCGGAAGCGGGCGGAGTCGCGGCGTGTTTGACTTCGGTCGTGCGCTCCAACGAGAGGGCCGTGCGTGCGTTGGTGGAACCACATCGCTTGTCGCCGTATCGGTATCGCCCTTTGGCGGATTTTCGTGTGGTCAATGTATTGGGGAGCGCGCCGTTGGGCAATTTGCACCGTCGGCGCTTCAAGCCGAAGCTCGGATATCAAATCCGTCGCGCTCGCGCCGAGGATCAGGCGCGAATCATTGAATTCTTGGATGCGCAGCACAGGCGTCGCCTTTTTGGAGACGTGTTTTCCGTCGAACTTCCGCGACGTTTGCGGACCTGGCCGAACTTCACGCTGGATCGGTTCTTGATCGTTGAGGACAGGCAGGGACGGATCCGCGCCACGGCGGCACCCTGGTCGCCCGGCGACGTCAAACGCTGGCTTGCGGAAAAGCTGCCGCCTCGACTGATTTGGATGCAGAGGACTTTGGCGCGTCTGCCTCGCACGCGTTGGCTTCGTCCCCCCGTGATTTCGCGGGAGGGTGAGCCTGTGGATATTCTTTTCCTCACTCACCTGGAGCTGGACTTTTCTTGTTCGCGCGAACAGCGCGAAGAGTGGTTAGCGGAGATCCTGCATGAATCGATTCGTCAGCATGGCGATGAGAACTGGAACGCGATCGCCTTCGTCGACTTTAATTCCGACTCCCTCGCCGGCGCCCTCGGCGGATTTTATTATCACGCCATTGAAGCCAGCCTTTTCAGTGTCCACGGGATCGATGGGGACGGGCGGGTCCTGGCTCCTTTGACAGAAGGCGAGTATCCGCCGGCTTTCGAACTCGTGATCTCTTAGGTCGCTGTGTCGAGTGCGCGTTTCCAGCTGCATCATATGAGAGTTCAGCGGTTTCGCCTTGGTCGAACGGAGGTAAATGATCATCCCGTTTGACCCTTCGAGGTCTAGGTACGAGAATGGTCGGACTGACATGAAATGGCTTGAGGCTCGAATGCAAACGCTGATCCGGCGACTCCAGAGGCATGCCCGCCGGTGGTGGTACGCGCCCTTGGTGGCATTCCTTGCGTTTGCTGATCACTTCACGATCATCATTCCGACGGATGGCCTTTTGGTTTCCGCCGTCCTGCTGAACCCCAAACGTTGGGTATCGACGATGCTGACCGTGACGATCGGAAGCAGTCTTGGGGCGCTCGCATTGGCGGCCCTGATTGAATGGCATGGATTGCCTTTGTTACTAAAAATTTCGCCAGGAATTGACCAGACCCAAGTATGGGTTTGGACCGAGCAGTTCATGAGCGAGTACGGCATGCTCGCAGTTTTTGCGGTCGCATTGAGCCCGTTCATGCAGCATCCGGCTGTCGCGTTGGCGTCTTTGGCGAATGTTCCACTGCTTAAGATTTTCGGGATTGTGCTCCTCGGCCGGATCATCAAGTACGGCGTTGTGTGTTGGGTGGCCTCGCACATGCCGCACCTCTTGAAGCGTTTGTGGGGTATGCGCGAAGAGATCGAGGAAGTCACTGAGGTCATGCCGAACACCGAGATGAACAAGACGGAGTCACGTCGACGTTTCATGTAATACATTCTTCATGTTCGCCGAAGTCGATTGGAAGAACATGCCAATCGAAATGACCGGTCTTGCAAAATGACTCGCCATCCCTTCTCATTAAAGAGAGGGGTCGTCGTATGTCAGCAGATGGCGGATTTGAGTTTCAGAAATTTCAACCCCGTACCAACGTGCGCTCGACGGTGAATCGAATGCTGCGCGAGTTCCTTCGCGAGACCGCACCGAGTGCGTCTTACAAGGCGATCGTGGCCGACAAGGGCAACGGCTACTGGCTCTCACTCGTAGTGTACGTCCAGGGCAATTACTTTAGTTCAGAAGCGTTCTGGGAAAAAGACCGAGTCCGCGGTCGTGTCCGTGATTGGCAAGTCGAAGAAGTGGCGCGCCTGTTGCTCGATCTGCGTCAACAGTTCCGCTCCTTCGATCGCTTCCGCGCCGCCACCCCCGCCCCATTAAAAAAATAAAGCCCTCAAGAGCACCGCGTAGCCAAAACGTGCGCCGCGTATTTTGGTAGCGAGGCTGCGTCATTAAAATGACGCAG
>JAMPXM010000052.1 GCA_023701225.1 Pseudobdellovibrionaceae bacterium | reverse complement strand
TGTATCTGCGTGCGACGTCGGCGAAGAACCGCACGGGCCGGCTTGCGCTCGTTGGCTTGATGACGATATTGCTCCTCATCTTTTTTGGCAGCGTTTTCGGTCCTCCGCCTCCGAGCATCTATTCCGTTGCGATGGCGGGCAATTTGATGTGGCTTTTCGTTATTCTTGCGATTTGGGTGGATCGAAATCGCAAAGTCGCGCAAGTGATGTCCCCTTAAAAAACGACCTCCGCTCAGTGTGGCTACCTTTTGCGGATGAGGATTTCGTGCTCGCTCTCCATGATGACGAGGGTGATTCGGCTTGCGATGATCAAGTTGATGCTGGACCAGACAAAGCCCAATGCTCCCACTCCTCCGGCGACCAGGCTTGCAGTTCCGAAAAAATCGATAACAGCACGTGGCAAAACGGTCAAAGTTGAAGCGCCAATCAATGCCAAGAAGCTCGCGATCGCGAATGCTGCCAGCGCGACGTAGATCCATCGAAGCGCGCCCAAGAATTGGCGGGATTGCTTATGCGAAAGTTCTGCCTGGAGTTTATAAGCCTCGCGCTGTTCCCCTGTCAGAGTTGTTTCATCCAGCGCTCTGTTGAGCGCGCTGATCCGATCCAGACAGCGCATCAAGCGCGTTGTCGTACTGAGCGTGAGAATGCTGGAGGCATTGGTGAGGATCGCTGGTGCTGCGATGATTGTGATTACGGCGAACGGATTCTGCGCCAGGCTCGGAATATCAGCGGTCATGCTCGAACTCTATAAGAGCGCAAGCAGAACCGCAACGGAGAGTATTTGGCACGTCGTTGGTTCTTGAATGAAGAAAGTGACTAGCGATCCAATTGTTCAATCGCTTCTTTGGCCTCATCCGAAAGAGGAATTCCCGCTCGCTGGATCTGAGCGCTGAGGCTCCAGTTCGCGGGCTTGTCTTCTGGCCAAAACCATTCACCACCGGTATCGTTCAGCCAATCCATCAGGCCACTTGCGAATGTCGAGTTCAACTCGGGATCCATTCCGTTATCGTCATTTCCGAACTCAAATCCACAGCAGCCGCAGACCTCGTACGAGGCCTTGCCCCACAGATTTTCGTAAGGTGGTTGGGCCTCATACAGCGCCGGTGAGATCGGCGGCATATTCTGATAGGGCTTTGACTTGAGTTTGTCGTTACCGCAAACGGGACAGGTATGTGTTTGGTTTTTGTTCGCGCTTCCTTGCATCATGCCTCTCACTTTCCGATTTGCTTAGTCAGCACCGTGATCAAATCAAAGGTACCGTCCTGATTTTTCCAGAGTCGGACGCCCATACTGTAGGATCCCGAACCATCCGCTCTCGAAAATATACCATGAATGTCGATGGCGCCGTTAGCCAATGTTGTCGAATCCTGACGCTGAGTTAGATCGGCCAAGTTTTGCATCCAGGTATCCGGGTTACCGCCCGGATCGATCTTGTTCAAAGCATATTTTGAATTTCCAAAAAAGTGTTTTTTCAAGTGCCGAGGCGTGAGTCCCCAGTCGGGATCGTGTTGGGACCGGAAGTTGACCTTGCGCGTGATGGAGGGATCGCCCACCAGCTCAAATCCGTTTCCGGTCTTTTTAAAGAAGTTCATGGCGGATCGAAATGCCTTCAAGGTCGGCGGAGCGATTTTCTTTGCCAGTTTGTGGATGAGTTTAAATCCTTTGGATGCCGCGATCGCATATCCTCCGGTGACGATCCCGATCGTCGCCATCGTTCGTTCGAAGTCCGAAAGAGGTTCGCCAGTGACGATATTGGTTCCCATCACGGCTTCATAAATGCTGCGCGTAGTGCCCGTAAATGGGTCCAATCCGACGAGCACGTCCGCGCTCTCTTTTGCAATGGTAAGTAAAAACTGGGCGGAATCGTCCTGAGAGAGAAAACTATTCTGATCCGCCGCCAAAAGAGCCTGCTTGGAGATCGTGTAGAAAGCCTGATCGACCTCATCCTGGATGCGTGCACTGTTTAAGGTGGCGTCGATAGCGCGTGCGTCGCGCAAGAAATTTTCGTTGGTCGAAAGCCATTGGATGGGAGCGGAACGTCCATGGAACTCTTGCGATTGCGAAGTCACGTATCGGACGCGTGCTTTCCAATATTTCGAGTCGATTTCGGAAGAAGGGCCAGCCGATGGCTGCTTTGAGTTCTCCATCTTGCGAACAATCAGCAAGGCTTGGTCGCGGGCGTTCAGGCGCGCTTCGTAGATGCGATTGAATTCCTCACCCATCTCTTGCTCGAGCTCAGCGATACGATCGAAGGCCCGTTTGATTTTTTCGTCAGCGCCCGAGCCGGCGATGATACCTTCCTGTAGTCCCGCAGCAAATGCGCTCCCGAGGCCGATCGAGAGACCGGTCCCAAGCGATGAGAAATCAAGTCCATCATCAGCAGGAGGTGCTGGAACGGTGTTCGCGGATGGCGCCGAAGAATCGGAAACGCCATCCGTGCTCTGGCCGTCATTGGTCCCGGACGTGTCTTGCGCTCGAAACGTGAATTCGTTTTCAGATTCGAAATCTAGAATGATGACGGAGTCGGCTCGTTCCATTTTCACGATGAGTCCGCGACCGTCAGGGCTGGTCTCTAAGCCCGTGACACGCATGCGGCGGATGCCGCCGTCGGCCCCCAAAAAGGCGTAAACCGCTCCCAGTCCGTTGGACTCAAGTGCCGCCACAGCTTCGGGCCGCGTTTCCACGTATTGAAAGGCCTGGGCTGCAGATTGAAACAGCAGGGAGACGCATAAAAAGAGACAAATAAAGCGCTTCATCGTTGGACTCCTTGGAGGGCGAAACGAGCCTGGCACTGATCAACGAGTTCGAATTCATCGATTTCGATTTTTTCTTTTTTCCAGAACAACATGGTCGCCAGTGAATTGATGTGTGAGACGCACTGACGATAAATGCGTAGTCGGGTGACATGAGGCTTGAGATCCTCTTGTACTTTTCGTCTGAGTTTCGCGGAATTCACACTCGCGAAGAAATAGATGAACGCGGATTGCAGCGTCGTGAGCTGGGTTCTGAGCGGATCGAACTTGCGATTCAGTTCGTCGCAGGCTCCAGGAAAAGACGCTTCCAGTCCCAGCCACTCGGGCCGAAGTGTGAGTCGAACCGCGATCGCAGCCGCATCGAGTCGGTCGAGTTCGGTCGAAAGAGCGAGCAAGTGTTGGAGCGCTTCGGCGACCTGTTCAGCCGTGAGTTGCTGAGGCACCACTGTACTTTCCTTCGTCAGAAGTTGATAAATCGGATGCGCCATGAGCGCTTTGTGTTTGATTTCGATTTCATCCCAGCTTTTGTTGAACTTCTCCAGGATTCGTATTTGCTCATTGGCTTCCATCACTTGCAGTTGTGCATAGATGCGAAACGTCTGCGCACGGATCTCCGCGATTTCTTGGTAGATCGCGGCCAGCTTCGCTTGCGCTTGAAGAGTCAACAGGGTATCGGCGACCTGGAGACCGATCAGGATCGCCGCGGTCGTTGGCTCTGGGCTAATCACCAAATGCGTAAGACTCCAGGCGCGTTGTTGGTCTGTCTCTGCTGTGATGAGGCCATAAACGGCCAGGGTCTTAGAGACAAAGTTCAACGCATTTGTACCGGCCTGAGCGCTGGATGAGAAAATCACTTCGGGATTTCGATTCAGGAACTCGGCGAGTTGGTGTTTCAGTTGTTCTTGCGCGTAGGCCTCACCAAACGCCCGCGCCACCCTTTCTTCAACTTCGCCGGCGTGGGCAGACGCTGTTGCTGTGGAAATGATGCCCATCACTAGAAGCGCCCTGGCAAGAAGCACGGAGACGAGAGGTTGCGCGGAGGTGGTCATAGTGCCTCAACTTGTTCTGCCAGTAGCGATGCGACGAAATGCATGCGATTCCAATTCGCTTTTTCAACGTCCGTCATTTCGTAGCAGGCCTGGTAGGTTTGGAGTTGCTCATTGAGCTTCGTCACTAAACGGCGAGCTGCTTCGGCATTCGGCATTTTCTCCTTCGGCATGTCGACCGAAATGGAAATCGACTCATCCTCGTTATCGGAGGTCATCTCAATAAAGATGTGGTGATTTGCCGCCAGAAGTTCAAGAACGTCGTAGTGCTCGTCTTCCAGGTCCATCACTGTGTTGATGTTTTCTGGCATTCTCAGCGGCTCGCGCAGCTCTTGAAAAGTCCGATTGACGAGATAGCCCGTGATGACGGTTCTTTTCTCCACCACACTGAGCTCGGTCGCCGGATTCATTTGTGAACCTGACTTCACTGCGTCTGATGCGATCAGATATTTGGTCGCAGCGACGAGCTGTTGATACTGCCGCTGTTGCGTCTGAGTATTTGCGCACTGCAGGCGCAGTTTTTTATTGCGGAGAAAGGCGCAACCACTTCCTTGGAGATCGGCTTCCGCAACCAGAGTTGTCGAAATGTCTTGTTCCAAATTGACGGATGACTTTGACGGGGTCGGGTGAGTCCCGCAGGCGGTCATCAGAAAGAGGGCCGTGAACGCGAACACAGCGTGGCCGCTTTGAATCCGTTTTACTTCGATCGGTGCGTGTGGGCTGTTTTTCATATCCATTCTTTCATCTTCGTTTTAAGGATTTTTGACGAAAAGTGTTTCTCAGTTGAGTTGCTGCAAGTCGGATTGGAGCTGCGGGAGACGAGCTTTGTGGCTGGCGATTTGGTCATCGATTTTCGCTACGAGAATTTTAGAGAGTTCGAGAGCTTCGAAACCTGACTCGATCACCTCTTCCATCAACGATGTGTCGGTCACTTCCCCTTCTTGACGCGGCATTTTTTCGATTTGGTCGACGTAGAGACTCACTTTTTCACTCAGCGAGCGCTGCATGGGCAGGAATTCCGTGCGCACGGATTCGGCCATCGTGTTGGTGTCGGTTGATTCCGCCGCCGACCGCATGAGTTGCACCCACTTCGCTAGATCCGCGTGTTGGCTGCGGATGAGTTCACGCAAAACGTCGAACTCCACGGATTGGGTCTCGAGAGCGGTCACCAAAAGCGCCGTGGTTTTTTGATTGCTGAAGAGCGACTGTGTGAGTAAATCCAAGGACTGGCGCTGCAGATTCAGGAACTGGATCGATTGCTCGACGGAGCTGATCTCTTTTTTGATCTGTTCCTTTTTTTCGTTCTGACGCGCGATCATCTCTTGGTGGGCTTGTTCGGCGCGTTCTTTATCCTCGCGCGCCCGAGCTTCGTCACGCTGGCGCGCCGTCTCTCCTAACGTGATGACGTCAGCTGCCGCTTGTCCGAGATTGGCGAGACCCTTACCTATATCTTGATCGCGCAGTTCGCTGAGAGGTTGGCCTAATCGCCAAGCGGCGGCAGGCTGGCTCGCAGAGGTGCTGGCGACACAGAGGAGGAGAAGAGCGATTTTTTTCATAGGACTGTTCCTTTCGCATGGGCGACTGTTTTGATATCGCGCCGGACAAAAACGTCCGGCGCACGGACACGGACCGGGTCGCTGAGCAAGGGATGGGCCCGTGGGGAATGGACGTCTAGACCGTGTATATTGCATCTGGCGGACGGGTCGGGAGCGACTGTACGAGTTCGCGGACTCCAGTCTGAGATCTCGGGCCGACTTCGTTTTGAATTGAGAAAGCGGAAAAATCTGGCCGCTTGAATTTCTGACGATTGAGTTGTGCTCGTCGCCCACCCCACGGGGCAGTGCCTCATGCCAGAACGACGACCCCGCCTGGCACGGATCCCAAAGCGAGAACATTCATGGACTTAGGCAAGGAGGCCGATAGGTCGGGGATAGCATAATCCGAGTGGTGCGTATGTGGTGGAACGGGTGGGGCTCAGGCTCCTCTCAAATCTCAAAATTGTCTGTCGGTCACCTGTGTCGTGTGGTCGGTGGCCTTTGCGCGCTTCTTGTTTTGGTCGCGTGTTCGCGTGCAGCGAAAGAGAACGCGACTGTTCGTATCGAGTTTCCCAAGTTTCAAAAAAATTCTCAGTACGCAACTCCGATTTATGAATCCGTCGGTACGATGGCGGCGGTCGAAAAAGTATTGAGTGGCTGGGGGCTGCCGAACGCTCAATCGATTTCGGAACTCAACTGTTTCGCCGTCTTTATTGGCGGTCCGGATCCGAGCCTTTCAGGATCGACATGTTACGAGGCCGGCGGCGCCGGGAAGTTTAATTATGGCGTTTTCATTGGCATGGTCGCGGCGGGCGAAAGTGTGTCGCTCAGCGTGCCTTCGGGTGCGAATCGATTGATCACTGTCGTCGGAGCGAAGTTGCGCCCGGGACAGACATGCCAGAAATTCGGGGATGCCTCGTTTTCGATGGCTCAATACTCCAATCCGATTGTGATCGGCCAGGCACAAACGGATCTCATTCCTGGGGATAACTATGTCAATATCGTTGCTAACCTCGGGTCCTTCAAGCTGGGTCACTGTTCACAGGGCGTGTACGCACCGACGTGTCGACTTGGAAGTCCGTGGAACCAGAGGGCTCACCGCACTTTAGCTCGTTCGAATTATCGGTATCTCCCTCGTATGCGCTCGACTTCAGCGGGTTTGATTGCGAGCGGAAATCTTTCGGATGGCTGGTCCGGTCGATGGATTACATACAGGTCGACCGATGGTGCCTCTTGGCTGGTTGCCGATGAATTTCAGCTTGTCGCTGGCGCGTACAGTGCGGCACAAACCGATGCCGTCGCTAGCGATGGCAGACATTATGTGACTGGGTCGGCTCAAAGCGAGTCTGGCTCGCATTTCGTCACTCGCATGACTGCGGACGGTGGAGCTTCCTGGCAGACGGTCGACAATGTTCTTTCGCCAACGGGTACTAACTTTTATC
The DNA here is from genome assembly GCA_023701225.1 of Pseudobdellovibrionaceae bacterium. Classification (GTDB taxonomy): domain Bacteria; phylum Bdellovibrionota; class Bdellovibrionia; order Bdellovibrionales; family JAMPXM01; genus JAMPXM01. The sequence goes on along the minus strand of JAMPXM010000052.1, from coordinate 8,013 downwards.
CGATGGCTTCAGCAGCTGATCTTAGCGGCGGAGTCGCTGTTGTGTTCCAGTACTATGATCCGAATCTCCAGAGGACGGAATACAAAATCCGTTACGGGCAGGGCGTATCGTGGTCGAATGTTTACCAAGTGCCAACGGGCATTCGTCCCATCCACTTGCTTGCGTTGTCGGACCGGTTCGTTATTGTCGCGCAGCAGGATACGCAGGCGGGCCGTGAGTTGACGATTCTTACGCGACTTTTCGCCGCAAGCTCGGATAGCTGGGCCATCTCGCAATCGGTGGTCGATTCGTTGAATCCAGACGCGGCGACCGCGATTGGAAATACGCTTTTCATTGCAGGCATGAATCCAATCAACGGTTCGGAGATTGTGATTCGCAAATCAGCGGACTTGGGTGCTAGCTGGACCGACGTCTTCGCGCATGCCGAGGCCGGATCGAATTTCTATATCCGTCATTTGGTTGCGAGTGTCAGTGGACGAATTGCGGGGGTCGGATATCGCACGCGTTCGGGTGAGAATTCCAACTACTTTGCGCTTGCCTCTTCCGACAGCGGCGCCAGCTGGTCGGCTGTCGTTTCCACCCAGAATGATTCGAGTTTGGATGTACAAGGTGCTGCCATGACTTCCGATGGCGCTGTGATCGTCGCGTCGGCTGCGTGGACAACTGGCAGCTATACCTCGGTCAATCATCAGAACTGGATGAAGCTGACCTCAGCGAATCAATGGTCGACGTTGGGGTCCATCTTGAATACTCCGAACGAGTACCGGTTTGGGCGTGTGTACCAAAGGGCTGATGGCCTGTTAGTTTTCGCTGGGACGATGTCGGTGAATGGAATTTCAGCCTGGACCGTCGAAGTGAGCCGTGATGAAGGGCGAACGTGGACGATGGTCGATCAGAGAATTGAAAGCAACGGGAGCGCCAACCCGAACTCCGTGGCTTTCGGGCCATCGGGTTCGATTGCGGTCGTCGGCTCATTGTCGAATACGGCAGGTTCTAGGACGATCAGCCGCGTGTCGATGGATGGTGGCGTGACGTGGAAAGAGTCGGAGCTTTCGGCATCATGGACGATGGCCTTTGTGGTGCCGGCGGCAGGCGGCTTTATCGCAGTTTCCGTGATCAATACCTCTCCGGCCCGCAGAGTTGTTCAGCGAACGGCCGATGGTGGCGCGAGCTGGACGCTCGTATCGGACACCGAAGTTTACAATAGTGGAATGCCATCGCTCATTCGTGATGGGCAAGGTCGCCTTGTGTTTGTGCAGTACGAGAGTGCTCAGAGTGCCTCTGTGTCGGTCAGTGTTGACGATGGCGTCAGCTGGGCGGTCGTAGGCAGTTTGTCGCCGCCCAGTGGTGCGGACCTCGGCGTGACCCTCATCGACTCAGATGGTTCGACCTGGTATGTGGGGCTTGGTCATTGGAAGTCGGCGCAGTCGACAGGTGGATATCGTGTTTTGCGCTCCACAGACGCCGGCCAAACTTGGTCGGAGATGTTGGCGGTGGAAACCACGGTAGCGGGAACCTCACGGTATCTGCAGCGTCTCATGGTCGGTCCGAGCGGAGAGCTAACGGTATCAGAATCGCGGTACACAGGCGGAATGGGTTCGACGGCCTACGTGTTGTTCCAGAGACGTGGAGATACCCTTTGGTCTGAAACGACAATGCCGACAGGTGGCGCGATTGGCGACATCGATACGCAAGGACTAGGTCTATTTTGGTCGCGATCCGGGCAGATGCATATCTATAGCGTTTTGTACGACGGCTCGAAAGCGTGGACTGCGACCAATGGTTTGATCTGCGCGGCTCCCTAAGCCGCGCCAGGCGATCCCCTTTAATTCGAACGAATGACAGGTGGTGGTTGAGTGACGTGCGATGGCAATTTCACCTGTATAATCTTTAGACACTCTAAAGGCTTGATTCCGAACGTATTCTGAACCGGTTCCGATTGCCAGTCAGAGGACTGCGCAGGATTGATCGCCTGAAGCGGCCTGGCACGCTTGCAGAGGAAAAGGTCTGTTCGTTCGAATCACAACTGTTTTGGAGGTTTGTGTGAAAAAACTCGCCGTCATCGCTTTAGGTCTAATGGTTATCGCTCAATCGGGTGTTGCCGCTGAGAAAAAGGCGAGTTTGGATGTTCAGCCGAACCCGATCATTTTGACAGCCGCGAAGAAAGCCCTGTCGTGTTTTGAAAACCGTCGTATTTCGGATACCACGTTCGTGGCCTACGACGAGATTTCGAAAAAAGGCATGATTTCCGATTTGCTCACGATGGAAATTTCCAAAAACATCAATCAGGCCAAAGACTGCAAAGGCGTCGCTCTCATTCTTGAGTCGGTTGTGGCCGCGAAAACTCTGTAAATCGGCCGCGAACATGTTTGGCGGAAAGTTGAAAGCGGAGTTGGAAACAGTTCCGCTTTATGCTTTTTTACCGTCGAGGGCCTTTTCGATGGCACGCTTCAGGGCGGAGGGATCCACAGGTTTATAAACATAGCCCTGTGCGCCGGAATTGAGAGCGTCGAGAACAATGGATTTGGCTGCTTGCGACGTGACCAGTACAAACGGAAGGTATTTAAAACGCGTGTCATGGCGGAGTTGTAGGAGCAGATCTTGTCCCGTCGGACCTGGCATCGTCCAATCACAAAGAACGAGATCTATGGGACGGCTCGCTTCGAATCTTTTGACCAATGTCGCAAACGCGGCGTTGACGTTGTTCGCGGTTTCGATTTCCGTAAGACCGAACGAATTTAGGTGGCTTTTAAGAAGTTCGATCGCCACTTGTGAGTCATCGACTACGAGAACTGATTTCTTTTCCATGCACGGCTCCAATGAGACTCTGATTTTTGCTGATTTTTGCTCCAATGATCAGCAAATTCACCAAAGCCAGGACCTAAGCCTGGTGAGATTCCCGTTTCGTGGTGTCAGGGCACGGAGCTGGTGAGTCCGAACGATCACGCTTTTTTCACGAACTCGGACTTCAAATTGATGGCGCCGATTCCATCGATCTTGCAGGCGATGTCGTGTCCGTCGCCGCCGTCGACCAGGCGAATGTTTTTCACCTTTGTCCCGACCTTCACGACAGAAGACGAGCCTTTGATCTTGAGTTCTTTGATAACAGTGACGGAGTCGCCGTCGGAGAGCACGTTGCCATGTGCGTCGCGGATGCGGGTATCTGGAACTTCTGACGAAGTGGTTGTGGTCGCCGGGGAGCCAGCGAAAATGCTCCATTCGTGCCCGCACTCCGGGCAGGTCCAGAGGTTGCCATCGACATAGATATTTTCGGAATTGCATTTCGGACAGTGAGTGTCATTTGCCATATGGTTGCGACCCTATCACTTCGGGGCGTGCTTTGGCTACAGCACGTTCTCCAACGTACGCATGATGCCGGCGCACGGCTCTTTTGTCGGGTCCCGGTGCCGATGTCGGGTCGCTCTACCAAAGTGCATGAGAGGTCGCGAGCGTTGTCTGCTCCAGACGGACTTGTTAATCTGATAAGCGTAAAGCCGATCATTCAACAAATCGGTTTTGATCACACGCATCTGACTCCAGAACTGAGATCTCGAAAAACACAAAAGCGAACAGGGAGAGCACTGTGAAAGTTCGTCGACTTCAGCCAGCTTGGATGGCGGCATTGGCAATGACGGGTCTATTGGGTATGAGCATCGGTTGTACTGATGGCAACGGTACAGGGCCGATCAGTGGTTCACTGACGGTTTATGGTTCCAACAGCTCCGTCGCTGTTTCTTCGACCGCCGTGAGCCAAGGTTCACCGACCAGCGTGAAAATCAAAGTTTATGCCGCCTACATCAGTCCGAACGCCGATTGTACGGAGGCAGTGGAAGTCGCGGATTACGGTGCGACGCCTCGTGAATTTGATTTCGCCGCTACGCCCACTCTCTTTTCGGCTTCGCCTGCTGACGGTACGTATCGTTGCTTGATTCTGAAGATGAAAGACAATGTCCGCTTCAAAGTGAACGCGGCCGCGGTCACCGCCTTCCCTACGGAATGCGTTGATACGACCACTGAATACATCACGGATATTTACCGTCATGGCGAAGCGGATGACGGGAACTGGAAAGACATCGACGGCGCAGGTGTTGATGCCACCGGAACAGCCGGTGCACCGGGTGAGGATACTGTCTACATCTTTGCGACGACCAGTGTTGCGGCCGCGACGGGCGGATCCTTGGGGGTGCATACGAATCAAGCTCTTGCGCTCAGCGGCGCTCTCACTCTTCCGGGTTCTCCGACTTTCTTCTTCGATGCCAATGATGGCGTCAACGTCAACGGTGCAAACTGCTGGCTCGAAGATGTGACGATGGGATTCCGTTGAATTTCGATTTGGATCGACAACCGGGCGCGGCGGCGCGAATGTGAAGCATGATCATTCAAGCATGGATTCGGTTTCAAGGGTATTGTGGTTGGCTCTCGGGCGTTCTTTGCGTTTTGATTTCCGTTGGCGCGTTCGCTAAGGAAATTAAAACAAACGAAATCGTCATGCCCAATGCTCCGGACTGGCTCAAGCAGACACGCGTGGAGCAGGTGACGAATCGAATCCAACATAAGCTGGAATGGTCCACACGCCGCGTTCACGCGATTTGGTACACCTCGCAAGAGGAGTTCGAAAAAGTGCATACTCTCGGGCCGTTCGCAGCGGCCGTTGCGAAAGTGGGTGCTCAGGGCTCCTCGATTCACTTAGGCCCGGGTGTCGATCAGGAAAACTTCGACGCCGTCTTCGGGCATGAACTCGTACACATCGTAATCGGGCAGAAGTACAAAGACGCGATTCCGAAATGGCTGGAAGAGGGGCTTGCGAATCACTTGGCCAATCGAGGGAAAGTGGATTACGCCTGGCTCGCCAAGCAGCCGTTTCCTGACGATGTACGCGATCTCGCGCATCCGTTTCGTGGGAGCGCGGCCGGAATCAGTTATCGTTATAAAGCGTCGCAGGCTTTGGCTGAAATGCTCTCGAAACGATGCGAACTGGAAAATCTGATCCGTCTCAGCGTGCAGCGCAAAATGGAGAACTATATCCAAACCTATTGCGGAATTGCCGATCTGAATAAGGCCTTCCGTGAGTGGGTACAGAAAAAGAAGTGAGTTCTCCTCACGACGGGGTCGTCATCGGCGCGGACTCTCCTGGATCTGCAGTGGAGACGATGTGTCCGTCGCTTAAGAAAATTTCACGATTCGCGAGTTTGGCGTAATCTGGCTCGTGTGTGACCAGGCAGATCGTCGTTTTCAATCTCTTATTGATGTCGAGCAAGATACCCATCACTCGCTCGCCGTTGATCGTGTCCAGGTTGCCGGTGGGTTCGTCGGCGAAGATATACTTCGGATTCATCACCAAGGCGCGGGCAATGGCAACGCGTTGCTGTTGCCCGCCGCTCATCTGCGCTGGCAACTTATGGGCCTGATCGGCGACACCGAACGTATCGAGAAGTTCCATGGCATAGGCTCGCTTTTCTTTCCATATGCTCATGTTGCGCGGACCGAGAAGCACGTTTTCCAAGGCGCTAAGCTCGGGCAAGAGGTAGTGAAACTGGAAGATGAAGCCGACTGAAGTATTGCGGAATCGATGAATTTCCGCGGTAGTCATGAGCGACGGGTCGCGGCCATCGATCAGCACTCGTCCTTGCGTGGGTTTATCCAGAGTGCTGATGATGTAAAGCAAAGTGGACTTGCCGGATCCGGATCGGCCGGAGATCGAAATGAATTCGCCGTCGTCGATGCGAAAGTCCAAGGCGTGCAAAACACGCGTCGGTGGATTGCCAAATTCTTTGATGACCTTTTCACCGACGATCGCCATCGTGTGCTCCTAGAGGTTGGACCGAATGATTTCCAGCGGTGTCAGGCGCGCGGCTTGGCGCGCCGGGAGAATGCTGGCGACGGTGGTCGAAATCAAGGCCGCGACGATGGCGGTGATGTAAATGTCAGGCCGGTATGAGATCAGCAAACTCGTTCCCTTGCCGATCTTAAAGCCGAGGTCGATATTGTCGAGATAGACATTGGCAAAATGGCCAACGACGAGTCCGAGAAAACCTCCTGAAATTCCGAGGGTCAGTCCTTGAATCAAGATCAACAGCAGGATCTTGTTGGGGCCATAGCCGATGGACCGGAGAATCGCGATCTCCTTCTGCTTTTGACTGATCATGATGCTGAGGACATTGTACATGCCGAATGCCGAAACGAGCAAAATCGCTCCAGTAATGACCATGCGTACGATGTCTTGAATACGAATGACTTGCATGAATGCCGCATTCGCTTCTTCCCAGCCCTGAACTTTGTCGTTGGAATAAAGGGACCAGTTATGTGCTTTGTCTTGCGACATTTCGATGCTCGTGAGCGAGATCGAGATTTCGCTCACCCGGCCCGGGGTGCGATTGAGGCCTTGCACATCGTTGAGATGGCCGAAGGCGAGCGTCTCGTCGATCTGCTGGTTGCCAAGTTCGAAAACGCCAACGATTTTAAACGGACGCGGCTCGCTCAGTCCGGTCGAAAGCAAAATCGTCTGTCCGACGCGTGCGCCCAGGGACTCCATCACACCGCTGCCGAGAACAACGTTGTTGGTCCCCACCTTGAGATCGTCCAACTTTCCCGACAGCATATAGTCGCCGATGCTGGTTACCTGTACATGGCGCTCCGGTATGATGCCGACAAGTCCAACGTTGTGGCGAAGAGTTCCTCGCGAAAGGATCGCGTTGATCGATAAGCGTGGAGCGAAAGCCAGAACATCTGGGTCCGCGCTCAGGCGTTCGAACCATCCTTGGGGGTTTTCCAGCCGAGCTTCTTCGCGTTTTCCGGCAGGCGGAATGATCCAGTTGACCAACGAGTCAGCGGGGAAAAATCGTTCGCGGAGATCGACTGGGTCGATTTTGCGTTCGTTGCCGGTGATGATGACATGCGCGGTGTTATTGAGGAGTTGTTCGGTGAGATAATCGCGCATCCCGTATTGGGTGCCGGCGATTATGACGTAGATCATCGTTCCGAACATGATCCCGAGAAAAATCAAGACGGTCTGCTTTTTCTTGGAGAACATTTGGCGAAACGCGATGAACCACATCACTTCGCCTTTCCGATGAGAACCTGGTCATTTTCGGTGAGATCGCCTTCGATGACTTGCGCCATTTGGCCGTCGATTGCGCCGATTTTTAGAGGCACTTTGAGCCGCTTGCCTCCTCGCAGGACAATGACTTGGCCGTTATTGATCGCCGCGACCGGAACAAGAAGCGCGTTTTCATGTTGTGCGACGGAAATCGCGACGTCGGCAGTCATACCGGGAAGTACGTTGGGCTGCAAGCCGCCGGTGACTTCGATGTGCGCGAGAAACTCGTCGTTTTTAGAAAAAATCGTCGCCACTTGGCCCTCGAGTTTTTCGCCGCGGAGACTTTCGAAGACGATTTGCGTGCGTTGTCCTTTTTGAATACGGAGAGCGCCTTGTTGTTCCAGAGACACTTCGACGTATTTGTCGCTGAGATCTTCGAGCCGAACCACTGGCGCCTGCGGCACGACGGTTTCGCCTTCTTCGGCGGCAACCAGGGTGATCACACCGTCAAAAGGAGCGCGGAAGAGGCCGGATTCCGAAAACTGAATCAAGGGCGCGCCCTTTTTGACGGAGTCGCCTTCGTTGACGAAGACTTTTTGAACATCCGTCAAGATACCGATTTTGACTTCGAAGCGGCGGCGCGCTTTGACTTTGCCGAGACCGTAAATCGCCTCGACAATTTCGCCTCGCCGAGGGTTGATGAATTGAGCGGAGTTTTGCGATCGGATCGTGGTTGCCGCATATGCGGCCAGACCTAATAGGAAGACGAGCACCAGGCCAAGAGTCGTCTTTTTCCGCATCATTCGTCCTTTCATGTGCTGGTTCCAGTATGCCTAGATTTAAACCTGCACCTGAGACGGGCAGGTCGGCAAACGAAAACATCTTTGTAGTTCATGACCCACCGATCACGTGATGAGTTTTTTGCGAATTTTCAAATAAGCCAAAGCGCACAGCACCAAACTTTGGAACACGAGGAT
>JAMPXM010000051.1 GCA_023701225.1 Pseudobdellovibrionaceae bacterium | reverse complement strand
TTGGGTGGAGTTGCATCACATTCAGCCTCGGTCTCAAGGCGGGCGGAATGTTGTTGGCAATCTTGTCACTCTCTGTCGATCTCACCATCAAGCCTGGCACTTGAAGGCGGACATTGCGCCTCACCCTCGAATTTGACGACTCGTCTACTGCATCCGAACTTGCAAGGTCACGAGCGGAATGTGACCTTGCTCGAGCATGCCGGTCGGTACGTTTTTGAATTGCGCAGTAAAGCCTTGCATACGCATGAGTGCAAGCTTCGCTAGACATCCCGTCAACGCACTCGACTGCTCATCGATGCCAACCAAGGTGAAGTTCACTCTTTCGCCGATGCGCGCATTCGTAAAGTTCTGAACGTCGAGACGGCAATCTGTCATTTCAGGTTCCACAATCGTCACACTCTCGGCCCCTGCCAAGCGAATGAGCTGCGCTGGCTCTGGGGTCGCACCGACGATATCCAATTGTCCCGAGAGATTGGAAACCGTTTTGGAGTCCGCGGTTTGAGGACGAAATTCAAAGAGAGACACCGGCTTTGCGAGAATTGTGACTTCGCTCACCTGAACGCGCTCTTGAGGTGGTGGTACCGGAGATGGCACACGAGATGCGTCTTGAGCCGGAGCCGCGATAGAAACATCTTCTCGACCCGAGCGCGTTTCTTCGCTCGGTACGCTCTTCTCAAACGAGCCGGTACAGACGCTCTCAAAGCGACGGGCGCGCAGATTCCAAGCACAATTCTGATTGAGATCGTTGTCACGTAGCCCTTCGCAGTAGCTCTCGAAGCTGTGAAAGGTATGTGTTCCGGTATCACACCCGTTTTCGACATATCGATACGTGAGAGTTTGCGTGCGCACAGTGCTGCCAGCTGTGCCGCCAGATCCATTGGGGCCCGATGTCGCTCCGCCACCTGAGGCCTGTGGGCCAGAGGACTTATCGGAACCGCATGCGACAAGAGCAACGGACAACACAACGCCGATCGCCATTCCAGAGAACGAACGCAACGCAATCACAAACATACCTCTTTCGAATTACTGCGCCAGACCCGTGCAGAACGGTCCGCTCACGGACTGACTTTCTCACCGGAATTAAATTAATTTTCTAACTCATGCAGGTCTACGAGCTTAAGAGTGACATCAGTTGTTGGCGGGCGAGTGATGCCTGCATCAACAGTCACAATCGCAGTCGTCGTTGGCAGAGTCCTGCCGTTATCCAAGCTACAAATTTGAGTCACCAGGTATTTACTACGCTTGTAGTCTGAACTAATGAGAATCACTTTAGGTTTTTCATCAACCAAGCGATAGCAGTGGAATCTTGCATCAGCCACCTCTTTCGACTGTGCATATACCGCAAGCGCCCTGTTGTACGGTGCCGCGAAGTCGGAGGCCAATGCCTGTGTTGTCGAAAGACCCAATCCGATAATAAGCGCCATGAACTTTGACATACTACGTCCTTCCTACAGTTCTAGGTTCCGATCCAATTTCTTGAGAGCTCCACCTTGGCGCTCTTGCCGGTCCGGTACAATTCGATCGGTTGTAAGCAATTGAAGAGCCAGGGACTAAATGGTCCTCAAAACCGCTTGAATTGAATCTTGGGCTCGAATCGCGTCTTAAACCAGGCCCGGAAACGGCACTTCGTCGAACAGTTTGTCAGGACAAAAATCGAATGCTCTGACCGAAATGTCCGGAGGATCTCGCTTCTCAATTGTGATCCTATACACAGATTGAGTCCGCACCTTTCAACGAACACCGCACATCTTCGTACCGTCGTTGACGTAAGGGCCGCATGTCATGGTCTTCGTGTCTATACAGCCGCCCGACTCCAGGCAACGGTTGATCTTGTCGATAGCCCAAGCCGCCTGCAGGTATCGAATCCCCTTGTAGCCGAACGCGAGAGCAACAATCACGACAGCCAACAGAACAACGGCAAGGAATGCCTTCTTGATGAGTTTCATACATCGTTCTCCGCGTGTGTCATGACGATGCCGTCGGAGAGTAGAATCTAGAGCGGAAAGCTGTACCCGATTTCCACGCGATGATCGCCTTTGTCCGCCAAGTCGCAGACCGCATCGCCACATGGTAAATATCGAATGCCCTCCACCACCTCAGAATCGGACTTCTTCTTTGCTTCGGTAAGCGCCTTCAACAAAATGTCTCTCTCAGAGGACGAGTGCAGCACTAAACTCTTTAAAAGCGATTCCGCTCGAGAGAGTTTCTTTGAACTCTTGATGATTTGGATATCTTTCCCGCTCCACTCAAAACGAAAACCGTAGTGAGCGCAGCCGCCGACAGTGAAACTGACCTCTGTCCCGTTCTTCAGTTTCACTTTGTCCTCAAACCCATACTCGATCAGCTTGGACGGAAGCAATGACGCGACATCCTTGCTTTTGGAATCGAAGATCGGTTTGCGCGTTTTCAGAGCTTCAGCGGTGTACTTACTCACGTCCGCTACACACTCATCTGGGGTTGGGGTCCGCGCAAAAGAAATCGAGTGCCAAAGAATCAATGTAAGAAAAAAACAACTGGTTTTGGTCATAAACACGTCCTGACTAAAATTCAAACCATTATCGAAGAAGAGTCTCGGCTGAAGAAAAAAAGTCTCTCGCGGCAAGAACGCGAACGCCGGCATGTGAGCGAGTTTCATTGCCCCCGTAAACCAAATGCAGCTTCGCTTGCGGATAATCTTCGCCGAAAAGCCGCAGCATCGCAAAGTCCGACTCTCGAAGTCGCGAGCTCGCCTTGAACTCGAATGCCAGTAGACCTCTTTCGCCATAAAGTACCAAATCCACTTCCTGATGCTTGCGAGTGCGCCAATGGAAAAATTCATATCCGGATTCCAAATAGTGATTCAGCGCTAATAGCTCCTGCAGACAAAGAGTTTCAAAAGACGCTCCATTCAGCTCGGCTTCGGAATCAAGAGGGCCCTTTGGGCGGAGCGTTCGAAAAAGACCCACATCGAAGAAGTAAAACTTGCGTTTGGTCATCATCTCCCGCTTCGCACGCCGAGTAAAAACCGGCAGCTCGTAGGACAACAGGAGATCGCGTAGAATGCCAAAATAGTCTTCCACGACTTTTCGATGAACGTGGGCGTCCGAAGCAATTTGTGAAATCGAAAGTAAGCTTGCTTGTGAAAAGCTCGCCGCCTCGAGAAAACGGGCGAACGAACCCAAATTGCGGGTCAATCCCTCTTGTTCCACCTCTTCTTTCAGATAGGTACGAACATAGGACTCAAGGAATTTTCTAGGATTTTCGGACGTCACAGCCATTGGGAGGTGACCGAATTTCAGGGCCTTTTGCAGATTAAAATCAGACCCCAATTCTTTCGCGGTCATCGGAAATATCGAATATGTCAGCGCTCGCCCAGCGAGCAAATTGACGCCCTGTCTCTTGAGCTTGCGCGCGCTCGAGCCCGTCAAAATAAACTGCATTTTCCGGCGTTCAATCAAACGATGAACTTCGTCAAGAAGTGCCGGCACCTTTTGCACTTCATCCAAAATCACAACCGAACAGGTGGGTGACAAAAAATCACCCAGACTGTCCGGCCGGGCCAATAAACGTCGGTAAACTTCGTCTTCCAGCAAATCGATGTACGTAGACTTCGGGAACGTCGTACGCACCCAGCTTGACTTCCCAGTTCCTCGAGGTCCGAAGAGGAAAAAGCTTTGCCGCGAAGGATGAGGTAAAATTCTGGAGTACATAAGTCCATTTTTTACAAAAAACTGGACTTATACAAGACATTTTTCCAAGCCGCTCAATCCAAGGCTTTGAACAAGAACGGATACGACACTTTCACCATCGTGCCGCCTTTCGGCTCCGGGAACTTCCAGCTCGCAACTCGACGCAGGATACAACCTTCGACCATTGCGTTACGCATTGTCGAGTTGTCGATCTTCGGGTCACCCACGGCGCCCGTTGCACCGATGGTGAATCGAACCATCACCTTACCGTACAGATTTTTGTCCGAACTCAACTGTCGTTCGTAACAGTATCTGATTTGTCCGAGGTTGCGCTTGATGAACTCGGCGATCACGTCGCGATCCAATCCGCCTTCGATCATCGTTTCCTCGTCGACCACTGCTACGTCACCCATGCCGACCGAGCCGCCCGCGAGCGCCGTGCCGGCCTTGAAGTCGCCCGCACCGCCGCCTTTTCCTTGTGTGCCAACGCCTCCCAAACGGAAGGTGTTCCCTTCTTTCGAAGCCGAGCCACCGCCACCGGTTGTACTCTTGCCCATGCTGTAGAACGCGCGGCCCGCGCCCTGCGTATCAGGCGACACGCCGGAAGCCGCGACCAAGACGCCGGACTTATTGGCTCTCTTTGCGATCTTGCCGACCAAAGCGCTCAAGCCCGACTGACGTAAACTCGTCAGAGCTTGCGTCACCTTCGCGCTCGTCTTCGGAGCCATGGACTCCTCGGGTGCCGCCGCCGAGCGATTCTTCGTCGCCGCCGATTCGTTATTGCCACCTGCTTTCACGCGCGAAGAGGACATCTTCGCCACTTCCATTTTCTTTTTCTTGATGGTCTTCGCATTGAAGATCATCTCCATCTGCTGCTTCGCCAAGGACGCATCTTCGGCCTTCGTTGGTTCCGCCTTCGGCCAGAGAATCACTGTCAGCATCAACAAAAGCGTGATCACTCCGGCTGTCAGAAACGGCCTCTTGAGATCGCGATCGACCGAGATCTTCTCCGCGGCCACGATCGCCTGGGTCGGAACCAAGCGCTGCTGAATCGTGCGTCCGCCAATCTCCGTGATCACCCATTCCCCGGATGTCGGCGCCGCCAATTCCGTCCGCTCCAAACCCATGCGGAACCGGAAAGGTTCAGTCGCGCCCAGCACCTTGGTGTCGATCACGCGCCCTTTGGCGCGGACGACGACTTGGTGCAGGCCCTTGTCACCTTCGGGCATCTCTGAGTGGAACAAAGAATCGTTGCGCTCTTTCGCGAACAGCGTGAGACGATGGCGGCCGAGTTCGACGTCCAAGCGGCCGTCGATCCGTCTTTCCACGATCGGTTCAGCACCGACACGGGTCGACTTCGTTCCGCTGATATCACAGAGATACCAATGCGGACTCCGGAAGCGCAGCACCGCGTGGCAGCCCGTTATCTCCTCGCCGGCGAGGCGGAGATCAGCTTCTTTGGATGAGCCTATGAGGAAGAGATCGCCTTTTCCGGGCTTCACTCTCAGGTGCTTACGCACCTTCTCGCCGTGGCTATGCTCGATGTAAATCTCGGGTCTTCCCATATTTCATCTCACCGGGTTGACATGACTGCGATTTTAACGTCCGAGTACCCTGCCATCATCGACGTGTACATCACCTTACGAAGAATCTCGTACGGCAAGTCGCGGTCCGCCTGCATGATGACTTTGCCATCGAACTCCAGGGTCTCATTCACTTTAGCAATCGACTTCGACTTCTGCGCCTGCTGATCGAGTTCGGTGTACAACGCGCGGATGAAGTTCGTATCGCTCGCGTCGACATCGCTCACGTTCACCGCACCTTGATTGAGATCGATGATCTTTTTATCTTCAACGAAGATGCCTGCCTTCGAAACCACGAGCTTCAAGGCGTCAACCGGTGGTTTGGAGCTGGTCGAAACCGGCAGAGCCAGATTCTTATCTGGGTTGATCTGCGTCGGGCTCGTGCTGTAACTCTTTAAGAGAAACACGAGCAGGATGACGAACATGTCCACCATCGACGTGATCTGGATTTTAAACGTCGCCGGGGTCCGCTTATCGATGTATTTTCCCATACCCTTGCGTCCCATGCTTAGCCTCCCGCCACGTTGCCGAAGACAACATCCGGGAATACCAGATCCGTTTCCATCGGCTTACCCGTCGTCACGTCCGTGAACGTAATCGTCGGATCGTTCTTGCTCTTGGTGCGGATTCCATCCATGACAGCGACGATCTCGGCCAACGGAACGCTCTCGTCAGGATTGAGTTCGACGCGGAAGATATTCGGATAACGGAGCTTCGTTTGGATGATTTCCTTTTTCAGAGCCTCGATATCGAGCTCGGTTCCCTTCAGCGCGATATTGGTTTCTTTCGCTTGGCCCTTTTCGTTCACGACGAGGCGGAACCCGGACGTTTTGGAAACCGAGAGCGTGATCTGCACTTCGTTTTTCTCTTCTTGAGCGGCGACTGCGCGTTCGACTGCCTGGGGGACCGGCGTCTCAACGACCGTGATTTCCACGAACACCACGCTCAGAAGCAGCATCGGAATGATCGACACGATGATATCCAGCATTGGCGCTAGATTCAGATCGTAGGTCGAATCATCCGTTTTAGGTCTGCGAAAGGCTCTCATTTTCCATCTCCGTCAATTGCAGTCTCGCTCACGTCCGTCCGTCAGGCTGACTTCACGGAGCCGGCGCCTTTGATCTTCATGGTCTTGGCACCATCGCCCGTCGTCGGATAAACGGTTGTACCGACGAAATTCTCGAAACCACGTGCGCGCAAGACTTCGATCGTCTTGTTCGCCCAGGTATCGATCTCGGAGAACAACCGCCCTTGCTTGGCATGGAAGAAAGAGTAAATCACCATGGTCGGAATCGCGACCAAGAGGCCCAACGCCGTGGCATGCATGGCGAGAGAAATACCGTCGGCGAGTAAAGTTTGCTTTTGCGCGGGGTCGGCGAAACTCACGGCTTTAAATGCCATGATCAGACCGACGACGGTTCCCAACAGACCAACGAGTGTGACGACGTTTGAAACCATCTGCATATAGCCAAGATTCCGAACCAGCTTCGGCGCGACTTCACCCGCGGCGATATCGAGCGAGTGGTCGATTGCGGAGTCGTCTCGATCCGAACGCTCCAACACGCGCTTGATAACGGCGGCCAATGGCTTCTTCTCGTTCGCTGCGCAGAGCGTGATCGCCTCTTCGGTTTTCTCGTCTTCAACGAGCTTGAGCACTTTGCCCATGAAGGCTTCGCTATCTATCGAATAATCGATGAACAAAGCCTTGAAGCGCTCGAAGCTGAGCGCAACGGCGAAAACACCCAGCATGAGAATCACGCCGTCGATCAAGTAGTAGTCAACGGCCATTTTCATTAAGCTATCCATAGATCCCTTCCCCCTATCGAAGAAAAACAAACTCGTGCTATTTCAAATTCAAATTCAATCTAGGAGACGCCGCAGCCGGCAGGTCTCGCTTACGACGCTTTTTGGGAGAAATACTCCTTCAAAGCGCGCTGCGTGTCCGCGTCCAAGTTCACGAACTTCACGCCATACGGAACAGCCGCGTGCGGATCGCGAACATTCGCCACGTATCTTTTATTCACGACCTCACACATAGCGTTGAATGCGGGCAATCCACCACTTTCCGCGAAGTGCAAGTGCAGCATTTGGCCGGGATTCAACTTCGCATTGCGAATGGTGACGCCCACGCCGCCCTCGCTGGCTTGGTACGTCTGTCCCAACCAGACGGACGTGTTGTCGTGAACAATCACTTCGCTCATCACTGGAAAACGCGGATACTTGCGCGCAAAGAAAAACTTCGCGCCCTCACGGCCCGACTGCTTCATCGCGATCCGAATCGCGTCTGGAGTAAACATTTCATGCTCCGCCAAGCGCACCCAGTGGTCTTCGCCTTTGCGGCAAATGAAGTCGAACTCGTAAACCGATTTGTCTTGCAGCGCTTTGATCAACCCCAAATAGGTGAACGGCCCGTAGCGATGCGTGTCCTTTTGTACGAACCATTCAGCGTCTTCGGAACTGGCATCCTGAACTTTCTGGCTACCGGACACGGATAGACCGGCATCCAGGGGAACAACTTTCGGACGATCGACGGAAATCGGAGCGGATGTCGTCGCCGTCTCTGCCGTTTCCATTGACACCTTGGCGCTCGGCGGAGGAGGTGCACTGGGTTTGATCGTACGTAAAGCGCCGAGAATCGCATCGCATTCCATCAAAGGAATCCAACCTTGAGTGGCCTCATCGAAAATGAAGTCCGTCGCGATCAATTCCATCTGGGCGATCCGACGCGTGATTTCAGTCACCGTCCACGGTCCATAAGTCTGCCCAGCATGTGAGACGTAAAACGCAGTTTGCATATTCCCGACCTTCACTTGTCTTAACCACTCATCGTATGTCTTGATTTCGAGCTTTAGGTCCGGGTCAAAACCTTTTTCGCGCAAACGAAATGTTCTCAGAAAGCGTCGGCAATCCCATGGAAAGTGTCGAATCGTCGGACAGATCATCCGAGAATGTTCGCATCTAAACAATTTCACCGAAATTCATTTGGCCTCCGAATCCGGGTGCGATCTCATTTCGAGACACGGCCTCGATAGGGCCGCCGGTGTGTCATTTCCTCGAGGAATCGCGTTTATTTCCACAACGATGTAACCGATAACAGGACGTATGGTTTTGCGACACGCTCAAACGCGAGTGCAATCGCGCATTCTCGGCTCCATAAGCCTGGTGTTGGTCGTCTCTGGACTCGGCCTGCCGCGGATCCATGCGGCGGACACCGACGCGAGATCCGCCGCAGACGCGGCGATTGTGAGTGCGCAAACGAATACGATCAACGCGGTACCAACAGCACCCACAAGCACGTCTCCAAAAGCGCCCACCTCGGCGAGCACATCGGTCTGCAGCCAGTTCACGCAGCGGGCCGTGTCCGAATGCTCTGGCGATCCCATCGGAAGTTCAAAAAAAGACAAGGTCGCTCGTTTGCTCACCCAGATTATTACCTTTGGCGCCAGCTCAGCCGCAGGAGCCTCCACAGCCGAGTCGCTCGGCAACGCTTGTCAAAGCGCTCTCCCCACGGTGGACGCGGGTGGAGAAGCCAATTCAGAAATGGGATCCTCGTGCCTGGATGCGATTGAGTCCTGCTCGGACCAATGCCGCGCTGAAATCGAAAATGCCCGAAAGGCCGGAGCACAGGAGCAAGTTCAGGCCGCAACCAACATGATGAAAACGTGCGCGGACCAGGTGGAAAACGCGAATAAGTTTTTCGAACAAGCGGAATATTACCGACAAGCACGCAAACGGATCACGTCGTGCATCGCGGCCACCGGCGTGAATGGCGAAAAACCCGCAGCACAGGCAGCCGCTGCGACGACGTCCACATCGAATTCGCAGAACACCACATACATATCCACATACTATGGTACGCCGGCGGCAACTGGCCCTCCGACCGGCGATGCTTCGAAAAGCGCGGGGGCGGACGCCCCCATCGGTGGTGGCGCTAGCTCTGGCCCGGATGCCGGGTCACGACCAGGCCACGGCACCGGACACGCGATGAGTGGCCCAGCCGCGACGGCAAATGGTTCAGGGCCAAACAGTCGGTCAACAGTTCCTGCCTATCGCTTCACGGCCTCTGGTCAAATGATCGAGATGAAGTCAACCGCGACTGACGCTCGGACACCATCGCAAGAAAAAGGATCGAGCGGACAGGCAGCGTTCCGGAGTTTTCCCGCAGAGCTCGAGGATGGTGGCGGAGGCGGCGGACTACGTGCGCTGACCCCGTTCCCGCCACCGGCCTATCCCTCCTTCGCGATCAAAAAAGAATCGTCTACCCGTAAGCCGACGAGAAGCACCGCCGAGGCCGCGTATTGCGCGAAAACCGCGGCCGCCGAAGAAGCGCGAATCTGCAAATCCACGCATGAAGCTTTGTGCGCCGATAACCAAATGGGTGTGCCGCTTGAGTTTCATGCCGAACCGATGTGGGATCGTCTGCGTCTGGCTCGCAGGAAATTCTTTGACCAGAATTTCATAGCGCTCCAACAGGTCCTGGGCAGCCAAGGACCCGCTGGCGAAAGCCCCGCGCAAAGCGAGCCAGCCGAAAAGGATCGGGTTGTCCGCGCCTATTCTATTCAAGCCGCGATCGACGCCGAAGCTCTCGCAAGACGACAACCTCCTTATCCTCCCGACGCGAATCAGCGCCTTCTCGATGTCTTTCTGCTCAACGTGTGGAACTCCGTGGAACGAATGTTGCCACCGGCCGAGGACGTCGAAGTGGCCGGTGAAAGCGTACGTGCAGCAATGCTCCAAGCGGTCGCAAGATCCGAAGCCGACTCGGCGCTCAAGAGCCAGTGGCTCAAGCAACTCAATTCCGTGCGCCTCGTGACTCCGGCCGTGAAGGCGCGCCCTGAAAATGATCTGGATCCAGAACATCTCGCCGCCTATATCGAACATTGCGGCTTGATGCCGCTGACGACAAATGCGGTCTATGTTCACAGAAGCCATCGCCTATTTATTTGCCCCAATATCTTTCAAGAGGGCGCCGCGACGCCTCCCGCTTGGATGCTGCTCGCACATGAATTCGGTCATGCCCTTGACACAGCATCGTTTCGTGACGGGAAGGCCTACGCACGTTATCTGAGTTGTCAGCGCGCGGCCCCAGAATCGCCGCTGGCGTCAGGACATCCACGCAGCCATGATCGCGATGCCGAAACAATCGCAGATTTTTGGATGGCGCGAACGCTTGCAATTTCCACTCAGCCGCTCTTTATGACGGCGAATACGAAACTCTCCACGTCTTTCTTGCGTCGAACCATGAGTTTCCTCTGCCGCGCCGATGCTCCCGCGAATACCCCTGTTGATCTCCTCATGCAGCCACCGACCTCATTCCGCGTGGGCCAGGTTTTCGGCCGCGACGCATGGGTACGATGGCAATTGGGTTGCGCGAATCCCTGCAAAGAAAACTATGTCTGTACGCTCCAGGGATCACGAGCGGATGGAGAGGAGAGACCGCGATGAAAAACCGCGCCACGCGTGTCAAACCCGAGAAACAAAAATCCGGTCTCTGGCTCCCGCTCGTGGGTCTCAGCGCTGCATTGGTGTTGATGGCAGCTATTTTCGCACTTGTCCTCAACAAACAACGTGGAGCCCGTGAATCCACCCGTGCTCCGGCTTCCGCTCCCCCAGCCAATGCCTTTTTCTCTTATGAGCGAGCTTCGGACCAAGGCGATCGAGTGATCTCGTCTCTTGAGTGTCCCGGTATTCGCCTGTGTTCGGTTGAAATTCGCGAAAACGGCAAGCTCATCTCCCGAACACAAACAACCTGGGAAGCCGTCGAGCCCTTTTTTGTGCACTACAGCCTAAGTCCGTTGATGAAAACGCCGCAAACCAGCGCGACACGACCCCAAAGAATCCTGGTGAGTTATCAATTTAAAATGGGTACCGTCGATGCGGCGGGCGTCATCCACGACCAATCGGACTTCCGGCGCGTACTTCCCTATTGGGACGCGATGTTTCTGAGTTTCTTGTAAGGTAGTGACCGAGTGCGCAGACGATCCGCGCACGACAGACTCGAATTCAATTCATTTCGCGTGCGCGGCGACCGACGTCGACCGAGGCCGTCGCGCGTTCGCGCGACTTGATTTCGCGCGCGTAGTTCAAGAAGAACTCGCTCGCGAGCACCGATGATTTCACACGCCACTTTTCTTCGTTGACCGTCAACGCGGCGACCGCGATGCGCTGGTCCTTGTAACGCATGTATCCGACGAACCAATCGCACTTGCCCATGGGATCCCCGCCCGTGAGCGAGCCGGTCTTGCCACCGACCTCCACATCGTCGAGGTCACTTCGACGCACGACTTTGCGAAATGAGCGACGTGAGGTGCCCGACTGAATCGTTTCACGCATCAACACGCGCAGTTCCGCGGCCGACCGCGGCTCGACCGTCACGGACGCTTGACGAGGTTCCGCTTGGTAGATCATCACGCCCTCGCGGTCCGTGAGCGTTTCGACAAGGTACGGTTCCATCATCACGCCATCATTGGCGACCGCCGCCGCGATCATCGCGCCGTGGATCGGGCTCATCGTGTTGTCTCGCGTGAAACCGGATGCGGCGGTCACGACACTCCACGGATCATCCGGGGAAATCCGCGCATGACCCGTTTGCACCGGGATATCGGCGTGAATCGGTTGATTGAACCGAAAGCGCTCGGCGTATTCCATCAAATCATGGGGGCCGACGTAAAACAGACCCAGCTTGCCGAAAAACACATTCACGGACCGCCCGAATGCTTCACGCAACGTCATCCGACGCGTCCAGCGATTGGACTTGGTGTCTTGCACATTCTTTTTGTAGAGCGTGTGGTTGGCCCCGTTGAATGGCACGATCGTGTTGGGATGCACCTTGTTCATGTCCAGCGCCGCACTTGCCGTGACAACCTTGAAAATCGAGGCTGCAGGGAACGTCGCCTTCAAAGCCAGATTCCCTTGATCGCCGCGCTCGCGCGAATAGCTGATCAATGACAGAATGCGGCCGCTGGTCGCGTCCATGGCCACGAACGCGCCGTGATCTGGCTTGTAGGCCTGAAACAGCTTGTTCATTTTCTCGTGGGCTTCCGCATCCAACGCGTATTCCACCGACGCGGTGGTCGGAGTACCGCCCACCTCGATATCAATCGATTCTGGAAACGTATTGCTCTTCACCGCCTCGCCTAAACGGGAAGAGATCAGATTTTTATCAACCGGGGTTTCAAACGGTACGGACGTCGACGCGACGTCCGCGTGGCTGTGAGAAAACCATGACCACAAAATGAGGCCCGTCGAGCTGAGGAGCAAAACGCCCCACAAGCGCCGCCGGCGCATGACCTGCTGTATAAGCTTCGATGACATAAGAATATTGTGCGGCTGGACAACGATCACCGTCAACCCAGAGTCACGAAAAAATCATGCGGTTTCACATATTTCCAGACTCTGATTTCCCGCATCGAGACACTTCGGCAAAAGCCGAACTGACGTCTCACTCACTGCTGGTCAGGACTCGAGCTTTAAAGTCATGAAAGTCTAGGCCACTGGTGCCACGCGGACCTTCGTCGCGTACGAAAACGAAACCGTCCTTGGCGCGCCCGAACGACATTTCGTCCTGGACTCGCTCTCCGTCAGGCCCTCTGCCGCCCGCGCACGCAGCGGCGCACACCGCACCATCGAGTTCGAGATGTGATGCAAATCGAGATCCGTCGACTTTGATGCGCACGCGTTTTTCATTCGCTTCGACAACTACGTAGCGGCCAACGAATGAAAACAAACGCGCACGCTCCAAATTCTCCGAATGTCCGCGAATAAATATGCTACCGTCGGAGCGAAGCCGAACGGACCACTCACGCTCGTCTTCTCTGAAAGACAGAGTTCGATCGACCATGTCACTGAGACCGGCGGCACGAAACCCGGATAACCGCGCGTCAACTGTGGCTTTCAATCCAGCGGACACGTCGGGCGAAAAAAATGAACTCTCGTCGCCAAACTGCATTTCGGCCATTCGCGCTTGAGAGATTTCGCCCCCATACGCCTCGGTGACGGCCACGCGAAGGAGCTTTGTCTTCATGGGTGTTTTGAGTTGGACCGTCTGTAGTCCGGACTCATCCTTCAATGCGAAAGTTTCCCGCGCCGAATCCGAAGCAAGCGCGACCGTTTTCGCTCTTGGTGAACCTTGATAAATCTGAACACCCCGTGGATCGCCGTTCCATACTCGCACACGCCTGATGTCGGCCTCGGTCGCAAATCGAATTTCCACGGGTCCCATTTCGCTCGACGACCAACTCGTTTCCAAACGCGAGTCGAACAACGCGGTCGGCACGCTGCCTTCAAGCGCACGCAGTTTCGGAGCGCGCAACGCGACGGGCTTTGCGCCATTGAAAATCGCCAGCTCGCGTACGCAAACATCGGTATTGTGACGAAAGTTGAAAACCAAGGACTGTACCGGTATCGGATTCTGATCCGCGGCGATCGCGAACGTGAGTTTCGGTTGGCCGCCTTCGACGAAGACCCGCGTATGATCGAAATTGATTTGCGCATCGACGCCGTCGGCGAACGCAGCCCCACATGACGTCACATGAATTTTAGAAACAAGAACAGGCTGAGCGAAACGCATTTCCAAGCGAGCGAACTGACCACCGGTACCTCGCCACTCCCCTTGCCCGTTGAGAAAACGCGCTAAGGCCTCCGGCTCTCCGAGGCTCGCGCTGGCCACTGCGACTTCCGCATCCGCCGCGAACGCCTTGAGTGCGCACGACAGGACTATCGCAATGGTCACCACGCTTCGTTTCATTTGCACCGCATCGATAGAATTTCAGCATCTCCGGCCGCGTTCCCCAGAGCCTTCACCTGCTCCGTGGTATAAATGAAATCACGACCATTCTCATCGTAACTGATTGCTTCTTGTTGCTTCAAGCGCCGGATCCCAATCACGGAAAGCTGGCCGCTCGTCGCGAGCGCCTGCGCCCCGGCCCATGGTCCTTTAGAAAGATCCCATGCGATTTCAAGGGCCTTGTCATAAGTGAGCAGCAAAAGCCGCTCGCCCTTCGGCGAGAAGCTCATTCCTGTCACAAGGCCCTCATAACCGCTAGCCCCGACGATCGCCGGGACATCCAAGTGCCCCCAGGGCTCCAAAGTTAAAATCCTATCCTTCTGCGATGCCCGAGACAGCACTTGAGAAGACACTTGAGACGCATTCTGGTTCGACGGCTGACTCGTCTGCCAAGACTGAGCCGGCAAACGAAAAACGTGCGCGGTCTGTGCCTTTTTTTCCTTCGTCATTTCTTTGGTGACAATGAATAGATCGCCGTTCGGATGCACTGCGAAGGCCTCCGCATTGTGAGCCCGATCCGGGTAACGCAATGTTAACTTCCGCACGGCATTCACCTGCTCGCCGAATCGAACGACTTCCTCGACCAACCAAATGTCGATCGACGAACGCGCCTCACGATTGTCCCCCATGTCGGCTAAGAACAAACATGTCCGCTTTTGGTCGCAAGGGCCGAGCGCCAACTCTTCCGTATCTAAAGGCTTCCAGCCGCTCACGATGACGGACTGCGAAGCCGATCCATCTCGCTGAGTGATATAAAACCGACCTCCGTCGCC
>JAMPXM010000050.1 GCA_023701225.1 Pseudobdellovibrionaceae bacterium | reverse complement strand
TGCGGCGCGCGATCACGACTCAGTTTCGCAAATTTGTGTTCTAGGACACGCTCGGCGCACCTTTTTCACACCTCACTTGGTGTTGCGGCGGCGGATTTCTTCTTCGGCTTGGCGGATGAGATCTTTGATTTCTTGTTCGGAGAGGTTGGGTCGGTTGTTCGTGGTTTTGGGCATTCCACCTGTCTTACCGTACTGTTTGATCAATTCATAATGCTCATCGATCCGTCGAAGATAGACTGTGGATACGAAATCCGAATACACCCTTGCCCAATCTGAGGACGGATAGAATTTCGCGAACAGCGCGTTTTCTTCACCGCCCTGGGGTAAGCGATCGATCACCACGTTCACATTGTAGCCACGTAAGAAGCGATCCCATTTCTCAGGGGTCGCCATGGCTTCACGTCGCGCGCGATCCAACTCCACGAATGGCGTTTCGCGTCCATCATGGAAAACCGGATACTCGCGCAAGGCATAGATCAAATAGCCGCCGAAATTGAAATGATTGTAGAGCTGACCGAGTGGTTTATTCTCCTTGACGAACTTCGCGCTCTCAACCGGCATCCATTGCGGAGAGACGGAAGCCCCGAGCGGCAGGTTGATTTTTTTTTGGTCAGGAATCATCCAGCCCCAAAAAATCCCGCCCACGATGAGCGCCGACGCATAGAGCAGAATTTGTCTTTTGCCGATCGCCAATCGATCCATCATCCAATCGCAACCCGTGACCGCCAGAGGCAAAGCAAAAAGCGTCAGATAGGGAATCGCGCGGATACGCTCGAAAAACAAAATCAGCATCAGCCCTATCAGACTCAACACGAACAGACTCGACCGGTACGCGCCCGACAGGCGCGCATCTCCACGCAATCCATTCACGAAGACTCCAACACCCGCGAAAATCAGAAAGACGAACAACAGACTATAAGTCCACCCGCCTTCCGAATAAAGCAGCAGATTCCAATGAAACGGCTGTAAGTCCGGGTTGTTCTGAATCTTCGCCGCGATCCGAGCGACTTCCAAGATCTTGATATGAACCGGCGTCGCAAACCAAGACAGGATTCCCGCGCTCACCCAGAGCAGCCGGCTCACCCAGCTCGTCGAGGACGGCGAAAAGACAACCGATGCGACAAAAACGGCAATACCGAAAACGACTGTTCCGGCGTGAAAATTGGCCCACAGTAAAAGCACACCAAGTGTGACCGAACGAATGCGCCGAGAGCTGAAGTCCGCACGCATCTGCAACAAAAGAACAATCGCAAAAAAAATCAGACCGAAAAAATCCGGCCGAAGCTGCATTCGCAACCAGTTCATCAAATAAAACCACGGAAAAAACCACATCAGCTGAATCCACTGCCGCTCCGGTCTGTACCCAGCGCATCGGCGAATGAGGCCTCCGATCAAGAGAAACAAAATCACCGTCAGAATGCTTCGGAGCCAGACGAGTCCTTCGAGTCCGCCGGCCCAGCTATGAGCGAAATGAAAAAATACCGAGGACAACCACTGGAAGTGAGTCCATGGTTTTCCATCCACCGTATGCGTCCAGGACTCCAGCGAGGGGATTCTCCCCGCTTCCAGGATTTCTTCTCCCGCTCGGACGAGCCAAAAGGCGTCTTGTTCGAAAAGCTGCCAAAAATTGAGCCAACCGAATCCGAGCGCCGCCAATAGCATCAGTGTCTGCGTCGCGATCTGAAATTTCTTCGCCATGTCTTGATTGTGAACCAGTCTTCCAGACTCTGGCAACGATCGCCTTCTTACCGTTCATTTGGACACGGACTCATCCGTGCATCACGTCCGAGCAGGACCTTCTTCAATCTCATGTCCCGTTGGTAGACCCAATGAGAGGTTCGCGGACGTATTCGCAACCGGAGAGCGTTCGACCAGCTTACAAAAACGATTGAAAATTCGGGCCGCGATCGCGCCCTGCATGACGCGACGATCGAAAATCATCACCAAAGAAACAGTCAGTCTCGCTTCGACCTTGTCACCGACGACAAACGGCCGCTTTTTGACTTCCCCAAACGAGAACGTCAATGGCCAGAGCATATCGGCGACCACCAAATCCACGCCATACTTCGCGGGAGAATTCACGAAGCAGGCGCCGCCTCTCTGCGCCACCCACTGTGAAGGGAGCCAGGACGCGATATTGAGAACCCACCGCCCAATGAACGGTGGCAAAAAATTCAGAACGCGTTGAAACTGGGTCCAGCGGTCCGACTCACCCTGCAACGCCGACTTCAGATCGGCGGTGATCTCGCTCGAACTCAGGTCCCCACAACGGCGAATCGTGTGCGCGAGCACGACGGCCTCGGCATCCGGCAGATCTTTTTCGACTGCGACAGTGACATCGGTCTCCTTGAATTGAATCATTTTCGAGAAAGGGCCGAACTTGAAAATGCGCCGATTGGCGAGCGGATACTCTCTCAGAATCCGCGCGGCCGCCTCAACGATCAGTGCCGTGTACGAAGGTTTGAACGCCGAATTCCGCAGCATTTCCAACCGATGATGCTCCAGATAGGTCGCGTCGATTTCACGCACGAACGTGACGTTGTATTCGGACTTCATTTGATCATTCAGAGACCAAAAATTCCGGGCCGCCCAGTTCGTCGTCAATTTCGTGAATGACATCTTCGCCTCCCTCGCTCATTCCCCCAGTCCGTCAATCCTGCATTGACGTGCCTCGGGACACCTTCAGAGTAGAGGGACGCAAGACGCGATTCGATATTCATGTTTTGCGCGATTCAGCCGATAAGTTCTGTGAAATCAATGATTCTGGCAAAAATATCAAAATGAAACAAAAGACGATCAGCCCATCAGAAGCAGAACAGAGCATCGCGCAGATGGAGGGCGCGATCCGCTCCGGAAAAAACGTTCAACTCCGAGACATTCTCCATGATTTGAGGGGTAAAGAAATACCCAGAAAATACCTTGCGCCGATCGCTCACCTGGCAAGTCGCGCCGGCTATCCCATCGAGGCCATGCGCCTACTCAACAAGATCGTACGCTCAGAACACCTTTTGACGGAACCTCCCAGTTCTCGCGAAAACCTCGTCTATTCCATCACCCTTATCAATACCGGACGGTACGCGGAGGCCTCTTCGCTGCTCGAGACCATAGACCCAGCCCAGGAGCCGGAAGCACTTCTGTATTCCGCGTTCAGTCTGATCGCGGAGTGGAAATACCAAGCGGCCACTGCGTTTATTTATCGCTTCGTCCGGTCTCCTGGGGTCGCCCCGTATCGTCGCCTTGTCGGGAACGTCAACTTGCTCGCCGCCCTCGTCGCCAATTTCGAACTCGATCGAGCCAAAGACGTCGCGCGGGAGTTGCTTGAAACCTCGCACGGTCGACCGGAACTGCATCTCTTACGCGCCAACACGCTTGAAATCTCAGCACAGATGTCCATCATCGAAGGTGCCTTCGCCGAAGCGAAGATGAAACTCCGCGAAGCACAGCTGCTCATCGACGACGGTCAAGCCAAGAACCCTACCTCTCAGAGACAATTCAACTTGAACCTTTTCAACTTAAAAAAATGGTCCGCAATCGCCGAGGCGCTGGCGCATCCGTCGAACATCCGCAAAGTCCTCGAAGTTTCTAAACAAGCACGCCACCATCGGCAGTGGGAATACGTTCGAGATTGCGATCTTTTCACCTCCATCATTCAAAAAGATGAGAATCTGTTCCAGCGCGTATATCTTGGAACGCCATACCTGTCCTACCGCTACCGGGCGTTGAGACTTTCGGGCTTCGAGCAACCCGAGCCATGCGATCTGGAAATTCTCCCAGGTCCCGAATCATTGCCGTTACACGAACCTGAAGTTCCGAATCACATCGAAGGTTTCCGGACACGATCCGAACTTCGACTCCGTCTAGATGACTTCGCGGATCATCCGTTGTGTTTTCAAATCGTGGAGTACCTGAGCCGGGATTTGTATCGTCCGGTCTCCATCGGCCAGCTCTATTCGCATCTGTTCCCTGGCGAGCACTTTGACCCGTTTCAGGCGGACGCGCGAATCGCGCGCGCTCTCTGGCGCGCTCGAAGAACAATCAACGCCCTCGGCGTGCCTTTGCATATCGAAAGCCATCGCCGTCAATTTCGCCTGGCCGCTCCAGCAGGCACTCATGTCCGACTGTGGCTCCATAAAGACCTGAGTCCCCAGAGTCGATCCTTGGTCTTGCTCAAAAGAGTTCACTCTCAGTTTTCAGTCAGAACATTCCGCGCACAGGATCTCCAACCGCTGCTCCATCTCAGCGCGCGATCGGTGCAAAGCCTCTTACTGAGATGGGTGGCTCTCGGAAATGTCCTCCGCATCGGCAGCGGACGAGCAACTCGCTATCGCGTGCGCGATCTTCGCATGCGGAAAAAGTCGATGCTTGTGAAAAAGTGCGTTGGGAGTTAAGCGCGAGACGCCGTTCGTCCTTCAGTCCAGAGAGGGTGCCATCCAGCGAAAAATCTCCGCCCGACCTGGCCAGTCTTGATCTCCGTAGAACAAAATTTCCCGCCCATTTGCCGTGAAATCAAAAGCAAAAATGGACGCCTTTGAGTGGCGGGGCGACGTGATGAGGACAGACGGAGTTCCGTTTAAGGGAACAAAGACGAGGGACTCCGGCTCGGCCCCACTCGCTCCGAACTCCACGACAATAAATCGAGGATCCACCGGAGAAACCTCGAATCTCAGGAATTTGTCAGAGGTCGCGGGGAATGAATTGACCTTCACGCACGAGGTGTCGGCCGCGCGATAAACAAAAATTTCTCCATTTGCGCCCTGACTGAGCGCGATCCACTCCGTAGCCGAGTGCGGAAGCGCTGGTTTCACCGCCAGCCACCGGCCCGGCTGATTCGGACACAGCTCCCGATGTGTCGCCGTGGTGAAATCCAAACTCATCAGCTTCGTTCGATCCGTCGCCAACGCGTCCTGCTGGATGCCGAACATTCCGCGATTATCCGATCGGAACTGGATCTGCTGATAGCCCGCTAACAAAATTCGGACTTGTGAGTGCGGATGCAGCAACCATTCGCCGACGCTCCCCCTGAGATGAAACCAATCTCCGTTCGGACTCGCTCCGAGAAAGCCGGTCACTTCACCGAGCGAGTAAATCTGGCGGTCCGAGACATCGAAAGCCGAGGTCTCGAACTTCATGTCGGAAGTCCGAACATAATCAAGCAAAACAAACGTTCCGAGCTTGCGCGTCCGGTCTGGCCGAAACGACCACCCGGGTCGCAGGTCAGCCAACGGCAATTCCACGGCCTCTGAGCCGTCCCGATTCGCAGTGAAGAATCGATCCCCTCCTCCGAAGGACTGATGGTAGAAAATCGCATTCGCGTGCTCAAGCAAATGGAATTCCATCACTTCCTTTTCGGCAATGTCCCACACCGGATGCAGAAGTTCCACGGGTCCACCAGTGATTGGCACGCGACGCAGCCACTTTTCAATGTCATAAACCGAGGATTGTGGCACTTCCTGCGAGCCGTCGCGGTAGTACACGTACTGGCCATCCGCACTCATCTGAAATTGACGAGCCACACGTTGCCCTTCACTCACGGACTTCTCATTGAGAAGCAGAGCCTGACGACCATCGACGTCGATACGAATCAACTGGTCCGCAACATACGGAACAGGGTCCGCGACGACCACCAACTGACGCGAATCCGTGGTGAACTCGAAGTTGGAAACTCCCCAAAGCCCTGTCGACAAATTGTCCAAGGCACGCCACTCTTCGCCCGACCGAGTGAATAGCGTCGTCGGATTCGAAGGAGTAAATACGGATGGATCGAGCCTGGCCTTCGACGACGACACAGCCACCACTTGACGATCCGGACTCAACTGAAAGCCGGAACTGGGAAGATCGAAAACCTTGGCCACAGGCCAAACATCGATGTCGAGCGCTCCGCCGAGCGCGCAGCTCAATTCTCGATCACCGTGGACTGCGCTCTTGAGTTCGCCAATGAATTCGCCGGGCGCTAACAGTGAGAGACGCTTGCGATGGATGACGAGCTCAAAATCATCACGACGAAGGATCACCCGCTCTTGAGAAACCAATCTTGAAACCGCCTGATCCGGCCCTTGCGTCACAAATAGCCGTCCGTCCCGCAGCCGCCCTTCATAGATCCTTCCGACGGCCAAACTTTGTACGCGGTCGAAATAGGATACTATCTCATATCCTGCCTCACTCCGGAGATCTCGACACCACGCTTCGACGAGATTCCCGGGAACATCGCTGGGTCTCGCGTCTTTTCTCTCAAAAGGAATTGCCCTGTAACTCACGACTTGATCTTGGAGCTTGGAGACAACGACGTCTGAAACGTTCGGCACGCCGTTCACGAACCCGCACCGGAACCGGCTGTTCTCTTGATAATTGACCGGCAGTCCGTCTTGAATCGTGATTTCCGCCTTGGGAGCAGCCTGGTTCTCGCAGGAAAATTCGGGAATGAAGCGATAATAGGTTCCCGACGGTTTTCCGTCATAACCAGAACCGTTGCCGCTGTCAGCGGAGGCCTGCCCAGTTCCAAGGCCGATGCTAGATCGAAACGCGACGACCTGCGAGCAATTCTGAAAGAGCGCGACGAGCACGCACCAAGCGAGTACGCCTCCCGTGATCCACTTGTACTTCCACTGATTTCGTCTTTTCGACATTGCTTGATCGGCTCTCGTTAAGTGCCTCAAAGGACCACCAGGCCATCCGCCATGTCTTATTCTACACGAATCTGCGGCTGAAAGCCGCAGAGTTCCATTCTCTTTTTGCGGTGTACAAAACTGAGACCGCCCTGTCGATGCCCCAATTCGAGACATGGACAGAGCGGTCGAAGGGAGCTCTTGCTCGCAAACTCAGGCCGCATTAGTTCACGTCAGTCACAACCTCATAGAAGCGGAGTTGCAGAAGCTTGAGGCCAGCGTTGTCATAGCTCCAGAAGTAGTCCTGGAGACGATCATCAAACAGCGGATAGCGCTCGACCACTCCGTCACCATCCAGATCGTAGTAAATATAGAGCAATTCTTGCGTCACGTTGTCCCACGAGCTGCGGCCTTTACTGCGGACAAATACCGAGCTCAAAGTACTGCAGACCTCTTCCAGCGTCAGCGGATCCGTCGCGCAAGTCACCATCTGTGCTTGGCCACCCGGTTTACCAAGCGCGCGCGCGAAAACCGAATACTCCGTCAGCCCATCGTTGTCCGGGTCCGGATTCGGAAGCTGAAAGCGAGCGCTACCATCGGTCGCATTCGCGTCCAGAACTTGAAATGTCGAGCCTTCTGCTAATTCAATTTTTGACTTACCATACAAAGGCACAAAGATGCGGCCGCCGTTATTGCCCGTCATCGCCGCCGTTTTACTTTTCGGAACACCGATGATGTTCAGATTGTAGTGCGCACCCGATGGCGTTTCCGCTCCCGCCTGTGCGACACCCGTCATGCCCATCAAGACTGTGAGTGATACGACCCATTTCCAGATCAAACCTTTTTTGTTTTTATTGATGACTTTCATTTGCGCCCCCCGTTGACGGATGAGCACTTCAATCCGTGTGCCGTGAGCGAGAAGCAAATGAAGTGGCCGCCGCGACCCTTCTACTGCCAGGCTCAACCCTCGCGGCGCGGCGCGAATCACGCGTAAGATGTGGTTTCGATTCGCGCATTTCGGACGCGCCTAACAATTCGGCGCCACCCATTTGTTCGACAGCGAGTATTCTGGAAGCATCATGATTGCTCCATCCGATTCAGTGTTCAATGTTTGAAGATGTTCGATCGACTTCGACAGTTGTTTGCCGAATGCGATAATCTCGCCAGAACGCCGATCCGAATGATCTTATGGATTGATTGTCACGTTGAACGTCAGCGGCGCGGAGATTGGGTTCTCTGTTTGGCCATCGTTGACTTGCAGCGTGACAGTGACCGTGCCGGTCGCTTTGGCTTCCAAGATCAACTGGCCCGTGCCGTCCACGAACCGATAGCACTTCGCAATCAGACGAGCCGTATCAGAAGACTCACATTTTTCAAATACGAGCCTCTGCAATTCGGACGGATGACCAGAGCCGCCTTTGACGGCAATCTTTCTGGTCTCGTTCACCACCATCACCTGATTCGCAATCACTTCGATCGAAGGTGCATAGTTGACTTGAACCGTATAAAAAATCTGCGTCTTTTCGGCGGCGATACGCGATCTGTTTCCAACTGGAACGGTATCCATCGTCAAAATCACATAATCGGCATGGTCGCAGCTCGCGACGTCTCCCGGGCAGTGTGCATTGAATTTCGTGAGGAGCTTGTAATCGCATTCCGTCTCAGAAGTCGCCGCCGAAGCCATGCAGCGCCGCCCATCGGCCAAATAATAAACCGGTGCCGCCACCGTACCTGTCACGCGCTCCAACGCGCCATTGACCATTTGATGAACCGCGAACTCCTCATCGCGATTGGCATCACATGTATTGCGATTACAAATAGGCACGCCACCGACCATGAAGCTTCCTCCCCGCAGACAAGGGCACAGCCTTTCGTTTTCCGGCGTCACCGTGGAGCTGTCGTTCAGCGAATTCTCAGCCGCAATCAGGCTTTGCTTCAGTTCATGCACGCGGCCCACGCGAGCCGCCTTGCGTTCACTGTCGACCAACGTTTTGTAGACATTCAACTGCGGGGCAAAAACTATCGTCGCCAGAATGGCGAAGATTCCCAGAGCGATGACTAACTCCGTGAGCGTGAATCCGTCTTGTCGCCTCAACATTTCCATCAATTCACCGTAACCCGGAAACGGAGTTCATCGGAGATGTTGTTTTCAGTAGCACCATCGCTGATCTGCAAGACTATATCCGACGATCCGGCGGCGACACCTTTGATACGTATCCGCGAAACACCGGACGCAAAAGGTTGGTTCGCCGGAGTGACCATTTGTACGATGGCCGGGGCAGTGCTCAGACACTTCGTGAACAGAAAGTTTTGAATCTCGGAGGGGTGACCGGAGTCTCCGGTCACCACGACCTCCCGCTCTTCGCCGACCGTCAATGTGATATCACTGATACTGACGATGCTCGGTTTGTAATTCGTGCCGACGATGTAAATGAAATTGTAGTCGCGATCGCGAATCGCCACCAGATCATCCGGAGGCTTTGGATTGCCTCGTAAACGCAAGTGAACGCGAAGATGCTCGGCATGATCGCACGTGGCGCTCCCACCAGGACAGGACGCGACAAACGTGGCCCACAGCCCGTAATGGCAAAGGGTCGCGCCCCCTCCGCAGACCGAGCCGTCACGGCGGTAGAAAACCGGAGCAGCTTCAGTCCCGATCAATTTCTTTTTTTTGTTCGGATCCGTCTCCGTATCCGCAGGATCCAGATAGTGAAAGCCGCCTTCGACGCCTGCTTGGCAGCAATTCTCGGTGCAAGCGCCTGCCGCCCCACCCAGTAAACAGGTGGCCAAAGTGCCATTGGAAGCCAAGCCCGCCGACTCGACAAGACCGCTCGGCAGCTTGATTTGTTTGATCATCTGATTGACGTCGAACTGACGTGACGAGGATCCCTTGACGAGCGCGATCTGCTTCTGAAGATCCGTGATCGTGGTCAGGAACGTGCCGCTTAAGATCAGCAGAGCCGCGATCATGACAATCACATTCACAAGAACAGATCCCTCTTGATTGAACTTCATCGCTGTTGACGTCCTCCCATGACGCGGTCTCCCCTCATGCCTTTTCGGCCAGGTGGTAGGGCAAACTTAATGATTTCCATCATGTCCTAACATTCGCGGTCTTCTCGGCTCCCACCCGCTCGTCTCGAATCGAGACGAGCCAACGGTGACGCGCGACATTCACGCGAGCGCGCATCGAGCGTTTCTTTTTCGAACACCCGCCTTCGAACACCCGCCTTCGACCGCCCCGCTTCAACAAACACCACGCCTCCAAGCGTCGGCTCCATGATCATGACAGCGTCCGACACGGCCCAGATCAAGGACCAATTTCTCGTTCACCCGCTCAGGTGGCGAATCTACGAACCGATCACTTCTTCAGCTTTTGAATGCGACAGCCTCACGGAGAAGAAATGCGGCTTTTTATTTGGCCTCAACGTCGAAATAGCGTCGTCGTATTTGTGATCGCGCTTTTATGCCCACTGTTCGAGATTCAGGCTCAGACCCGCATCAAATGGGCTGAGGGCGAACACCTCGAACTCGGCGCGACTGGAGCGCGACGCGCGTGCAAGGAATTCGGGCTCACAAACGAACAATGCCCCGTACGCGGAATTCGACGCTCGGATCGCGCGATCGCCTTTACCTACGGAGAACTGCTCGCCGCGGCCGACTACTACCCAACTCCCGACGAATTGGATGCGGATTCCAAACTCGGCATTCAAAAAGTCATCCGCTGCTCGCACCGTTTGCTCCGGGACCACCCGTCCCACCGGCCAGACCAAGAAAAGTATCCCGACTGCAACATGACCGGTTTTTTCCGCATCCCCGGTTTTTTGGAAGTCGTTTCGAAAAACTACGACCATTTCGGCTGGCACAATATGAAAGCCTATGTCCGCTACCATACGCGCGCCTTGGAAAAAGCGCGGCAGGCATTTCAAACCAAAAGCACCTCCCCAAAAGAAAGTCGACGCGCTCTGGAGCAAGCATTAATCCTCAATGCGTTCGCCGATCATTATCTCACGGATGCCTTCCCGTCCGGGCACATCCGTCTGCCACGCACGCAACTCAAGGCCTGGGCAAAAAGAAATCTCAAAGGTGCGCTTCCGGCGCTCCGAGGCGATCTCCTCGCGATCGTGCTTCACGAAAACGAGAGCCGCGATCTGCGCACGAAACAAGAGCGCGGCTTTCGCGTCCGCAACTCGCGCGGCGACGTTTGGCTCACGCGCGGCGACCAATACCTTCATGTCAATGCGAATCCGTTAGATCCCACCTACCTTATGCCTCTTCTGGCCGTGACCGAGTCCTTCCGCGAAATCCTAGCCGCTTGGCAATGGGGCGAGACTCCGGATGGCATCTTCTCCGCCACAAAGTACGTGCCGTTCCACGCCGAGTTGCCTCTTGCCGAGAAATTCTCTCCGGCTCACCAGCAAATGCCGGCCCATGAAATCTTCGATGCTCTCTATTCGGCACTCCCGTTCTACCAAAGGTTGCTCACACCGAAGTCGGACTTAAAAAGGATGTTTTCCCACCTGCCGGAGATCTTCGCGCGGTTTCGCCGCGACGTGCGCCAGGATCTACGTTCCGACACGAATTTGGAGCTGCGACTCCCAGACGCGTACCTCGATGCCAGCCTGACAATCGATTGATGACAAAGAAAATCTGGCCAAATCGAATTCATCGCGGCCGGAGCGAAACGTCTCAAATTGGAACTCGGAAACGGAACGACACGTCGGGTATCATATTTAGACCGCATCTTGGGTCAGATTGAACAGAGGAGATCGGCGGATGAAGATCTATCGCTACCGCATCGACCGCAGCCTCTTGGCCGTCCTGGTGGCCGTCGGTTCGAGTTTTATTTTGTTTCAAAACTGCGGTCCCGGCTTCAGCGCGCGACCCGCGGATTCTCAATCGCTGGACTCGATATCCTCCACCCCTGATGACACGCTCGACACGGATCAGACGACGGACTCTCCCGCCGGCGCGTTCAAACCCGTCGCTTCGCTCTTCATACGACGAGCCACCAACAGCTACTTAGAGCGAAATCTGGGCCCTGACGGCTCACGAACGCAGTGGACATTTTCAGCTTGGATTCAAAGGACATCTCCCAGCGTCAGTGGCGAACATCTGTTTTCGCGCATGCTCAATGCGAACAACATCAGCTCAATTTATTTCAGTCCCAGCGGTCGAATCACTCTCATCAACTACGCCAATGGAATGACCGCCAATCGAATCGCGACGGCCACCACCTATAACGAAATGGGCCGTTGGAATCACATCCTGGTGGCCTCGGACACGAGTCACCCCCAGGAGTCCGAGCGACTGATCATCTTCGTCAATGGTGAACGGGTCACCAACCTGACAGCGGACTCCGTCCCTGCCGCGCGCAACTATGCCGGTCTTCTCAACTCGAGCGGCCGTCATTCGATCGGCGACCGTGGCTTCTCCGTCAACGATGGACTGGATGCGATGATCTCCGAAGTCCATTTCATCGACGGCGCCGTCCTCGCACCGATGGCCTTCGGCGTGCGGGCCTCAGATGGGTCTTGGCGCCCGATCCGCGCGGTGGTCCCGACATATGGTGCAAATGGATTTTATTTGCCATTTGATTCTATGGATGTCGGGCGCGACGCGTCTGGCGCCAATCACTCTTGGACGCCAGTTCGACTGACTTCGAGCGATCTCTCGCCACTCGTACCTTAACCGCCGGACACCGAGGCTCAGCTGGGCCCGCGTGATTCCCAGACCTCGAAATATTCATCGACGAGAAGGTCGTCGCCTTCATCGTCGCTGAGAAGGTCGACAAGTATTCTCAAGGCGTCTGTCACCGTAAATATCCCGATCACCGCTCTCTCGTCATTGATGATGACCGTCGACCCAAGTTTACGCTCCTGCATGGTGCGCAACACTTGTCGGAGTGAGGTCTGCCGCGTGGCTACGAATACGTCTTGCTTCATGATGTCGCCGACTGTGAGCTGACTCGCCTGCGGTAGAGCCGCGGCTGCGCGCAAGTCACGTTCCGAAACCACTCCCACCAAGCGTCCACCCGCGACAATTGGCAGATGGCGAAATTCGCACTCCATCAAAAATGCCAGGGCTTCTTTGAGACTCCAATTACCATCGCCGACGTACGGACTTTTGACCATATAGGAGCCAATCGCGCTGTCCATCACTCCCCCCTTTTTTGTCATCCATGTGCTTCTGATCTTGCAGGAATGAACTTGCATGCATCTTGCCATATTGAGTGGGGGCCAGGAGCGGCTGATTTGTTTTTCCACAAGCCACAGCGCTCTTGGATGGGCAAAAATATCCCGTCGCGAGTCACGCTGACTCAACGTGAGACTTAGACCAGCGTTATTGACAGCGC
Source organism: Pseudobdellovibrionaceae bacterium (assembly GCA_023701225.1). GTDB lineage: Bacteria > Bdellovibrionota > Bdellovibrionia > Bdellovibrionales > JAMPXM01 > JAMPXM01. The sequence goes on along the minus strand of JAMPXM010000050.1, from coordinate 1,925 downwards.
GGATCACAGTCCGGACTCAATGTCGCGGGCGCGCAAGTTGCATCAATTCCACCTATGAATTCCGAGTGCAATCCTTCTGATATCGCAATGAAAAGCATGTTCTTGGGGCCCCAATCTGAAAATGCGGATTGGTTCCGAGAAATGATTGAGAGTGTGCTCTCGCATACCGTGCGATGGAGACAAGCCCGGTTTCCAAATGATGGCAGGGCCATCAGCGCCAGCGACATGAACATCGACGAGTTTCGCCATTTTCGAGACCGCATGAGCGGGGCGCTTCAAGATCTGCTTCGCTCACTTGAGGCGGAAACTCCGAAGTTCACGCCCCGCTACATCGGACACATGGTCTCGGAGAATTCTCTCCCGGCCCTCCTGGCCGAGTTCGCACTGCTCTTGCACAACCCGAACAATGCGAGCAAGGAGTCCGCAAAAGTCGGACTCGTGCTGGAAAAGCATGGCATCGAAGCCTTGGCCCGCATGGTCGGTTTTGAACCGCGTAGCGCTCGTGGCCACTTCACTTCATGCGGAACCATCGCGAATTTCGAAGCCATTTGGCGAGCCTCTCACTGGTTTGATCGCAAGTTCTCTCTGGCTTTGAATTTGATTGAGCGGAAACTTTATTCTCCGCAAGATCTGTTCACACTCTGCCATGTTACACACGACCGATGGGCTTCACTTCTCGAGGAGCATCAAATTTCCGAACCCGATCTCGCGGCTCGGTCACTTCTTCGAAATGGACCTTGGGACTTGCCCACGCACGAAATACTCGGAACTTCATTTCGAGGACCGGTGTTCTTGGTGCCGGGGAATCGGCACTATTCTTGGCCCAAGTCTGCGGCCGTTTTTGGCCTCGGTACGGCCAGCGCTTGGTCGATCGACCTCGACGAGGAAGGCCGGCTCGATCTGCAAGACCTCAAAGCGAAGATCGAAAAAGCCCGGCGGGAGCAACGCCCGATCCTCTGCGTGATTTCTGTTGCCGGCACGACTGAGCTCGGCGAAGTCGACCCTATCGCCTCCGTTCAAGACCTACTGGACGAGTATCAGTCACGAGAGAATTTGTCGTTCTGGCATCATGTCGACGGTGCATACGGTGGATTCCTCACGTGCCTGCGCAAAGGCAAAGCTTCAGACACGACATCAAACACAGGGATGACGACATCCTCGGAATCGCCGGACGCCTCGCTCGCCTCGTCCCTTCTGGACGGCGCGATGGACGAATCCATTTTACGTGCGCTGCATGGGATTGAGCGTGTCGACTCTGTCACCATCGATCCGCACAAACTCGGCTATGTCCCCTATGCCTGTGGCGCGTTCATCGCTCGCGATGAAGCTCACTATGCCACATTCCAAGTACAAGCTCCGTATCTGAAGCAAAGTCCAGAAAGCCAGTCCGGTTGGTCCTCAACACTCGAAGGTTCGCGCTCGGCCGCGGGTGCCGCCGCCGTTTGGCTGACGGCCAAAACGATGTCATTGGATCGAAACGGTTTCGGGCGGATTTTAACGAAGACCATTGCCGCGCGCATGACCTTCGCACAGGCGATTGCCAATGTCGCCGGCGCTCAACTCGTCTCGCCGGCCGATACAAATATTCTATGTTTTTCCATCGCCCCGAGCGGCTCCACGCTCGCTCAAGCCAATGAGCGGACCCGCGCGGTCTACGATCGTATCGAAGCGGGCCCCCAGTTCAGCGTCAGCCGGACCACGCTCCTACGTACCAACTACGCCAAAATGATCACCCGCTTGTGTCAAGAGTGGGGCATCCGTGACGATGGAGTTTCCGACCTACTCGTGATTCGGCTCGTCCTCATGAATCCATTCATTGTATCCAAAGAAATGATGGTCGACTTCAGCCGCGAATTCGCCAATGAACTTTTGAATCAGATGCGCTCGGCGACTCCCTCCTCGGGTGCCGAATGAGAACGGATCGA
>JAMPXM010000049.1 GCA_023701225.1 Pseudobdellovibrionaceae bacterium | reverse complement strand
GACGACGGCGGCGGGATTGATCCTGAGCGGGTGAAAAAGGTCGCAATCGATCGCGGCGTGATCTCCGTCAAAGAGGCCATGACAATGACAGACGACCAGGCGGTGCAGCTGATTTTCCGTCCTGGCTTCTCAACCGCGACTCAAGTAACAGACATCAGTGGCCGTGGCGTGGGTTTGGATGCGGTCGCAAAATCGTTGAAAGAACTCGGCGGCGGTGTTGAGGCGAAAATTGGCGCGCGGGGCGGTACGCTTTTCGTGATCAATTTGGCGGCGAACAAAGAATGGACGATGCAACCCGTTTGCGAATCCCTCAAAGATTTTGTCACCAACATGCAATCGGACGTCGGTCGTTCACTTCAGCCTGGCGCTAAGATGAATCTGCTGGGGGCGGAAAAGCCAGAATTCCAAAAAGGCGTTCTGCTGGCCGATCCGTTGCGTTTGTCCGTCGCAATCACGACTCTGGTGGCGGACTTCGCGGGTCCCCATGAATTCGACATGGTGATGGGCACGGAACGTGACCGTGTCACGATTTTGGTGAAAGTGAAGTCTAAAAGTTCGACGAAGGATTCGCCCCTGGACCTTTCGCTGCCAATTCCGATCTGTGAAGACTGTGTCCGTCAACATGGCGGAGACATCGGCCGTGAGGGCGATACTCTTAAGATCGCCTTTGGCCATATCCTAGGTCGTCAGGATCTGGTTGTCGGAATGGATGCCGATCTCGAAGAGGCGCAGAAAAAAGCGGCGAAACAAGCCGTCGAATATCTCAAAGTTTTGCAGAGCGAGCTGAATTTGAATCTTCGGGTGGACACGGCGAAGTTCCAAGAAGGACTTTCCAAGTGGCACGCCGTTGTTTCGACCGAAGCAAGAAAGTCTTCTTTTCCGAAACTGACGATTGGAGCATCTCAGGAGCGGCTGAAAGCGGATCTTTTGTTGGCTCTTGAAAGTGCAGTGATGTCGAATTCTTCGCAAGGGAACTGAAATGAAAAAGATTTTGATTGTCGATGATTCGGATGCGGTTCGCGGTCAAGTGAAGGCGGCTCTCGAAGGCGCCGGATTTCAGGTTGTCGAGGCGGTCGACGGTCTCGACGGATTGGCCAAGGCCAATGAAAACAAAGACGTGAACTTGATCATTTCTGACGTGAACATGCCGCGGATGGACGGACTGACCATGTGTGGGCGAGTCCGCGAAATTGCGGAACTCAAGCAAACACCGATCTTTATGCTCACGACCGAAACCGATGCGGGCATGAAAGACAAAGGTAAGGCATTTGGCGTACGCGCATGGATGGTGAAGCCGTTCAACGCCGAAAAGATGGTGATGGGAGTCAAAAAGATTCTCGAAGGCTAATGCGCGCGAGCGCAGGCATCAAATGCAACAAAAGAAAACGCAGCCTACGGGCTGCGTTTTCTTTTTGTGTGCGTTTCGGCGGGTCTTTTCGGTCCGAAATATTTAGTCGAAGAAATCAACGGACTCGGGAGAAACGGGACCACCCTTGAGTGCTTTGGCGATGTCACTGATGCGTGGTCCGCCCCGTGTCGTCATGAAACCATAGTCCACAGTGTAGAGGCCGAGATCGTCGTGCGCTGAGCTCAGCGGGACATAAAACGTGGAGCGAATGCAACTGGAGGCAACCATCATCGAACGCTCGTCAATCAACGTCGGAAGGTTGATTCGCCCTTCCAGCTTGGACAGCGATAGGTTGTAGCTCATGATGCCTTGAGTCTGATTGGCGAACTCCGAAAGACTGTCCACAATCAACGTTTGATCCAAGCCTGCGTAGAAGTCGCTTTGCCTTCGGAGAACGGATATGTCCATCCCAATGCCGATCGTTGCCAGGAACCCATCGCCATTGAGCTGACAGCTGACCCAAAGGTCCGCGGTCGAGTTCTTGCGTGGCCCATCGATGATGGTGCACTGGATATCGGGAAAGATATTTTTGTGCATTGTATTGAGCGCGTAGATCCACACGTTGCGGATTTCTTGCGGCGTGGGTTCGACGATCAGTTTATGAAAGGCATTATCCGCCACGGAACTATTGAATGCGGACGCGCGGACTGACTGGTCACGATGCGTGAAAACACCGTCTTTGAAGCGGGTAGAGCTGACGCCGAGTTTTTCCAGCTGCTCAACCGCCTGATCGGCGTCTGGATGTGTGTTCAAATCGATCACGGCGCCGAGCAAGTGATTGATCTTCGAAGGAGCGAGAAGCAAGTCGCCAACCGAGTCCACGGTCGTCAAACGAACGTTGTGAGCGGGCAAAAAATCGCTCCACATCTGCTTCATCTCAGAATTGCCTGTCAGGAGAACGACGTAGCTGCGAGTGGAGAGAAGATTATCAAAAGGCGGCGCCATCAATCACCTATACATCCATGTAAAGAGAGGTCTCTAAAGTTGAGACAGTTCTCTAAAAGGTTAATCTTTCTCAAGGTGATGCGGCAACCGATTTATCTGTCTCCGATGGAGACTTGCAGTTGGTCTAGTTCGGAAGGCGCGATGTCTGCCAGACCCAGAAGCTGGTCGGAGGGGCTCAATGCCAGAGCCCTTTCTACCGACTTAACAAAGGCGCAGCAGTGTGGCGGCGTCAGCTCTTACAATCAAGGTGTGCCAGTGAAACAGTGCAAGATTCTGCTCGTCAACTTGAGCCCTGAAATGATTCAGACGATCGCGGAACCTCTCCAGCTCGCGACAGAAGTCATCAAGATCAACGACGAGAAGGCACTCGGTCAATTCTTCGAAAACTTCGATAATCCGATCCCAGCGGACATCGTCATTTGCGGTTCGCGCTTCAACCTCGTGACTCCGGACGAACTTGCGCAATTCATGCGACATCACTATGCGAGTCAGCCGATCTTTTTCATGGTTCAGGCGGGGGACAAGTATCACCGGGAAACTCTCGAAAAGTACGGATTTAACGAGATCCTTCTGATGCCTTTGGACGCGAGCGTCGTCCGCCGTCGAATTACCCCGATGATTAAAACCATGTTGGGCGATCAGGCGAACGACTTCATGCCGGCCAAGCTGATCGACTTGCGTCCAGGCGATCGTCTGGAATTCGATGTCTTTATTTTCCTTCCGATGAATCGCAAGTTCGTGCAGCTGTTTCCGGCGGGCGAAGTTCTGGACGAGGCCCGCATTCAGCGTCTTCAGAAACACAGTGTGAGCGTTGTGTTTTTACCGAAGGCGCAGAAATCAGCCTTTCAAAAATATTCTGTCAATAAGATCAAAGACCTCACGAATCCCAATCAAGCGATGAGCCAGACCGAGCGTCAAGAGCGGTTGGAAGAGTCCGTTCGCGATCTAATTTTGAAGGTCTTTGAGTCGGCAGAGGGATCTCCATTCGAGGTTGGCAAAGAAAACATGGAAGTGCTTTCCGAAATCGTCAACGACTACGTGAAGTCGCAGGCGACCGGGTCATGGTATGACAATCTCTTGCAGGTTCGCGGAGTCAACACCGACACGTATTCTCACGCCTCTCGTGTTTCCACCTATGCCAGTCTGTTCGCGATCGCGTTGGGCATAGGGAGTGTCGCGGAAATTTCGATGGCGGGAATGCTCCATGATCTCGGTGTCGCCCAGCTTCCGATTCAGTTCGATTATTCACGCCCACATGAAGAGTGGAGCCCCGAGCAAAAGAAGATTTATCAGTTGCACCCGGAGTTGAGCATCAAGGTGATGAAGGATCGCAAGCTTGTCGTTCCTCCGAACGTCGAGAAGATCATCTTGCAGCATCATGAAACAGCGGATGGCAGCGGGTATCCAAATGGTACAAAAGGCCAGAAGCTCATGCTGGAAAGCCAGCTTCTCGCCTTTGCCGACGAATTTGATTACCTGACCTCCATTCGTGAAGGCCAGCGCCAGATCCTGCCGGAAGAGGCCGTGAAAATCATCGCCTCAAAAAATAAGTTAAGCCCACTGATTATGGGGAAGTTGCAAAAGATTCTTCAAAAACCGGCCTAAGCATGCGAACCGGCCCTCGGTCCGCATCTGACCTTTGGGCGAATTGTACCAATTTGAAAATCGATTTTTCTGACTGCTGAACACTGGTCTACAGAGCCGGCGGATTTTAACCGAGTATTAAGGGTACGAATTTTTCTCGTCAACGTTTCGTTTAGTGTGTCAGTGAGGGAGTGATCATATGGTCAGCGGACGGCAGTCATCCTTGTCGAGCATCGCAGCAGTTCTTCTGCTCAGCTTATCTACGATCTCTTGTACCGAACAAAAAGTGAAAAATAACTCGTCTGATATGCCCGCGCAGGTAAAGACGCTGGTGGAAAACAGATGCGTGAAGTGCCATAGCGGCGCAAGCGCCTCCGCCGGATTCGGCTTCGTGACGAACGTCAGCCAGATGATTTCCGCCGGCTACATCACGCCCGGAGATCCGGAAGAATCGCTCCTGTACCAAAAAATGTCGGGCAATCCTCCTTACGGAGAACGAATGCCGAAGGGCGGACCGTACCTCTCTGCTTCGGAGCTGACGATTATGTCAGACTGGCTCGCGAGCGTCGGTGTGACTCCTGCGGTGGCGATCACTTCGCCGGAGACGAATTCGCTGATTGATAGCGTGACGAACTCGGCGACATATACGATATCGGGTACGTGCAACCTTCGCGGAGCCACAGTGACGATCAAAGTCAATGACGTGGCGGGCGGTACGGCAACGTGTAGTGACGGCATTTTCTCAGCAACTGTGGATACGACGGGCGCGTTGTTCGCTGATGGTTCGAATACGGTATTGGCAAGTCTGACTCCGTCCGGCGGTTCAACCACAAACTCGACGGCGATCACGTTAGTCCGCGATCTCAACGCTTTGGCGATTGCACTGACGTCGCCGAGCAATACTGCGACTTATCGTACGACAGCGGGGACGACGGTGCCTCCAACCCAGACAGGCACATCGGATAATAGCTTCATTACGGACGTCAATACGTCAACAACATATGCCTTTGCGGGAACGTGTAATAGCCCGGGTGCTACTATCAATTTTAAGATTAATGGTACGACAAATTCGAGCGTGGTTTGCGACGGTTTGAACTTCAGCGGTACATTCAATGCCACAGCCCTTGATGACGGTTCTTATAAGTTGACGGCTGTTTACCAGGGGACGTCGACTTCATCAACGGTCTACATCTATAAGTGGGTGAATCCGACCATTTCGTTTACCAACCACATTCGTCCACTCTTTGCTAATTTGTATAGCGATCCGGATGACGCCGGTGGATTACCGGCAAACACATCGGCATGTATTGACTGTCATACGTTGAGAGTGGGTAATGCGACTCACTTTTCGAATTTTATACTTGGATACTGGGCGGAATGTTCCGGCGGAGGCAGATGGGATGGCGCTGCCTGTACGAATACTCCAGCGACCAATAATGGTAACCGAGATAATTTCGTGTTCCGCTTTAGTTACGCTCAAAACCTTGTCGCATCCACTTGCACTACAGGGTGTACGCCCTCAGGAACGGAATATCTCTTCTCGCTGTCCATCGTGAACGATAATCCGGACGTGGCAAATTCAGTTCGAAATAGAATCGTGCGCGGAAATCCAGACCAGTCGTTCATATATAAGAAATTGACGGCCAATGCCGCTTTGTGTGCGGATGGCGCGAAGGCAAGAACAGATGTTTCACAGGCAACCAGTGCTCGTATGCCAAGCAATAGTGGATTAAGGGATTACTTCTCGGATACGGATCTGGGGAAGATCCGCTTGTGGATTCTAGAAGGCGCGCGGACCGACAACTAACGCGCAGCGAATGACCTATAACGAACGCTCTCTTGAAATTGGATTCAAGAGAGCGTTTTGTTTTTGAGAACGTGTTTTTACTTCGACTGCAAAATCGTCTTGATCGCATTCAGATGCGGGAGTGGGTGGCGTCCGAGGAATGCGGGTGTGAAGAGCATTTTGATGATCTCCGCCGCGGGTGTTTTTTCAAAAGTCATTTTCCGGTCAACCGCATTGGCGGTTTGCACGAAGAGCGAAAGCGGGTCGATCTTTTTTTCCGTTAGCTTTTGTGGGAACCCGGTGCCCGCGATGTTTTCTTCGTGCTCCATGATGATGAGCGCGACTTGCTTATCCACGTGCTTCAGGTCTTTCAGTGTTGTCGCGGCTTTTGCTGGATGTTCCCGGTAAATCTTCATTTCGTCGGCGGACAGTTCGCTTAAAGGTCGCGCGATGTTCAGGCCCGACATATGATGGCCAACGTCGTGGAGGAGGCCGCCGAGTGAAATGAAATTGATCCCTTTAGTATCGGTAAAGCCAGTGGTCTTGGCGATCTCCACGGCGAGGCTCGCGACGGTCACGCCATGATGCGCCAGACTTTGGTCCGTGTTTTCGAGGGCGAGCAGGTGATGGATCGCCTTATCTTCTTTCATGAGAAACTCGGCGAAACGCTCGGAACTCGACTTCGCGCTGCTGTACGCTCCCTGATCCGTCGGATTTTCGAATACCTCTTCGGCCGCCGATTGCTGGACTCCCTGCACGATCTGGCTGCGGTTCTCAAGCGACTGGCCGGAGTTTTTATCGAAACCCATTTCGATGTTGCGAGCGAGGTAGTTGCGGTAGTTTTCTTCATCCTCTTGGCGGATGAACATCTTTTTGATCTTTTTCTCTTTGAGACGGTTTAGGCGTCCCGCCTCGAAGCTGTCGCCTTTACGTAAATAGAGAATATGTTTACCGCCGATCTCGACATAGACGTCGAAACCGGTTTTTTGATCCCCACGAAGTAAACTGATTCGGATTGGTGAAAAAAGCATTATGAGGCCTTGTCCAATTCTGCTACCGTCATAGGTGAGGATTCTATTGGATGAGATAATTGCCGAGTTTCAGTCTGAGTCGAAAACGCTGATCGGTCAACTCTTGGAAATCCTAGAGGGGATCGAGGACGGCACCTATCCATACAAGCGTTTGGAAGAATACGGTCAGCTGATCGACCGGATCATGGGTACAGCCAAAAGTCTGGCAGTCGTTTCCGAAGAGCTCAAAGAACCGTTCGAAGCCATCGGTACCTACGGTGAGCTTTGCAAGGTCGTTTCTTATCGAGCCTCGCAGATTGTGGGTAACGATAGTCTATGCGCGATTGTCGTGGGCTTGCTTTTAGACGCGACCGAAATGCTTTCGGAAATGGTCGACAAATTGAGCGTTCAATTGAACGTCAAAGGCTTCATGTCATCGACGTTCTTGGATCGTGTGAGATGGGTATCCAGCCAGTTCGGCTCGGATCTGCGTGGAACCTTGCAGTCGGGACTTCCACAAAACGAGATCGACAATCTTTTAAAAGCCTTGGGCGTCTGATCCCAAGGCTTTTGTCCAGGCAATCGTTGAGGATAAAATTAGGCCGCGTTGCGAGCCGCGGTCTTTTGGTGCGTTTCCGCGAGTTTCTTTTTCAGCGCGTCCGGAGTGAACGGCTTGACGATATAGTTGTCGACTCCTGCCTTCACGGCTTCGGCGACCTGAGTCGCTTCGGCTTCCGCGGTCACCAGGATAAAGGGGAGCTTTTTAAAGCGATCGTCCGCGCGGACGCGCTTGAGAAGGTCAATACCCGTGCAATTCGGCATATTCCAGTCGGAAATCACGATGCCGATCGGTTCATTGCACAAGACCTGCCACGCTAGGGCGCCGTCTGCGGCTTCCGCGACATACGTAAAGCCCAGTTCCTTGACCGTCTTCGAGACGATCTTGCGCATCGTTAGCATGTCATCCACGACGAGAACTTTAATATTGGTATCGAACATAGCGACTCTCTCCCTCACTTGTCCTGTTGAATAAAGACTTCGATATGAAACACTCCAGATGAACTGTCGAACGGAAGGATAATCGCCGGCGTGGCTCCGCGATGGCGAAGCGTCAGCTTTTCGCCCGTGAGCACGGTGGGCAGCGCTTTTTCGAGCTTATATCCTTTTTGGTCGTTCAAAATCGTTTTGACCTGGCCGAAAATCATATTGAGCAGTTCGCCTGCGGCGTCTTCGAGCTCAGCTGTGATCTTTTCGTGTTTTTCGCCGACCATGTTTTCGTAAATGTTCAAGAAGACCTCGTCGCGCAGACAGAGCGCGATGGTACCGGTGAATGCCGGATTCGTTAGCGCGATGACGCCGGCAATCTGCATCGGAATTGTCTCTCCCGCCTTTTTCAAGTACGGCTTTCCGGGCGTGATCGATACGTTCGCCTGCGTTTGCAACACCGTCTTTGTGGCAGTGAGAAACTGATTGATAAGATCAACGTCGATAGCTGGTTTCGATTCGGCGGTGCCGGACATTCTCAAAGCCTCATTGTGTGCAATCCAACTGCTGTCAGTTGTTTCTCTATCGGGAGACGGCTCACATGACTTAAATATGTCGAGCCGTCTAATCCCCGGGGCTGGGATTTTGTCCGCCTAGAGAAAGGTCCAGTTGTAATGGCGGTTAAACTGGCTTTTACTAAAAGTGTCTCTTTCTGAACGACTGTCATAAATTTACAACGTTGAATCGGGAGACCTGACCATGAATCGGCGGTCCTTCTTAGGCTTTGTCATCGGCTGCTTCGCCTTTGTCCGCGCGCTCGCGGAGGATGTTCAAAGGTCCTTGAAACTCTCGGAAGCGAGCCTGCAAGGACTGTCTGAAGATAAGACGATTTCTGATGAAAACCTGTTCACCAATGCCGATGTGGTGCCGACGCTGCCCGCCTTCTGCGACCCCATGGTCGGGGGTGGGGAAAAGTGCGGATCCCGGCGGCAGGCGAACCAGTACTGCGGAAATTGTAAGCTTTTTTACGAGCGCTCGCTCTATAAAGGCAATGTCGTTGGTAAGTGCAGGCAGTTGGCGCCACAGGGCAAAAAAACGCATGTTTGGGGTCATTATTATTGCGCGAAGTACTTCGTTGATAAGAACCTGACTTACGAGATCGTTCAGTAGCCAAGAGTAGGTTGGAGAGCGATCATTTTCTCTGAAAGGGCGAGCGGTGTTTCAAAGTCAGCGGGTTAAACACATCCATCTCATCAAAGTGCCAAGCGACGTCGACAAGATCACTTTGCGTTTGATGGATGCGCAGTTGGATACGTGGGTGAAGATGGATGTCGCCCTTCACGTGTTCGACTTCAAGGAAGTCAAAACTCTCGCACCCGAGGGTTACCGCTCCTTCGCCAAGTTCAAACAGGCGATCGCCAAATCCCCGACTCAGTCCATCGCGATCAACGTGGGCATTAAATTGATGCGACAGATGAGCGCCGACGGCGTGACGCAGGTTTTTAATCCGGTCGCTAATTTTATCGATTACTGCCGGACACACGGGATCGTCATTTCCACGCAGCCGGCGGTCAATCCCGAGGCGCCGGCGCTTTTGCCGATTTTTACCGCCTTTAGCGCGGCTCTCACGAATTCTCTCGTGAATGTCGGCGTGAAGCCTGGCGCTCGGTACGTCAGAGTGGAACATTACAGTTTTGAAAACGGTGTGATGGGCCAGTTTCAGCTCGAACTCAAAAGTGGCTCGCGTACCGTCTCGTTGGTGTTTTCAAAAGATTCGGCTGTCGGAATTTACAATAAACTTGTTGGTGCCGCACTGAAGGACATCAATGCCGACGTCGAAGATCAAATGATGCATTTTTTGACCGCTCTATGGAACGCGTCCAAAGCGTTGGACGTGAAGAACCCGAACGCGGAACTTTTTCCGGAAGTCTTTGCCGGCAATTTGAAAGTCGTCGTGCAAAATAAAAATGGCACCGTCGTGATGCCGTTTCAAACCGCGTGTGGGGATTTCTTTTTGGAACTGACCGCTTAGAATAGCGCGTTTTTGGGTGTTCGCGGGAACGGGATTACGTCACGGATATTGGTCATACCTGTCACATACATCAACATACGCTCAAAACCCAGGCCGTATCCCGCATGTGGGAAACTGCCGTAGCGGCGCAGGTCGAGATAAAATGAGTATTCGGCCGGATGCAGACCGACTTCTTTCATTCTCGCTTCCAACAGCTCAAGGTTATCCTCTCGCTGCGATCCGCCAATGATTTCCCCGATGCCGGGCGCGAGCAAGTCCATCGCGCGAACCGTTTTTTGGTCGGGATTCATTTTCATGTAAAAGGCTTTGATTTGCTTCGGGTAGTCCGTGACGAACACCGGCTTTTTGAAATGCTCCTCCGCCAAATAGCGTTCGTGTTCGGATTGCATGTCGAGACCCCACTCCACCTTGAACTCGAAATTCTTGCCGGACTTTTTCAGAATTTCGATCGCCTCGGTGTAGGTGACTCGGGCGAACTGGCTGTGCACCAAGTTTTTGAGGCGGTCGATCAAACCCTTTTCGATGTATTGATTGAAAAACTCGATTTCTTCAGGGCATTGATCCATCACGTACTGCACGATGTATTTGATCATCTCTTCGCTGAGGTCCATGTTCGCCGAAAGGTCGGCGAACGCGATCTCGGGCTCGATCATCCAAAATTCAGCCGCGTGACGAGATGTGTTTGAGTTTTCGGCGCGGAAGGTGGGGCCGAAGGTATAAATATTCCGGAAGGCCGCGCAAAAGGTTTCGCCGTTGAGCTGCCCGCTCACGGTGAGGTTCGTTTCTTTGCCGAAAAAATCTTGGCTGACGTCGATCGTCCCATCGGGCTTGCGTGGCACCTGATCCAGTTTGAGTGTTGTCACGCGGAACATCTCTCCCGCGCCTTCGGCGTCGGAACCGGTGATGATCGGCGTATGCACGAGTACGAAATCACGCTCTTGGAAGAACCGGTTGATCGCAAAGGCCAGAACGGAGCGAACGCGAAAGACGGCCGAAAACGTATTCGACCGCGGGCGCAGATGAGCGATTTCGCGCAAAAATTCGAAGCTGTGCCGTTTGTTTTGCAGAGGGAACTCGGTGGACGCTTTCTGGGCAATTTCAATCCGACTCGCGACGACTTCGAATGCCTGGCCGGCGCCCTGCGATTTGACGAGTTTTCCCGTGACGTAGACCGAGCTCGCAATGGTGAGCTTCGCCACGTCTTCGAAGTTGGGTAATTGAGTATCGAAGACGACCTGAACGCCCTTGAAGAAGGTCCCGTCATTGAGCTCGATGAAGCCGAAATTTTTCTGGTCACGGATCTTGCGGACCCAGCCAGAGAGTTGCACCTCTTGATCGAGGTGTTTTTCGGTTTCGCGAAAGAGCGATTTCACCAATGTTGTTTTCATTGCGCGCGAGCCTTTCTCAGAGCATCGGATGCGGGGCCGTGTGTTGCCAGCTAAGCGTCCGAAGGCAAATTAACCCGTCTCGTAGGCTTTGCGCAAGTCTCACGAGGTCCGCGATGGAGCTATCCTAAATCGGCTTCATTTCCACGGTGTGGAAGGAGCCGGTCTTCAGCCGCGTGACTTGTGCGGGGAGCCTGAGTCGGATTTCGGTCATCACCGCCTGCACGATCGCTTGGCGGGTGTAGAGGCGGTGATGGACGAGGCTGACTTCGCGCGTGGGCACTGGGCTTGCGAACTCCCGCAGACGTTTTCGTTTTCCCTCGTCTTGGATATCTTCGGCGGCGAGCAGAGGAAGCAACGTATAGCCCGTACCTTGATCCACCATTTTCTTGAGCGTTTCCAGATTGCCGCTTTCGAATTTGAGTTTATGACCCTCATGGTTCCGCCCACGTTTGGGATCCGAGCAGAGTGACAGAACCTGATCGCGGAAACAGTGGCCTTCATTCAGGAGCCAAACTTCTTTGGTGGAAAGATCTTTCTCGGACACCTTCTTGGTTTTCAGAAGCGGGTGTCCTGGGGCGCAATAAAGCAGGAATGGTTCGTGAAAGAGGGGATGCTCGATGATCGGAGGCGAGGCGAGGGGAGTCACCAGTATGCCGAGATCCAACGAATCGGCTTTCAAGCGTTCGACGATTTGATGCGTTTGCAGCTCTTCGACCGTGATGTCGAGCTGCGGATATTTCTCGGCGAGTTGACCGATAAAGAGGGGAAGGATCGAAGGCGCCAGTGTAGGAATGACTCCCAAACGTAGAGTCCCCTCGACTTGATCGCGATGGCTGGAGACCAATTGCTCGAGCTTTTTCGCCTCACCGACGACGATTCGGGCTTGCGCCAAGATCAGCCGCCCCAGGTCGGTGGGCTCGACGGGTTGCTTGCCGCGATCGAAGATTGTCGTTCCCAGCTCTTCTTCCAATTTCTGGATCTGCATGCTGAGCGTCGGCTGCGTGACAAAACAGGACTCGGCGGCAAGGCCGAAGTGGCGGTGTTGATCGACGGCGAGGATATAACTGAGCTGCGTGAGGGTCATGTCCTCATCATAGTTCATATCTATCCATCATGCCATATCATCGATTGATTCTATGATGAGACGGACACGGCCCGGGACAAGGACAAGGTCAAAATCAAAGGCTGGGCGAGTAGAGCGCGAGCCACCAGTTTTGCCAAGCCGAAGGGGAGCCAGAGCGAGCCTGCGAGGTAAAAAACCGAGAGCGTTGAAAGTCCAGGCGTCGACTGCTCCACGCCTCCACGGATGCCGGCAGCCACAAACCGACGGCTCGGAATCCGAGCAACGCGTAGGGACGTTCGGGTTGTCGATAGCCGGTTCCATATTCAAAAGTGATCGTGGTGAGCTGGAGCGCCTCATGCGCGAGGCGGACGCGTTGGCTGAGTTGGGCGCTGAGCGGTGAGCCATGTCCGCGTTCGTGCTCTTCGCGCAACATTCGCGCTAAGAGTCCAAGGAAGGAACCTACATCGCCCGCGCCATTCATGAAACGCGGGTTTTGCTCCAGAAGGTCTTGAATGTCCATGGCGCGCGCGGGCTCTTCTTGTATGTAAGCTGTGAGAGCGCGGCCGAGAGTGTGGAGTGCCGGCACAAGATGTTGGCGAAGGGCGTCGCTCGACAAGGAACTCATCGTAAAAGTGTCCAATGCTCGACGGTCGAAGCGCCCTTGATCACCTCGTCGGGGATCCAGAGATTGTGCGGCCAAAGTGGGAAGCATACGTGCCAGTGCGTGGGCTTCGTCTTGGACGCGCTCCGGGCGGTTCCGGCCGAGAAAATGTCCGGTGTTGATTTCGTAAAGCAGGCGTCGGTACGGGAGCCCGAGAAGCGACTGAACATCGCTGGAGCCGAGAATGAAGCGCGTGGAGTCCGAGACCTCGTAAGCGACCTCCACCATTTGCATAAGACAGGCGTCAGCTGCGAAGACGTCGATGCGACGCTTGTTTTCTAAAGTATCAGCGGTCACCTGGCGGAGGACGCCACCAAGAGTCGGCGCATCGAGTGCAAAGTCGTCTCCGGAGGGAAAGAGCTGCGTCTGTCCCGCGACGGTCCAACCTTGTCCGTGTCCCCACACGATCACGAGATAGTGGCGGGCCGGATACCGACGCATGCCCCAGCGGAGAAAATCCGCGAAGCGTCGCTTATGATCCAGATGCGGGGCTTGACGAGATTCTCTCTGCACTTCAACGACAGGGGACGCGACCTTATCCCAGCCGCCGCGCTTGAATTCCTCCGGGCCACGCGGCTTCGTGTACTCACGACCGGGGCGCTGGAACATATGCAAGCGGCGCACGCCATCTGCCTGCGCGAGATCGACTTCGACTAATAGATCCGAACGCGCGGTGGAGCCGGCGAAGCGTCCGCTCGCAAACGCTCCTTCCATTTCATGCAGATCCCAGAGCGCATAAGGATGCAGATCGTTGTCCGCCGCCATATAGACGAGCACCGTCCACTCTTTGAAACATTCGTGCCGATCAATGCCATGGGTGGCGTCGCGGGTGCGCGCGATGTAACGAGGATAGCCGAAATTGCCGTTTCCCGCGGTTGCATCCGAGTCGCGACGATGGTCATACGCGAACGGATCACGCTCGGACACGACGTCGGTACAAGCGGCATTGGGAAACCAAGTTGGTTGGCGTGGCCCTAGCGACCGAGTCGTGCCCGCGGCCGCCGATAGCACCCACGCCAGAGTCAAAGCACCGATGCCGAGGAGCAGATGCAGGCGGTGCCAGAAAGAGATGGTGGCTCGCATACCTGCTCCCGTTATTGCCGCTTGCGGACAGCGCGGTACTCTTCGGCGCGCGATTCCATCACGAGGCGCTCGATAATCGTGGCGAGCGGTTCGCCGGTGCGAACGGCGTTTTGTACCGCGATATCGGCCCAAAACTTGGGAAGCGTCGTTTTCGCGTCCCACAAGGTTGGCAATCGATCCAAAGGGATTCGCGCGTCACCAGCGGCTTTGGAGCGTGAACCAGCCTCCGGAGACCAGAGAAAATCCGGATGGCCATTCGAATACCATTCTCCTCCGAGAATACGTCCGTTTTTGTCGAGTTCGAGATCGTACATGTATTCCGCAGTGAGCCAGGCATCTTGCGCGCTGCTGTTGGTGGTTTCATGGTCGGGGTCTGTTTCAACAATGTATTTCACGTCCATGAAAATGCCGACGACGAACTTGGCCTGAGGGGAGCGGAAACGTTTGAACTTGTCGACAGAAAACGCCTCGATCGGCACGATCGCGGACTGAAGCGAGGGAGCGCTTTGGCCCGTTTGCGGATTGAAGTATCGATACTGATAGCTGTAGACGGGCTGATTCCAGACTTCGTAGTCGTAGGTGGCGTCGATGATGAGGCTCCGGCGGGCAATGCCGATTTGATTGGTGATCGCGATGTGCCAGCTGCCGGGATTCGTATCAAAGCAATGTTCATCGAGGATGCGACCAGTTTCAGGGTCACGACGTGTGTCTTTGCTGTCGCAACGACCGCCGAGAAAGCGAGACGGTGGTGCGGAGTAGGCCCAACTGAACGAACTCAGACCTTTGAGATCCGAAGGATACAGAGTGATGGGAGTACGCCCATCTGCCGCGAGCACCGTGATCGCGCGACTCGGTCGGGGCGCCATATACGAGGCCGGGGCCCAGCCATGGCAAATTCCCATCCAAGATTCTACGTTGCCCGACGGATCTTGATAGTTGCCGCCCTCTTTCCACATGAGATCGGAAGAGCACACG
>JAMPXM010000048.1 GCA_023701225.1 Pseudobdellovibrionaceae bacterium | reverse complement strand
CTCGTCTGCGGGTGGGGATGAGCACGCGGACAGTGTATACAGGGCGAACATAGCGAGCGTAGAGCGGAGCATCACCAGACCTCATTTTTGTATTCAATTATTTTCAGAGACGTGCCGGAGCCGAGCAAGCCCAGGTGAAGTCCAGACAGAGTCCAGAATCATTTCGCCAGCCGTCCCTATTTCACTTCCGGGCTGTTGTATGCTTCGAAGCCGATGAATGGCAGCGTGGCGATGCGCAGGCCGAAGACTTTTCGGGAGTAGGGCAGGAAGGTGAAAAAGCCGGGAACCGGAAAGTCCGATTCGAAGCGATTGAGCTCGATCATTCGTGAAAGGTAGCGCATGCGACAGACTTTCCTGGCGCGATCGATGGCGCGATCGACGAGCTGGTAGTTTTCTTGAAAATCCCTTTCCAGCGGCCAACGCGTTCCGAGCAAGGGGCGAAGGCTCAACTCCTTAGGTGCTGCTTCGTTCACGGCTTCGCAGAGGCCCACGGGCGACAGCGCGCTTAAGAAGACGCGCTCGAATGCGGCCGGATCCGTCCAGATGTGAAAATAGCCGCGTGTCGCCCAGATCGCGCGTGACGCCCGCCGAGTGATGTTTCTCGGCACCGGCTCCCAGTCGCCTTCGGCCAAAAGCGTGCGTTCGACAAAGTGGCGGTAGGCCAGCCGCTCGAAATCCAAAATCGCAAGCGCGCTGGCAAAGAGCTGGATATTCTCTGTCGTCAACAAAAGACGAGCAAGTGCGCGGACGTCCTGGAGTGCCGGAAGCGGTGCCGAGGTTTCCGCGCCCCAGGCGAGGCGTAGCTTGGTAAGAACAAGTAAATCGATCGTATCGGGCGTAGGTAGTTTTTCGGGGACGACGAATGTGCCTTCGGTGATCAGGCGCGCCAGAGGGCTGTTGCGTTCGATGTCCCAGTGGTCAAACGCCGACAAGCTTTTGAAGAGTGAGAAGTCGACCTTCTCTTTTCGAAAGAGTTGGCTGTGGTATCGCATCCATTCGCCACGATAGCGCAACACCTGCTCCGCTAGCGCCGTCGAGAACGCGGCTTTTGACGGAGAGTCCGTTGTGGCCGCACCATGGACGACCGGAGACCAAGGCAGCAGGGGATTGAGCGCCGGGCCAGCATCCGCTTTCGGGTTTTGAACGGACCGGAAAATTTCGAACTTCGACAAGAACTGCTGGTCTTCCTCGAACATGGCCAGATGCCGGTGTTGAACGTCGCGGTAATCGCGAACCACTGGATCGACGCGAGTTTTACCCAAATACTCCAGTCCGCCGATCGCGATCGCGGATAGAATCAGGAATCCGGATATGAAAACCAACACCCTCTTGAGCATTGCGCTTACCGAACGCGTACCGGTTGGAAGGCGCGTTGGTAAGCGAGCCACTGGGCATAGGCGTTGCGGAAATCTTCTGTCGCTTGACGAGAATCGCGTTTGATCTGCGCGAACTTCACGGCCGCCGCGCTGCCCTGGATCGAGGCTTCCATCTGTGACTTCATTCGCTTGAGTTCCTCATGCAAAGCGCGCGCGCGGGCCTGTGCTTCGACCACTTTTTGCCTAAGCGAGGCGACATACTCGATCGATGCGCCTTTGGCGACGAGGAGTTTTTCTTCCATCTGCAGCTTCGCTTTCAAGATGTCTTCCTTCGAAACACGCTTGAGCTTCGACGCAAGACCCAAGAAGGAGAGCGTGCCGATCCACCACTTGGTCGGGTCCCAGTGGTACCAGCGCACGCCGTTGCGGTAGTCGGCTTGGAACATGTGATGGAAGTTATGATAGCCCTCGCCGAAGGTGAGGATCGCCATGATGAACGAATCGCGCGCGGTATTTGTGTCGGTGTACGGTTGGCGTCCGATGTAATGGCAGGCGGAATTGATGAAGAACGTCGAATGATTCGAAACCACGATGCGCAGAGCGCCGCCGAAGATCACACCGGCCCAGAAACCGAGGCCGATCGCCCATGCGACGAGTCCAGGAAGGAAAAATCCGACGAATGTCGCGATCCATGGATAATGCTTGTGTTGCCAGACGATGAACTTATCTTTTTCGAGGTCATGGCAGCGCAAATGCGTGTGTCGAGGGTCTTCGGTCAACAAGATCCAGCCAAGGTGGGCGTACCAGAATCCCTTATTGATCGAGTACGGGTCGTTATCGGTGTCGACTTCGCGGTGGTGGCGGCGATGATCCGTCGACCATTGCAGTACGGAACCTTGGAACGCTCCGGAGCCGAAGAAAACGTACAACCAACGGATGAACGGATGCACTTCGTAACTGCGGTGAGAAAAATAGCGATGATAACCGCACGTGATGCTCAAGTTACTGATCGCGAAACACACGAGAAAAAACGTGACGAGTCCCCAACTTAATCCGTTGTAGTAGACGTACAACGGCGCCAGGATCAAAGAAGCCAATGGCGTCAGGGTGAAGAAAAGAAGATTTGTCCAATTCGTGCGGCGTTCGGACTGCGCCTGGGGTTGGGCCATGAGAAACGTCCTCCGTCGATTTCAGATCTGATTCCAGATCGGGTACTACGTCATTCTAACTCCGCGCGCCTCGCGCGGAAACCAAAAAACCAGGACGGGCTGAAGGTCCTGAACCAAACGCGCATCGTAAACGGTTGCGTCCGTCTGGCTTTTGTTTGAGCATGCGATTCTATGCGTATTTCCTTGGTGATCACTCGTTTTTTTATTTTTTTTGTGTCGTGTGGAATTGGAAACGCCTGGTCATTTTGGACGTCGGCGAATGCCGTGGTTCCGTCTCAAAATGGAGCTTCTACTCAGTCCTCCGTACCGGCTGCGGTATCCACACATATTTTGTTCATCGGCGACTCGTTGACTGCGGGTTATGGAGTTCGGAAGGAAGAAGCCTTTCCGGCGCTAATTGAAAAGAAATTGAGAGAGAGCGGCCGTGTCGTAAAAGTGACCAATGCGGGAATCAGTGGAAGTATCACCGCGGAAGCCGACCGACGCTTGCGTTGGTTTTTGAAAGCGAAACCGACGCTTCTGTTTCTTTCTCTCGGCGCGAACGATGCATTCAAAGGAACCCCGCCTGCTGTGATCAAGTCCAATCTCAAAAAAGCGATTCAGCTCGCGGAAGAAAACAAAATTCCCGTGGTCTTGGGAGGCGTTCGGATTTTCACGAACTTCGGTCCGAAGTACACGGCGGAATTCGAAAAAGTGTATCAAGAGCTTGCGCGCGAGCACCGCGTGACATTCATTCCCTTTATTCTCGAAGGCGTCGCACTCAACAAGTCTCTGAATCTTCCGGACGGGAAGCATCCCAATGCCAATGGCCATGAGCGGGTGGCGGAGACGGTGCTGCGTTACATGGAGCCGCTTTTATGATCTTACAGGCGCGTGATCTCAAAAAAGTGTATGGCCAGGGCGAAATGGCCTTGGAAATTCTGAAAGGCGTCTCGCTCGACATCGAGGGACCGCAGACGGTTTCGGTCATGGGGCGTTCGGGTTGTGGAAAGTCGACACTGATTTCTTTGCTCGCTGGACTCGATCTCGCCAGCAGCGGCGAGATATCGGTATTGGACCGCCCTCTGAAATCGATGTCGGCGCGTGAGCTCAATGTGTTCCGCGCGCGCAACATCGGGATCATCTTTCAACAGTTTCATCTTCTCGACCATCTGACCGCTTTGGAAAACGTTCGTCTTCCTTTGGATCTCAATGGCATCCGAGGCGCGGATGCGCTCGCGCGTGGGATGCTTGAGACCGTTGGCTTGGGACATCGCTTGGAACATGTGCCGGAGCAACTCAGTCGTGGAGAATGCCAGCGGGTCGCCATCGCGCGCGTCTTGGTCATGAAGCCGGCTCTCGTGCTTGCCGATGAACCGACGGGGAGCTTGGATGTGAAAACGGGCCAAGAGGTCATGGAATTGATTTTTCGTTTAGCCGCAACAGAAAAAATCGCTCTTGTCATGGTGACGCACGATCCGGCGGTCGCGGCCCGTTGCGAGCGTCATTTCTTCATGGAAGCGGGTCAGTTGTCCACGATCAAGCCATCCAGTCTGCAGTGAGGACGTGCATATGTGGCTATCCCTCGCGCTGAAAGAGCTTCGACATTCTTGGAAGCAGATGTCGATCGTGGCCTTGATTCTGACCCTCGGCTTCGTCGGCCCCTTGATCGCGGTGAGCTTGCAGTCGTCGGCGCAAGCGTTTTTGCGCTTGAAGTCTCGCGAGTTCCTTTCCGCCGACTTGGCTCTCGCCAGTCAAAGGCCGATCAGTGACGCGGAAATCGAAAAAGCACGCACGGTTCTTTCTCCCCGGCGTTGGGTGATGGAAACAGAGTTTGTCACGATGGCGTCCAAGGCAGGGGAGAGTTCGCGAGCCGATGAGCCGGGCGGACGTGCATCGGCGGCAGCGACTTTGGTGTCCGTGCATGCGGTCGATCCGGGCTTTCCCATCTATGGAGAGTATCGTGTTCGTACCGCCACGAGTGGGCCATCAGGAGAGGTGCGGACGACCGCCGAATTGTCGCAGGAGAGGCGGGCCTGGGTCTTTTCGGAAGTCCTGGTGCAGCTGGGCATTGCCATCGGCGAGCGTGTGCGTATCGGCGAGGCCGAGTTCGCGATCGCTGGTGAAATTTTAGATGGTCCCGGTGTACTGCGGGCGGGGTTCAGTCTCGCGCCGCGGGTTTATATCGGTCGATCTTACGTCGCGGCGACGGGCTTGACGAATTACGGGAGTCAGATTTTTCATCGCGCCTATTTCGAATTGGATCCCAGGGCGCGTATTGAAGATGCGGGGACGGTCTTGAAGGCGGCTCTGCCGGATCCGGATCTCTTTTTGCGCACGCCGGATGATTCGATACAAGGGATGGAGCGCTTCATTCAGTTTTTCGGCCGATACTTGGCCGTGATCACATTGATCGTCTTCGCGCTGTCGTGGATGAGTGCGTTTTACATTCTTGAGATTTTTCTCACGGACCGTCTTCGTCCGGCGGCGATCTTGATGACTCTCGGCGCATCGCGCGCGTGGGTGGGCGGAATTCAGATCGTGCAGTTGGCACTTGTCTCACTTTTTTCTCTCGCCACGGGGCTTGTCATCGTCGCCGTCGTTCTGTTTGCCGCGAATCGCGGCTTGAGCGGGTCTTGGCCGGAAGGACTCGTTTTGTCCATTCATGGCGCCGATGTGGCTCGTTTGTTTCTCATAGCGCTTCTCAGTTCGTGTGCCTTCACCGTGCCGTTGTTGATCAAACTCTCGCGTTTGCAGCCGCGCGCGCTTTTGGATGAAACATCCATGGGTGCCGATATCGAACCGTCGAGTCGTGCATTGCGCGTGTTTTACTACTTGCCGCTTGTGATCTTGTTTTGGGCCCTTTCGGTTTGGCTGATGGATTCGTGGATGCAGGGAACGGGGCTCTTGGCCGCGCTGCTCGGGACCACGTGGATCGGCTGGATGTTGGGGCGTGGCCTTTTTCGCGCGTGGTTCGCGCTCTTGCGTGGGCGTGAAGGATTGCCTCGTTTAGCGGCCACGAATCTTGCGCGCGGTCGGTTTGGAACAAGTCTTTGTTTCTTGGCGTTGACGCTGATGGCGTTGGTTTTGAACTTGGTTCCGCACCTGCTCAAGTCGACACTCGCGGAGTTGCGGCCTCAAGAAGGGAGAGATTTACCGTCTCTTTTTTTGTTCAACATTCCCGAAGGAGAGGCCGAGAGGCTCACGCACTTTACGAGCGAACACGGAGCGGAGCTTCGTTATGTCTCGCCGCTGATCCTGGCGCGTTTGGAAAAGGTGAATGGTCGAGAGCCCAAGCAAGAGTCTTTTCAAAAGTTCCCGGTGCGGCTATCGTTTCGCGACAAGTTGATACCGTCGGAGACCATCGTCAATGGCCCCACTGTGCCGGGCGTGTTCGATGCACAATCGCAAGGGATCCCGGCGATCTCGATGGAAGTCCGCTTCGCCGAACGCAATGACTTTTCTATCGGTGATCGTCTCGAGTTCGATGTGCAAGGCGTCCCTGTCGAAGGACGTATTGCGAACTTGCGTCGCGTGAAGTGGACGGACTTTCATCCCAACTTCTTCATGGAATTTCAGAGCGGAGTGCTCGATGACGCGCCAAAGACATTCGTCGCCAACGTGAACCTGAAGGATCCGTCCGCTCAGGCGCGGTTTCAATACGATCTGATCCGCGAGTTCCCGGATCTGTCGATTGTCGACATCGGCCGGAGCATCAATAAGGTGATGAGTCTTGCGGATGCGATGATTGGTCCGATCCAGGCCGTCGCGTGGGTTGCGGTGATCATGAGTTTGGTGATTTTGTTTATCGTCGTCAGCCACAACCTTCAGTTGCGTGCGAGAGAATTGGACGTGATGAAGCTCCTCGGCGCGAATCCGCCTTTGATTCGTGCGGTGGTGACGATGGAATACGCCGTGATCGGCACCTTCGCAGCGCTCTCGGGTGGAGGCTTCGCGCTCGTCACCGCCGCCGCCGTGGCGACACGGATATTCGATATTCAAAGCCAGGTCTCGTGGAACGCCTTGGGCCTCTCATTTTTTGTCATCGTCTCCGTCGCGTCCGCGATCGCCGCTCTGGCCACGCAAAGAACATTGAACCGCGCTGAGTTCGCCGCGCGATGACGCGGACGCTCTGTGTCCGATCTTCCGGAACGCGTCTCCGTCACCTGTTCTTTTGAGCAGGTGCGTGGGCGGCATATTTTTTGCGGAGCACGGCTCAAGATCGCGGCTCGGCTTGTCGGGCCGGAGTTGATACGCTACAAATCCGGGTCTGAGGGGAATTTCCATGGCTAAGAAGAAAGTGCTGACGAAAAAGGCAAAGCCCAAGTCTTCACGCAAAGTCGTCAAGCCTCTGAAGTCACAGGATATGGTGGTCACGCAGAAGAATCTCAACGAAGTCAAAGCGGCTTTGATGGGGGAAATCACGACTCTGCGACTTGAGACCAAAGCAGGTTTTGCGAAAATCGAGTCGCGTTTCTTGGAGCAAGATTCACGGTTCGAGCGCATGGAATCACGGTTTACGAGCATCGATTCGCAGTTTGTGAGCATAGACGCGCGGTTTATGAGCATTGACGCGCGGTTTTTGGATATGGAAGCGCGATTCGAAAAGATAGACGCGCGGTTTTTGCAAATTGATTCGCAATTCGCGAAGGTCGATGCTCGCTTCAACGGCCTTGAGGCCCAGATCAGCGAAGTCAAAACCTTGGTCCATAAAATCCTTGCGATCCACGAAGAACAAAACGCGAAGTTCAATTTCGTTCTCGATGGCTATGCGGTCCTCGACCACCGGGTCACTGAGGTCGAGGCGAAACTTAAAGATTTCTGACATCCATTCCAGTCGTAGACGTGTCTATCGCGCTTCCGTAGGCCTCCGACTCGGCCCTGGGCAAGTGACCAGTTTCGATCGCGTGCGAAAAGTGAATTGAGGCTCGGACACGCGCAAATTCTTCTATTTTGTTATTTACACTCCAGCAGGTAACCGATGACACGGCCGCGTGCTGAGCGCGCTTTGCGTTCGGCATGCAGAGAGATTGCGGGCTGCTGGGCGGAATATGGACTGAATCCTTCGATTTTGGCCAATTTGGAAGCTGTGGGCTTGTCTTGTTCATATTCACGTATTTGAAGGAAAAGTTCACCCGCCCGATCAATTCGCAGATTCATGGTCACGGCACGATTGGACTGATTGTACATCAGTTCCGTCTCGTCATCCGGTGTGCGCATTGTGAAATTGAAAAGTGGCGCCCGCGATGTGTCAGACATCGCGCTTAATGTGCACTGATAGTAATAAGACATCGCTTGCGAGGGGCGACGTTGTGGTTGAGTTGCTGAGGGTTTGTCTTTGGCCATGCCTGCGCGTCCGGCCAATAGAAGCAAGAAACTGAGGAGGACATGGGCGGGCTTACGGATCTGGCTCATTCTCACCTCCGGTATCAACGCCTGGACTCTGAATAGGCGCTGTGGACGGGTTCGTATTTTTCGCTTCAGCGCTCAGATAGAATTTGAGATCCTGGCAAGTGAATTTTGTTCCATCCGGATTCGGTTGCGAAATGAAGTTGATGTATCCGTTGATCAAGTCCCGTCTGACCTTATCGCGCTTTGCTTTTTCCAAGCCATTGACTGGAGGATCATAATTCCAGCCGCGTGGAGGCATTTGTTCGGGCAAGCCGGCCAACGAATACTCTGAACTGAGAGCGAACTGCAATTGCTTGGCCCATGTATGTGGTTTCGTCGGGTGAGGCTGATTGAGCCAATTTCGTGTTGCTGAATGATCACTGAAATTAAGATCAAGTGGGGGAGCGACGGAACCGTGGCATGTCATGCATGTGTTTTCCACCAGTCTTGAGGCCGTCGACTCCAGTTCGATCTTTTCGAGGAATAGGCTGCCATCAGTCTTGCATATATCGGGAAGCTCAGACGTTGGTTGACTTGCTTGTTCCTCTTGGAGTGATTGGCGACTTAGATCTTGCAAGGCCTTACACTTTTCGGTTTGGTTCTTGCCAGGAACTGCTGACATCACCTCATCCCATAGAGCTTGCTGGCCAAGGGTATCGGCGAATTGATCTGAAAAAGAAAAGGTCCGATCGGTCACGCTTCGCCCTAGTGCCATTGACCACGCGTCGACATTGACTCCATAAGGTTCGAGTATATAGCGCATGCTCGCAATCAGACCTGTATCAGATTCAGCAACTCCTTTGACTCCGCCAGGATCTTCTATAGCTGTGAACGGCAGGCCGACTTTGGAAAGTTTTTTGCTAGAAACATAATGACTATCCTTTTTTGCTTTGTCCTTGGGCACCTTTTCGACGATCTGCAGATAGTTACTAATGTAGTTTTCATGCCTAGAGGTTTTGTATTGGTCGCCTTCCTCGTGCGCCTTTTTTGTGTGTTCGAAAACCGCTTGCAGAACGGAATCAGGCTGGTTTGCGATCGGTGTCTGGCCTTTTTCCGTGTTCAACGAAGAGCTTTGGGAAAAATACGCTCTAGCTCTTGCGTCGAAGTCGTCGGGCAAATATTTGCGGAGTTCCGTGAAATCGACATCCTTTTTTGGCGATGCTGAACACCTCATGATCCCGGTCAATGCGTACTTGAATTTGTCGAAGTTCCGGTTCTGCTTCAGTCCAGTCGCGATCTGACAAAGTTGTTGACCCATGAATTGGTCGAAGGCGACGTGCGAGGAGCCCGCCTTGGGCGCAGTTTTGGGAGAGTGATTGCGAAGCTGGTCTCGCTCCGGAAAGTGTGGAACTCGATAAAAGCCTTTTTGTGCGAGTTCGGATTTGATCGCACCAATCTGCGCAGTCGGAGAACCTGTTGGCTTCGGCTTGTTCGCTGGGATTTCCAACATTTTCAATCGTGCATCTTGAGGCTGAGCCTTTCCTTCTTTGGCTTTTGCGATTCGGTCGAGGAAATTGAAGTATGCTCTCGCATTGGAGTCTGGCCCCGTTACTTTGGACTCGGAATTTTTGTCTTTTGTGTTTTCTAGAAGGTCATCGCGAGGAGGGACAACACCCGCCCAGGAGCGATAGGTATCCCAATTGGGGCGCATGGGCTCGCGATGGCAACGCACGCACTTGGATCCCGACAAATCGATATGCCCTTGCTTCACTTTGGCATCTGGGAAGGCGATTTCCTGAAATTTGTAGGTTCCTGTTTTCCCATCCCATCGCATGACTTCGACGGAATTGTAGCCGGGTGCCTTCGGATCCGTATTGAACGTGACCCATAACTCCCCATCCGGGCTTTTTAGCGCCACGCGTGGATTGCCGGGTGTCGTGCCATGGAGACTCTCGCTATGACCTAACATGATCATATTCAAACGGTTTGCGCCGTCGGGGTTGTGCTTCTTTAGTAACGCAATCGATTTTTCAATGAAATCTTCGATTTTTGCGTCGCTCTTGATGGCAGAATGCCGGGGAAGCTGACTGTCGGACCACCGAGGACTCTTGAGCTGGCGGTTTTGGGAAAACTCGTTGAGAAGTTCATTGAAATCGTCTTGAAGAGCCGTTTCACATTCTCCACAAGAAAATTCATTTTGTTTGCAGTTCGAATTTAAAGTTGAAGTGGCTAGACTCGACGGAGTCCCCAAAGCATAGATTCCGACCGAGACACCGAGGAGCCAGGCGCGATGCGAGACGCGTGATCTGCGCATATTCAGTAAGCTCCCTTTCTGACTTTGATGTTTTTCACTGCCGAGATGATTTCCGCGCGTTTTTGTTCGAAAACTTTTTTGTCCGCGATATAGGAAATGATGTGGACGTCGCTCTGGCTGGTGAATGCGATCGTCAGAACGGATTTGGGATCGCTCTTGGTGCCGCCTATGTATTCAACAGATGGCCCGTTGAAGCCATTTCCGACAAGTCGACCTGTTTTTGTGAACCGAACTTTTTCAGTCGGGCGACTTTTCAGAAATTCGGATGTCACTCGTGACTTCAGATAGGCTACATCTATCGGCGTGTTTCCCTTGGGTTCCGAGATCATCACAACAAACCCATCCGCGCGCGAGCGGTTGGTTGCGGGGAAAACCAGTCCATCCATGCCTCCTGTTGGGCCCGGCTTTTCGTAGGACCAAGTTTGTGGCATCTCCCAAATGTAGTGGGGGGTTTCAAATGTCGACTTCACTCCAGCGGCCGAGACGATGAGCGAGGTCATTGTCGAAAGACTCAAAATGGAAATCGCGCGCATCATTGGCTGAGGTCTCCAAATTCCGTATAGATTGGAGTGGCTTGAAACACGTTCTTTGTTCGCGGACTTTGAGGATCAAACGAAATCGAGGCGTCTTTTGTTATGGGTTTGGCATCGGAAGTCGAGATAGGAATAATCTTTTGTGAAGCCAACTGATCGAGCAATTGGAGCGGCGGAGATTGAATTTTGCTGATTTGATCGAAGTCAGGTGCTTTTTGTATGCGTCGAGCAAGAAACGCTTCGGTGCGGCTGCCGAATGCAAAGAACGCACTTTCCGATGAAGCTGCGTTCTCACCGTTGAGTTGCCGGAAGTAAACGACGCGCTTGATTTGAATTTGAGCGCTTCCTAACTTGTTGCCGTCTCTTTCAAAGTGACCGCCGAATAAGAGAGCAGGGAAAGTCGATTTGTTTTTTGTCATTTCCGGAAGGACGAAATTTTCGGTCGGAGCTATCGTAAAGTAACCGTGCTTGGCTTTTTCAGAGCGGACTTTTGCGGCTGTGGCTGCGTCCAACTCTATTTCATAAATGGCTTGGTAGTTGTGGGGTTTATGGAACTTCGGGAGATGGGACACATAAAAAGGTCCAGACCCAAACAAAAGCATGCCATGGATGGCCGGCGGATCTTTGAGCATTTGAGGCGTCACCGAACTCCCGTGCTCATGACGTGATTCAGGTCCTTGTATCATGGGATCGCAGCCGACCGAATGATTGTTCGTTCCTTGCACCCAACTCATGGTGTTCTTGATAGATTGTAGATTTGGATCTGCATGAACAGATTGTAGCCAGCACCCGTAGGTCCACATTCCGAGGATGAGAAATCGGAAAAAAGCCATATTGCGTGCGATTCCTGTGTGTATTTACGATTATTCAATGAACTGCATTGCGACGGTAGTTGAAATGAGTTCGGGGTCCAGGTGTTCAAGGGTTTACCCAGAAACTCCGACGAGTTGTGGTCTCCGGTTCTAGGCTAGGCCCTTTTCCGAAAGCAGGACGAGCGTATGGGGCGCACTATCTTGGTTTTGACACTGATCTTGATGGGAGTGCGTTGCGCTCACAACGAGACCATCCCAATCAGTGAAAGACAGCGGGCGGTCGCATCCATCGATATTCCTCAATCCTGGCGAACCTCTACGAAATTTGATGAATTGAATTTAAGCTTGAAATGGCGGGCCGGAACCCCCGACTGTCGTCCAGGAGAAGAGGACGTCATGCAGGTCCATTTGGCGAGTTCGGACACAGTCATGATTCGCGGCAGCAAGTGCCATAATTACGAAGCACCCTTTATTCACCTTCTGTTTGGTAAACGTCGAGTCTTGTTGCTCGATACGGGAGCGATGGGAGCTGAGCCGTTTCCTTTGCGTCAAGTCATTGATGACTTGGTGAGTGACTTTGAGAGGCGAGAGAAAGTGGAGGTCCCTTTGCAGCTCATCGTCGCTCATACTCACGGGCACGGTGATCATGTGAGTGGCGACGAACAATTTAGAGGCCGTCCGAATACGGTCGTCGTTGGTCACTCTGTGGAGGAAGTCGTCAAATTTTTTGGATTCCAAGATTGGCCGAACACCAGCGTGAGTCTTGATTTAGGTGATCGAGTCGTAGACCTGATTCCGACTCCTGGTCACGAAGCGTCTTCGATCGCAGCCTACGATCGCGGCTATCGCAATTTGTACACTGGAGATACCTTGTATCCAGGCAGGCTCTATATTTCTGACTTCGCCGCTTATAAAGCGAGCGTTCAGCGTTTGGTGAATTTTAGTAAACAATATCCAGTTCGTTATATTTTAGGGGCTCATGTTGAAATGTCGAATGAGCCAGGAAAGGATTATCCAATTGGTGCTACGTACCAGCCCAACGAGGCGCCACTGGAGCTGAGATTAGAGGATTTGGCAAACCTGAACCAGATATTACTCCATATGCAAATACCAAAGTTACATCGGGCCAATCATTTCATCGTGTCTCCTTGAATCTGTTGAGCAATTAGACGCTCAAGCGTATCGACTCTCAATCAATCAAGTCGCAGAGGAGTATGTGTCGAGGCTCTAGGGCAGGCTAATACTTGGGGTTCATCAGCTTTAGGACGCTGCCGTCGGGATCTTCAAACGTCAGCATGCGCCCCATGGGAATCTCTGGGGACATGAGGAATGGCGTGTTCTTTGGGATGCAGGTGTCTTCCTAGGACGGGCGGGCGATTTGGACTTTGGGGGATGTGTCGGTTGGTTTGTTTGCTGCCTCTTGGTCGGCGGTGTCGTACCAGGTGAAATAGGATTCGGTAAATTTCTTCCCTGAGTCGATGAGGCCATTTTTAAGTTCGTCTGAGATTTGAAACTGCACGGTTTCGATGCCAAGCGTGTCGATGTAAATCGTGCGCTGCCAGTCGTCGCTGTGCAGGTGCTGATGGGATTGCACATCTAAAAGTGTGCCGATCAAGGCCGCGGTATAGGCCTTGAGGCTCTTGATCTTTTTGTGTTCAGGATCTTTGTGGTCGCGGAAGGTCGCGATTTCGGCTGTCGAATCCAGCCGGAATCCGAGCGTTTCGCGATTGTAAACAAATGGACTAAAATCAGAGATCAGGTCTTCGCGTCTGCGATTGATCTGCTCGTAATACTCCGTGGGACGAGCGTGAGATTCACGCTCGGACTCCGCGATATACTTGAGCCGATCAAAGAGCTTGACCGGATAGTTGTCCAAAATTCCACCGTCGACGTAAACGTCACGGTTCGCGCCGCGTACGCAGCGGAAAAACAAGGGAATTGACATCGAGATGCGAACCGCGTGGGCGATCGGCATATGAGGTGTTTGTTCATGCGAGAAGACTTCCGCTAAGCCCGTGCTCAAGTTGGCGCCGATCACGTAAAGATCGCGTAATCCACGTTGCTTCAAATCTTGAAATGTCGCGTCCGGATGTCCGAGCTTGCGCGCCACCAGCTCACGCATCCAATTGTGAAAATAATCACCTTTGTACCAGCCAAAGTGTCGGATCAAGCGAAGAGTATCCATGATGATTCCAAATCCGCTGTCCATGAATTTGTTGAAGTCCATGGCCTGGACAATTTCAGATTGCTCTTCGAGGCTGTAGCCGAGGGCCACCAACGCCGCGTGAATCGCGCCCGCGGATGTGCCGCCGACACGACTCACTTGGGGCAAAATTTCGCGTGAGGAAAGGGCTTGCAGAGCGCCGAGATACGCGATCCCTTTCACTCCGCCACCTTCGAAAACTAGATTTTTAAAGTGATAAGCCAAAGGTGCGTACCTCATCAGAACATGTTTAATCTGATGATAGTTCCGGGGCTTTGAAGCGGCAAGCTTCAATCGAAGAGATCCACGCAATGGCGAGGCCACGGTGCCGAGCGTGGCACCAACGACATGAATCGCTCGGGATCCAGACCAGTTTCCGCCACATACTGACGAAATGCCTCGACCTTTTCGGTCCAAGAGGCGTCTTGAATCGTCGGGCGATCGTATTGATTCGGTAACGGTCGTGTTTTTAAAAACCGCATGCGCGCGGTGAAGAGTTCGGCCAGAAGCACGAACTCGTGTGCGCTCGACTGCGCACGAACCGCGCGAATTTCGAGTTGTTTATCGGTCTGCGGAAAATCTGGGACCATCGCCGCATCGAGATTGATCGCCTGGTTATGGCTCGGCGGCTCCATCGCGAATGTCGCCAGATTTTTGAAGTAGACCTCGCGGACGATCCGCTCAATCACGGACTTGATCGTGGGCAATCGGCCCGCACGACGGGCCTCGAGGATGCGATTGAGCGCATTGATTTGTCCGGTCGACATCACTGCGAGCGGGGGTGCTGTACGAAAATTCTCGCGCAAAATCCCGCTCGCCAGCTCCGCGTGTGTTGAATAGTCGAGGAAGAACTTCAGGAACTCATCGGGGTCACCGTTGAAGGCCGACATCAAACCGATATTGAAGTGTCCGGCGCGATGTGGCTTGGGCCTCAATCCGACTTCGCGCGCGGATTCGAAGACCATTTCTTCGAGAAACTGGGAACGACGACGAAGCTCCGTGAGTGTCTGTGGCTTCGCTTGCACCTCGATGACTTTGGGATCGACGCTGACGTTAAACCAAAACCCATCCGGGAAGACAAAGCGGGCCTCGCGGACCCGGTGTTTTCCACGGTGCCACTCGACGCGACAGCTGAGCGGCGCACATTTGCGTTCGATCACCTGGATCATTCGGGCCGCCCAAGATTCCTCGACGGCAACGCTATAGGCGTTTTCGAGTTCGTCATTGGTGAACTCAAATTCCGGTCCAAACGTCGGCTCGAGCTCGGCCCGAGCGGATGTCGGGCTGAGGGTATAGAGCAGTGCCAATATGATCAAGAAATTGTGAAT
>JAMPXM010000305.1 GCA_023701225.1 Pseudobdellovibrionaceae bacterium | reverse complement strand
TGATCGTTTGTTCACTCGGCGAGCGGCCGCATGGGTGAGCGGCGCGATGGCGTTCGTACTTGCGATGGCTCCGGCCCTTTCGACGACGGCGTTTCGTGACGTCAATTACGAGGGGCGAGGCGTATTGGAGATCGTCGACGGGGTTTTGATCAACGGGCTGTTGCCGGTGATCGCACTCGGGTTTTCGTTCGCGGTCGCGTGGCGTTTGAAGCGGGAACTCAAGCGCGCGGAGTTCGTCAACGATGACTCGTTGACGACGATCAAGATGTACAGCCACTGGATTGTGGTGACGACCTGGTTGGCGCCGGTTCTGATTCTGATCGCCATGCTTCTCGGTGTGCTCGGGCTCTTTAGAAGTTGACGCCTAAGATACCGAGCGCCGTGAAGGAGTCACCTGACGGCTTGATGACCGGAGTGACTTCGTCGGATTGCTTGATCGACTTGTTTTCGTCCGGAAATGCGGCCATCTGATAGGCGCCTTGAAGACCAAAATACATTTTGTTGCGCATCATCGGGATCTCGATACCCGCGCCGATGTTGAAACCGAATGCCCCGTCTTTGGCGACATCGTCGGCGGCCAAGTCGATCACCGTCGTGCGCATCAAATACGAAAAGCCGCTAATGATATAGGGATTCAAGTCCGCCAATCCTCGCGTCACGTTTTGTGTATTGAAGTAATACTTCAGGTTGAAGGATAAGTCCGCGATGGAGACGTTGCCGTTCAGCGTTTCGCTGGGGCCCACGGCGACCAAGGTGTGGCTGCCGGTGAGAAATCCGAACTGCAGCGCGAACCTGAGGTCAAAGAAATAAGAAAGGTACAACCCGAACGTGGGATCGCCCGAGTAAATCGTGCCGAGATTTCCGGTCCAATCGCGATAACCGACGATGAAGCCCATGGTTAGCAATCGACCGTTTCGGAAAAAATTGACGTCTTCTTCTTCTTCCGAAGATTCTTCGAACTCGGAATAGTCAGCAAACGGGTCGTAGGAATCGTCGCCATCTTGCGCGAGAAGGATTCCTTCCGGACGGCGGAGCTGGGGAAGGCGTGTCGTCTCTGCGTCATCCGCGGCCCAGGCGGGCAATGTGGTGCAAAGTGTGGTCAGCGCGAAAAGGCTGGTAGTGAAAATCCGTCTCAAAACTCCCCCCGATCCTCCTTAAGTGCATAGAATGACTCAAGCAAGGTCAAGACCAGTTCAGTCGGCCTCTGGCTCGAAATGGCGTCCCGCGTCTGTTGAGGGACTTCGCAGATGGAGAATTTCTGGGCAATTTCCGACGATCTTTCCTGACGATCTTTCCGGTCGGCTTTCCCAAGCCTTGCCGAGGTCTAGTTCGCGGTGGTTGAATACCGGCATCGCGAACACAAGGGGAGGATGCCGTGAGCATCGACTACAAATCCGCCGGCGTAGATGTCGAAGCCGGAGATGCGCTCGTCGATTGGTTGCAGGCCACGGACACGCGCCAGTCTCCGCATGCCGATAAGCTGATCTCAGGCATTGGCGGATTTGCGGCGGTGTTTCGGATGCGGTTTCCTGAGATCAAAAAGCCGGCCCTGGTGTCCAGTACCGATGGTGTCGGGACGAAAGTCAAACTCGCCTCTCATTTCGGAATCTACAATACGGTTGGCCAGGATTTGGTCGCCATGTGTGTGAACGACTTGGTCTGCAGTGGCGCACGTCCGCTCTTCTTTCTCGACTATTACGC
Organism: Pseudobdellovibrionaceae bacterium; assembly: GCA_023701225.1. Classification (GTDB taxonomy): domain Bacteria; phylum Bdellovibrionota; class Bdellovibrionia; order Bdellovibrionales; family JAMPXM01; genus JAMPXM01. Next base: position 1,411 of record JAMPXM010000305.1, on the reverse strand, counting down.
CACTGGGAAATTGGAGCAGCAGAACGCCCGCTCGTTTTTGGAAGGCGTGCGCCAAGCCTGTCATGATTCCGACTGCGCGTTGATCGGCGGAGAAACGGCGGAAATGCCCGGCGTCTATCACGGCTCCGATTTTGATTGCGCGGGTTTTTCGGTCGGCATCGTCGATGAAGACAATATGCTCGGTCCGGAACGTGTAAAAATGGGCGCGGATGTCATCGGTGTGTCCAGCTCCGGATTTCACAGCAATGGATTCTCGCTGCTCCGCAAACTTTTTGATGAGGATTTGGATGTGTGGCGGGATCGCCTCCTACGGCCGACGCACCTTTATCCGCGTTTGGTTTTGAAGCTCGCGTCCGAAAATCTTCTGCAAGCCGTCGCGCACATCACGGGAGGCGGGATGGAAAACATCCCGAGGATTCTACCGCGAGGCTGCCGCGTGCGCTTGCTGGATTGGTCATGGCCGGATGAATTTATCGAAGTGCAAGATCGCAGCGGACTCTCGCGCGTGGAGATGTTGAAGACTTTGAATTGCGGCGTTGGACTGGCGTTGATCGTCGATCCTGTGCATTCGGATCGCGTGCGTCGTCTCTGTGAGGAAATGGGTTATAAAACATTCGTGCTGGGCGCGGTGGAGCCTGGACGAGGGGCAGGCGCTGAGCCTGAGATCGTGTACTGATTGAAAACGAATCTTCGCCGGCCGCGATGGGCAGTGTTGATTTCAGGGCGCGGATCCAACCTCGCCACGCTCTTGGATTTGCGTGATGAGGTCGATGTCGTGTGCGTTTACAGTTCGAGCGCGACGGCACTCGGGCTTTTGCGTGCGCGCCGCGCAGGAGTGATCACTCGAATCTTGCCGCGTTCACCCGATCCAGCGCGGCCAAATCACACAAGAGTGGATTGGGAGCGATTGCACGAAGAGCTCGTCTTGAGCGGAGTGACACACATCTTCTTGGCGGGGTTCATGCGCGTCGTTCCCGCGGCATTTGTTGCGCGTTGGGAAAATCGCATCGTCAATTTGCATCCGAGTTTGTTGCCGAAACATCCGGGTTTGAACAGTATCGCGCGTGCGTATGAGGATGGTGCTGAGATGGGGGTGAGCGTGCACGTCGTCGATCAAGGCGTCGACACGGGGCCGTTGATCTTACAAAGACGCAGCTTGAATCAGCCTGCCCAGCACGGGTATTCTCTGGAGCGTTCCGAGCTTTGTATGCATATCGATGAGCAACGTTTGGTGAAGGAGGTCTCTCTCAAGTGGACGCCATGAGTAAAACTCCTGATCTCGTTGTCGTGTCCGCTTATGGGCGTGGGCACTGGCTGGCCGAGGAACTTTCGCGACAAAACTGGAACGTGCATCTGGTCGACGTCACGAACGCCTTGGGCGCGTGGGCGCCGGAGGATTGGGAAGGACCAT
>JAMPXM010000047.1 GCA_023701225.1 Pseudobdellovibrionaceae bacterium | reverse complement strand
CTCCTCTTGCTGCTCGGTTTCCCGAGCGGTTGGTTTAGTCACCAACGAGGTTATGCCGCTATGTTTCTCAACTCAAGCCGTCCACACCTTTCCAAAATTTCTCCGCTGGCTTTCTCAAAACTTTGCTACTTCTTGCTACTCCAAATGCTACTTGAGTTTTCGAGGAGCCCGGCTCGGAGTTAAGCTGGAATTCAGGCGCCGCCATCGGCGCCTTTTTTGTTGCTCGAAACGGTCAGGAAGGCAATCGTCTTGGTCGCCCTGTCGGTCTTTCCTTCCAGAGCCTTGGTGGTCACTGAATTCATCTCTCCGCTCACAATAGCGAAGGATTACCGACCCAATGTCGACCATTGACCGGCAAAAAAAATGTGGGGATATCGCGGAAAAGTTTCGGACACCCGCCACTGGTAGCGTAAGAAAATGTGTGTCCGATCGGCCGAGTCCGTGTGACCGGCAGAAGGACATGAGCTATGAAATTCCAAATGGGAATTATCAAAGCTGAAATCAAGATTCCAGAGCTTGTTCAGGCGCTGGAGAGTTTCAAGGAAAACCGGATCCGCGCACTCGAAGTGCTGACGCAAGAAATCCGCACAGGCGTCGGTGATTTCGTGAACGCACTTTTGCAAACTGAGATTGATTTGTATCTCGGCCAAGCCGACAACAGATACGGAATTTGAGGCGTGAGATCGTTGCATTTTTTAATTCGAATCTTGTCGCCCAACTATTGAAATCGCGTCGCCCTCAACTATGCAATCGTTCCCTGTTAATCGTACGTCTTTAATTGCTTTCCCTTCGTAATTTACGGCTTCGATACTTAGCTGGACTTCCCTCCGACTCACGGACATCCATCGCTTGCTGAAGCAGCGGTTGAGCTGGCGATTTTTTCTGTCCAGTAGTCGAGTTCCGATCTAACAAACTTAGCAAATGGTTCGATCCTTCCTTCAATTGATGCGGCCTCTAAGGCAGCCATGTATCTCGCTCGCTCCTCTATGCGTATGATCGTCCAGCGGTAGCCGCCGGAGACCAACATGAGGTTCAGCAGCAGCCGTCCAATCCTCCCGTTTCCGTCCATGTAAGGATGAATGTAGACGAAAATGAAGTGCCCAAGAACAGCCCGGACAGCGGGATGTGGCTCGTCTCTGATTAATCTAAACAGGGTCTCCATCGAATCGAGAACTGCATCTTTGCCGCCTGGGGGAACGTGTCGTGCGCCTTTGATATACACTGGCCCGCTTCGATATCCCGCCAAATCTGCGGCCTTTAGAATTCCGGCCTGCACAGAAGGCGAGAACAAAGCTCGATACCAATTCTGCAAATCATCTTCAAATACCTTTCCCGCGTTAAGGCCAACAATAGTTTTGCGAACCGACTTCAATACCTGCTGAAATGCCTCGTGATAGCCTTTTGCAGCCATGGCATCGATTTGTTCGTGATCTTTCGGATCTACGTCAGGTCTCCAGTTACCCTCTGCAATTCGCTGAAGTAGATCTTCGGTTACTTCATATCCTTCTATGGAAAGAGAGTGATACGCGTCATGCTTGTATCGTTCCTGAATGATTCGAATCACTCGTTCTTCTTTGTTCGGAGCAGTTCCTGGTGGATCTGGGAATTCTGAGATCACTTCAGACCGCATTCGTTTCCACATCGCCTCAATTCGCCCGCTATACGCAGACTTGATTCTTGGAATTGCAGAAAGTGAAGGAACATGATTTTCAAAAGGATTGATTTCAGAAACCGACAGGCCAGCCGCCTGCATATCTCGTACGATCTGCTCTGCCTTCGGCGACTCACCAATCGCACGGAAGGCTCCAGCGATTCTCCCGGCATCGGTTACAAGAGCGCCATCCAGTAATATTCGCGACACTTCAGTAACTGATTGAAGCATCTTGAGAGCGATCTCAACATTGAGCGGTTTATTTTTGTAATATGCGGGCGACAGCCGGCAAAGCGCCAAAGGCAATGGCATTACATAGATGCCATTTAACTTCTCGAGTTGTCTCGGAAAATTTTTTGTGTCGGCATACAGAAGTAGAGATGTGTCGTGCGGCAAAGCAACGGTCTGATTTGATGGCTTGCGTGTTATCGCAGTCACCTGTTTCGCAATGTGACCCTCTCCGGTATGAAGATCCAGCGAGGTATCTGCTGAAAGGCAGTATCCATGCTTCCCGAATCGCTTCAGCAAATAGACTTTGATGAAATTCCAAAACCCGACGTACCAAACTGTCGAACTGCCTGCAGGCTCTGGCCGCGACAGAAGATACCAGCCTCGAATTACTTGCGTGAGGCAACCAGCCTTTTTTAGCAACGCAGCTTGTTTGGGATTGAGTGCAGAGCTCTCGAGTACGCCGTCCTCCGACTTGTTTTTGGCTTGCTTAAGCGCTTGTGCCAGAACTTTGCTTGGTTCATACGACATTCAAACTTCCTTAGGCCATCCCCATCGACTCAGCAAATTTACTAGAAGTTGCCAATAATATCTACTAGAAGTTATCGTCTTTATTTATTCGAAGTTATTTTATGCCATTTCCTGTTTTCGACACGTGCGGCGATCTAGTATCCAATGGAGTATCAAACCGAGATTTCTCAGCCGATGTTTCTAGGCGGAAGGGTGTTTTGCGGCTCCTCTGTCAAAATATGAAATTTGCAACCGTACTCGTCGCTAACTAAGTGATTGAAATGCTAATACTTTTTATATTCTAGGCTATTTAAATTTACTAGAAAATACTTGGTTCGGCCGAAGTTTACGTTATGAACTTAGAGTCAGACGAGGCACTTTCGCCCAGATTGTTCGGCCGCCAGTTGACCTTCCCCCCGCGTAACGGAAACCCGACGCTTGCTGAAGCGGCGGTCTAGTGGCCGCTTTGTCCACGCATCCCAAGGTTTGTCCACGAGAACGGATTCTTCTCATTCAACCGCCTCCCAAACCTAAAACGAGCGGTTGCTGCGAATCAGCTGATAGGAATGCGCAAATATCTTTTCCCATTCTTTGCGGGCTTTGGTAGGTGACCGGCGTCTATGTTCACCTGCACCGAGGGCAATAAAAGTTTTGGTGCTGCCAGCGTGCGATCACGTTCTGTCCGAAAACGGACGAACTCCTCGAGTGAGGTCCGCTCTTTGAGCTGGATGTTCTCCGTTTTCTCTTCGGCGATGGTTGCCATAAATCTTAAGGGGCGGCCGTTTGGTAAATAGTCGTGTCCCGTATACACCTTGGTGTTTTCTGGGAGTTCATAGAGTCGGTCATGAATGGAATGATAAAGGTCCGCTGCACTTCCTGCCGGAAAGTCACAGCGGCCAGTCCCATAATCAGGCATAAAGAGCGCGTCGCCGACAAAGACGTTGCCGTCGATGTAATACGACGCACAGGCCGGCGTGTGTCCCGGCGTAAAGAGCGTTTTTATTTTAATCGAACCCGCGTGGAACTCCTCACCGTCTTTTAGAAGGCGATCAAATTGCGATCCGTCGGTTTTAAACTCTTCGGGCAGACCGAAGACGCCTTTGAATACTTCCTGCACCTGGGTGATTTTTTCCCCAATTAAAATCCGAGCATTTGGAAATTCTCTTTTTATGATTTGCGATCCACTGAGGTGGTCGGCATGAGCGTGGGTCTCAAGAATATAATGTAGGCTGAGCTCTTTTGAGCTCAGAAACTCAATGACGATCCTCGCCGACTCCTCGCTCGTCTTCGATGCGGCTTGATCGTAGTCCAAAACCGGATCAATCACGATCGCATCTCGTGTCGATTCGTCCCAAACGACATAGGTGAGTGTCCACGTGTTCTTGTCGAAGAATTCTTTGATTTGTGTCATGACGTTTATCCTCACTTCGATGAAAGCTGATAAATTTGCTCGATCAAGATGGTCGCGCCCATCACAAGTACAAACCACCCAAATGCGACCTTTAGCTTTTGCTCTTTCACTTTCTGTGCAAGTGCTGAGCCCGCAACAATCCCAACTGCCGCGACCGCAGCGACTGTACCCAATAAGGGCCAATCAACCGTTGCCCCGCGCATGAGATCGCCAGAGAACCCCATTAGAGATTGAAGCGCGATAATCAGAAGCGACGTGCCGACTGCGATCCGCATCGAGAGTCCCGCAAGCGTGACAAGTGCCGGGATAATGAGAAAGCCGCCTCCCGCTCCCACAAACCCAGCAATTAGCCCAATGACGAATCCCTGAATTGAAATGAACGCCACACGCACGATGGGTTGGTATGTCGCTTGGCTACGCTCTTTGCGTTTGCCGATCATCGAGTAAGAAGCGACGATCATAAGGATCGAAAACGTCGCCATCACAAGAATTTCTTTTGTGATTACGAATCCACCTATGCTTCCGATGACGTTGGGAATCACGGGCAGAACAACCGCGCGGGACAGATTCACTCCCAGTATGCTCGGGACCGCAAAAGATAGTCCGACTTTAAAATCAATTTCTCCTTTTCGAATGTACATTGCGCTCCCGATCACCGCTGTTAAGCCGACCACAAAGAGCGAATATCCTGTGGCGACAACCGGGGGCAGACCAAAAAGGTACACCATGATGGGAACGGTCAAAATCGACCCTCCGCCTCCCATCAACCCTAAGACGACCCCCATTGCGAGACTTGCGAGGTACCCGAGTGCTTCCATAATTATTCTCGCAATCTGAGATGGGGTTCTGTTTTCTTAAATAACATCATCCCCGCGAGCATGGCTCCGACAAAAATGAACGACCTCGCATCGCCTGATGCCAAGGATGCCAAACCTGGCCCTGGACAATATCCGCCAAGACCCCACCCAATCCCAAAAAGAGCTGAGCCCAAAACCAGTCGAGATGTAAGATCTTGTCGTGTTGGCACATGCCATTTGGTATCGAGAAGCGGCGATTGCCTGCGTCGAATAAGCGGATAGCTCAAGGCGTGAACACCCACGGCTCCCAGCATGACAAACAGAAGGGATGGATCCCAGTTCCAGGGATCCAAAAAGTTAATAATCTTTTGCGGCTGTGTCATGCCTGAAAGCGCAAGTCCAATCGCAAAGAGAATGCCGACGACAAACGAAACGATATTCTGCTCGAGTGTCCTCGTCTTCATGACATCCCTCCCAAGAAGTAGCGAACAACTTGTACCGTGAGAAAACCAAAGAGCATGAACGTCGCTGTCGCAATCAGGGACCGAGTCGAAAACCGGCTGACCCCACAAACACCGTGACCACTGGTGCAGCCGCTACCCATGACCGTGCCGTATCCAACGAGAAGTCCTGCGATGAGAACGAGCACAACACCACGTCCAGATTGGTTAACGAAAAGTTCCGGACCAAACGTATGCATCAGGATACCGCCGAGAATAATTCCCGCAAGAAAGAGCCATCGCCACAGCCCAGATCTATCCGGCTTTGTGAGAGATGAGGCAATAATTCCGCTGATACCCGTCACCCTTCCGTTAAACAGCAGCATGAGCGTCACGGCGAGACCAATGAGGCTCCCGCCCAGGAGAGGATAAAAGATCGTGTTCAATTCCATACTCAGCCTCCCTTCCTAGACCGCTCAGTGGGATATTTCCGCTCATTCCAAAGAAGCATGCCCCCCTGGAGATTGACGCTTTTCCAGAATCCCAGGGCTCGGCTCTGTAACGTCGCGCGGCCGGACCGCGCGCCGCTTCGGCAAACAAATACGATTTCGTCATCCTTGTCATGTGTACTCAGAAACGCATCCAGGTCCGGACCGATCGTAATCAGTTGCGCGCCTGGGATGTGCGAAAGTTCATTGTTGAACTCATCTGGTCTTCGAACGTCAATGAGTGTTACTTTGTCTACGTAGGCCTTAAGGTCTTCCGGCGTGATTTCAGGCACGTCATCAACAATTTTGGGGTTGAATATTTGTTTTGACTCCAAGAGTAAGCTCCTCAATTCTGTTGCAATTTCGATAGTCATATTATAATATCATAATATGAAAAGTCAAGCCACAATCAAATCCCTTGCGCGCCTGAAAAGAAAAAGCGAAGACGTGGCTGCTTTACTGAAGCTGCTGTCGCATCCCCAACGATTGCTCATCCTTTGCAGCCTAGCCGAAGGTGAGAAGTCGGTCGGAGAAATCGAAGAGGCTTGTGAAGCGTCACAATCCGCTGTTTCCCAGTTTTTGAAAAACATGCGCCTAGAGGGTCTAATCGACTCAAGGCGAGACGGAAAGCAAGTCTACTATTCCATCGTCGATCCGAGGGTGTTCGAGCTGATGAAGTCGCTTTATGTGATTTTTTGCAGGTCGGAGACCGGCCGATAGGGGCCGTAAGCAAGAATCAATTTTTATTTACCCAATCCGGTCGAATCAGTGTCTCAATCGGAAACATTGGCAATCTCGAGACATGCCTCGTCCTTGAGTTTGCTCAAATGACCAGCACAATTAACAATTCTTGGATCACATTTCGGATGGCTCGACTGAAGTCCAGAGCCATCGCAACCGATACAAACATATGCACTTTATTGAACGTTTTTTTCAGTGCAAATGTTCGCGGCGCCGACCAGGCCGAATCTCCTGGTCTTCATTGCTGCTTTTGCTGAGTCTCAGCCTCAGTGGGTGCCTAGGCAAAATCACTGGCGCAGTGAATTCCGGAAACACAAATTCATCTGAATCGCCGCAGACTCTGAGTTTTGATACTGCAAGCTTGTCGGTCTCCGAAGGCTCAACCGTCATTATAACGGTCCTCCTGAACCTGCCCAGCAAAGCTGATAGCTCAGCGCTGCTCAGGATTGTCGATGGGCAGGGGGTCGAGCGTTCGCCTTTTTCTGTATCAGGTAACCAAACTTTGAGTATTAGTAAAGATGCACAATCCAGCACTCTTGTCCTCACGCTGCCGGATGACAATGTCTACCATGAACCGGAGACGTTTCAGCTCTCCTTAACTTCCAACGATTCCAGATTCCGGGTCGGGGTTGGAACGCTCAACCTCACTGTCATTGACAATGAGCCCGTACCGCCACCGGACGTGTCGTCATTGGCGGCGAGCGTGAATGGCACCGCGATTACGTTGAGCTGGAATAGCGGTGGAGGAACTACCACCGGATACAAAATCGCTTATCAATCGGGCGCGGCTGCGCCTGCCGATTGCTCGAGTGGATCCGTCGTGGACGTGGGAACCAATACCTCTCATCAGGTTTCAGACCTTTCCGGTATGGCGACATATTCTTTCCGCGTGTGCGCCTATAATTCCATCGGCACTCTGTCGGACGGTGTGGCGACTTTGTCGCACTCCACCACATATCCCTATGGCAGCTACCGGCGCTTGATTCAGGTGAATAATAGCGGCAACGCCAACGCGCTGACGGACTACACTATCAAAGTCACGCTGAACACAGCGAGCCTCGTCACCGCCTCTCACATGAAAGCGGACTGTAGCGATATTCGTTTTACAAGCTACGATAGCGCGACTCTCTTCAGCCACTGGATTGAATCCGGCTGCAATACTGCGTCCACCAAAATTTGGGTTGAAGTCGGCACCATCTCAGCCAACGCCACCACATCCATTTACGCCTACTATGGCGACCCGGCTCTGACCTCAGTTGCCGATGGTGCGGCCACTTTCTTGTTCTTTGACGACTTCGTCGGCACAACTTTGGACACGACCAAGTGGGTGCTCGGCTGGGCCGCACCCACCCGCACGGGATACGGGAGTCTCAACATATCTGGAGGCTGGGCCGAATTGACCGGCGGTGACCGGTATCCAATGCTCGATACGGTCAATACGGTCGTGCCTCGTTACCAAGGCGTTTCGATCGAACAGAGTCTCGAAGTTCGAGACATTAGTTTCGGAATCGACGCCTACAATCACTACCACAATGATCTTTTGGGTACGGCCGGTTCAAGTGGCGTGGGTTGGCTGCTTCAAGGCACATATAACATGCGCGTCGCACACATGACGGGCTGGGATTATACTTATAACGACGGTAGCAAAGGTCTGATCTTGGGCACGACTCGATATTCCACGATGATGACGGAGAATAGTATTCGCGTGATCGGCGAGGGTGCTAGCAATATGGATAAAACCTACAACTTCACAACCGTGATTGGCGCCGGAGATACCAAACTCAGAATTTTCGGAACCTATGCCAACCGCCTCGCCGTCGACTGGATTTTCATACGTAAACTCTCGGCGACGGAACCGTCGATCACCGTTGGCGCGGAAGAGTGACCCTCGCCCAAAGCACACCACGGGGGTGTGTCAAGCCAACTCTACCGCCAACTGTTCCAAATATCCCTTCATCACCTGCATTCGCCTTTGGCCTTCGCGACAACCGGCATCTGTTTGCAGAGTCTCTACCGTGCGAAACAATTTGCGGTAAAAATGATCGATCGTGAAATGCGCATCGTCGGGCTCACGCGAGCGGCAAAACGGATCCTCCGACGAATAAAACGCCCGCTGAAGCAAGCCGGCTGTCGCAAAACAACGAGCGATACCGATCGCACCGAGACCATCGAGTCGATCGGCGTCCTGCACGACCTTCGCCTCCAGAGTTCGCGGCGTGATGTTCGCGCTAAAGCTATGGCACTCAATCGCATGCACAATCGCCGAGAAATGACGCTCAGGATATCCAATAGAGGCCAGGTACTCGATAGCAGCAGCAGCCGAAAGCCGAGAAGCCTCCGACCTGCGCGGATCGTTTTTTGGAATGATCACGAAATCATGTAACCAAGCGGCCGGCAAAACAATCTCGGGGTTCGCGTTCTCAGCGGCACATAGAGCTGCGGCCGTCCTTGCGACGCGCTGAAAGTGCAAGACGTCATGCGCAGGATCCGCGCTTGTCGCGATCTGCGCAATCTTCTTCGCGAATTCGGATTCCCAATTCTGCATAGGTGTCGTTTCCTTCGCCCAACGCTCGTCTTCAGGCGACGAGCGAAAGAAGCGTAACACTCTTCTTAATTGCCAGCCAAGCGAACTTGGTAGTGAATTTTATCGCCTGGCTGAAGCAGGTCCGCGCTCAAGATCTTCAGCGTATTGCCTTTGATTTCAATGTCCGTCGGCGCGATCGAAACTTCCACTCCATTGCGCACGATCCACACCGAGAGAATTTCGTCGTCCTGCTTCAGATTTGGGACAACATACGTATTCGCCAAACTCTTCACGACCCACTGCGAGACATCTTCGAAGGCGACGCCGTAGTCGGAATCACAGATCGACGCGATGACGCCTTGATTGCCGGGCGAGGCATTTGCGAGCGCTATATACTTAGATCCAAGCGACTGGCCCGCCAAAATCGGACAATTGGGATCTGAAGCGTTTTTATGCACAATGGCGGAAACGAAGTAGTTGCTGCCCAGCAAAACATCTGCACGTTGTTTGAAAGCCGCGGAAATGTTCGCAACACCGCCCTCCTTAGGGAAGCTACTTGCGACTTTCGGCTTCGATACACACAGCGGAGTTCCATTCGGACGGTCCACAACCTGAGTGACCGTCTCCATCGACCGTTGCACCGTGCCGATTGTTTTGATCCGACACGCCGACACAGGCCGAGAGTTGTTCGTTCGTGACGCATATGCGGACAGCGTTTCGTTGTCTTTATAGAGACGTGAACCACAATAGCTGTTCGCGTTCACCTGGTCAGCGGTTTCGGTCGAAAGATGCGTGATCTGGTACGACTTCGTCGTCGCCGGATAGGTGACCGTGCTCGACGTCACTTGGCAGCTGTTCGCGACATAGGTATAGCCAGATCCGACCGCGGACTGTGCCGACGAAATCTCCGCACTCGTACAGACGAGACTCGCGCGCGCCGAGGCCACCTCACGACTGGAGAGCGTGCGCACTTCCGCCGTGGGAACCACATTCTGGCAATTCGCGCTATCCGTCGGCGCCGAGCATGAACCCGCTTCGTAATACGCGACAGACCCTAAGGCCGCCTCGCACTGAACCAAACTGAGCGCGCTGCAAGAAGCGGCGTTTACAGTCTTAGGCGCCGGAGCCGCCGCCGCTCGCGTTTGCGTACAGGACACGACCCGGCAAGAATTTGCCTTGTAGGTCCCACCTAAAGCCTTCGCACGGGCGATGGCTGCATCCACCTGCGCAGTTGTCGCGCAGGGCGCATTTGCGGCAACACCGCTACAAACTGAAAGACGACCCAAAGTCGCCGTGCCTGACTGCAAGAGGTTCGGCTGTGGCACACCATCCACTGGGGGACGCGCGACTTCGTATTCGAAGCCAAGCGACTCCGAGAATTCAGCAACCGTGCGATAGTAAATTTTGCGACTCGAGTATGGATTCTGAAGACGCGAATACGTGACTGTCTCCTTGATGGCGGACCGCTCGGCCAAGTCGACGTCGTAGGCAACCGATATAGATGCGCATTCAGGACGCGTACAGACTTGCGTGATTGTCTGAGTCACCGGACTTGTATCTTCAGCCGTGCAATCCGTTGAGGTTCGCGTGCCCGAAAGACAGCTAGAGAGATCCGAAAAATCCTCCTCATCGCTGATCACTGTGAAAACTGCAACGTCACCCGGATTGAGAATACGATTGGCACCTTCTTCATAAACCGACCGTGCCAGCGTACAAATTCCCTGCTCCCGATCGCTGCCACTGGTACCAACTCCCCCGTTCGGAGAGGAAATCGCACTCGCGAGTCTGTGCTTCAAGTCGGCAAACTCCGCCTCACTCGCCTGCTCCGTCATACGAAAATCGGCGCCTGTTGAAAGAGATGGCGCAAGACTCCACGATTCAATGAAAGAATAAATGCTTCCCAGAGTCCGAGCGCTGCCCGTGGGGCATGCCGATCCAGTCAACAGTTCGGTGACAGAGCCACGCTGAACTTCACATCCCGTTCTCTTCACAGAAACCGCTTTGTCACCTTCTTGCGTCGTCGTGAATAGGTGATAGGAAGCCGTGAAACCCTTCAGACGATCAATTAACGATCCAACGCCGACGGCGAGCTTTTCTTGGCTCTGGCTCATGCTGAAGGAGTTGTCGGTCACCAGAATGACTTTCACTTCAGGCTTATCCGTATTTTCGAGGGATTCGATCTGACCTTCGATACAACCATTCGGACACATGCGTCGCTGTTCTTCTTCTGTACGAAGAGCGGCGGAGGCTCCGAACTTCACGTTTGAGCAATTCTGATAAGCTAAGAGACATACCAAAATTAGAGGTAACGTGAACGCAACTGATTTTCTGACCTGACGACGCCCCTGCGACATTCCTAAATCTCCCCGAAGTCTTGTCTCATATCGAGCATTGTTTGATTACCAATGCAATTGAAGGACCTATAGACAGTCCTCCATTGTCGATATATCGGAGCTGATAGGATCTCGCGCGAGTCTATTCCTATCTAAACTGTCGAAGATTAGACGCAAGTCTGTATCAGTTTGAGATCAATGCGAACTTCCTAACGACATTGCGTATTTAGAGCAACGATTACCTATTTGGCACGCTCAGCAAGTTCGACAGCAATTGTGACGGCAGTCGCCTCACGCACGCCTTCGCAACACGGGGATCATTCTCCACGCAGCTTTGTCATTCGAAAAAGGCACGTCGCTCTTCATCGCGCCGTACATCGCGACAATCTCAAAACTACCTTCCGCCAAGACCAGTGCCTGCAATTCGTTATACGTAAAACAACGAGCGCGGGCCTTTTCTGTCAGTCGCTGCTCTTCGCCATTGGCTCGGAAACGTACCTGGACGGTCGTATTGGTAATTTGTGAAATGGGATCAAATTCGTCGGCGTTGTCTCCCCATGTCACCGACGTCCACAAACCATTTCTTTCGACTTCCCAAGTGGTCGCTGTCGACTGCCCGACAGAAAAGACGTCGCGAGGATGACTCATCTCTAAAACATAGAGGCCGCCCACATTGAGGATCTGAGCCACCGAGCGCAGGTGAGAAATGACTACGGCGTTGTCGACGAGGTAGCACAACGAGTCCATAAAAATTCCGGCCAGATCAAAGGTGCGGTCCCAATCAAAATTCGCCATGTTCCCTTGGCGATAATCGACTGTGACCCCAGCCCGCTGCGCCTTGTTGATTCCGTACTCGACCATGTCTTGAGACAGATCGAGCGCGGCCGAATCAAGACCAACACGCGCCATTTCGATGGCATGCAGCCCAGGTCCCGCGGCAATATCGATAAATGATTGAGGGCGCCGACCCGTGATTCCCTCGTAAGTCGCGCGGAGAAACGCACACTCGGCAGGCACATCTTTGAAATCAAATGCGACGTCGTAAACTTCGGAAAAAGAATAAAAGCGATCGTGATTCATCAAAAAAACTCCTCAATTAAATAAATGCGACCGGCCTCGGTCAGGCCAAGATAGGAAAGCTGGAAATAAGATCTGAGGAGTTACTGAGCCATGTATTTAAACTATCCAACTGGCCTCGAACGACTGTCAAGCACACGATCTTCTTGCCCAACTCTGCCCGGGCAGATCTTCGAATCAACGTCCTCGGCGGTGTCAAGACTTTCAGTGTTGCTTTGCTCTGGTACGATCGTTACCGTGAAGTCTGGACATCTGTTTCATATTCTTTCCCGAAATCAAAAACATGAAATTGCGTCCGCATTGAAACCGTATCTGAAAGCCATTGCTTTGCCGAGTTGGAATAGAAATGTCGATCGTCGATGAAATCAAAGAGATCGTTGAACGAGAAACTGAGGCTTGGAACTCCAAAAACGTCGAGAAACTTATATCTGTCTTTCATGAGGAAATGGTGTGGCCATGGCCGCCCACTCAAAACCATCATGACCCAATCGACTGGCTATTGATACAAGGCAAATTCAATGCGCTTCGATGGGGCAATAGCTGGAAAGAACTCTTCGATACACATGAATTGATTTACAACGTTCGCACGATCCAAAAAATTGAAGTCTCTCAGGAAGGAGATGGTGCATTTGCGGTTGTCGACATTGACACTCTTTGGAGAAATAAAAGCAATGGAAAGGAAATGCACTGGAAGGGGCGGACCTGCAAAACCTATACTCTCACTGAAACCGGATGGAAAATGATCCATCAAGTGGGCGTGCTCGACTATTCGAAACTACCCAATTGATTCTGTGTTCGAGCCGGTGAATTGCTATATAGTCGCAGCGGTAAGGGCTGTGAAGCGCTCGTCATCTTCGATACTGGTGATGTCGCCTACGACAACTTGATCAGGCGCCATGACGCTACTTCAAGCTATCACCAAAGAATTCTTTGAGAGACTTTGGGTCAACTCGATTCACATTTCCAGGGTCGCCATAAAACCCATGTCGCGCGATCATTTCTGGAAATAAACCATGAAACTCAAATGACTCCCCCGTCGCGCCTTTGGTGACAGTAACGTAAAGATCGGAGGAACTGCCATCCGCGAAGGGCGATTGGCGCGTGTACATGTTCGCCGCATGGAGTTTATAAGAAACTCCATCCAAGGTGAAATATTTGACTCCGCCGACGCCCGTCTTTCGAGAGGACAATCTTCTTATTAAAGCCAGGAAGCGGCCGATCGATTCATGCGTCAGTCCCAATGTGCTCACGGTTTCTTCGTCACGTTTCATGACAGCGCTCAAGTCAACGTTTGGCGAGACGAAGCTTGCCCGGGCACAATGGTGTTCGGTTAAGCTCGTTTCCCTTTCTGTTGCTTTGCGGCCAATGCGCGTTTTTTCTGTGTTGCATTCCGAGGCCTGTTCTTGTTTCCGAGAGGGGTCCACTTGCTCGAAGGTCGCTTGCAAATACGCGGAAAGTGGCGTCCGGGGCGGCGACGGACCAACAAGGCAGAGATTTGCTTTAAAAGAAGGTGCAAGATTTGCTGCGGATCTCGACCTTCTTGGCTCATCTTGACAATCTTTGGAAGCGCTCGTTCAACAGCCTTCGTCGCAGCCTTAAAGTTAGGGCGCGACACAGCGAATTCGGTGCCGAACTCCTCAGCGCTCATACGCGCTAGATAGGCCGTCAATCCCAGGACGAAGAAGTTTGCCCAGATCTCTTGCAAAACTCCATTGTACGTTCGCGCGTGAAAACGCTCGATCGCCAGCATGCTCTTGGTGCGCGAATAGAAGGTTTCAATCGACCAACGGTTTTTATACAGCTCAATGACTTCTCGCCGCTTATGCAAAAGTCTCTTCGGTAAATTTGTGGCAAGTAGTATCGGCAGGCCGTCACGATCTTTCTCATCGGCTCGGAGCAATGTGATGCTGAGCGATCGAGTCTCGGTCTTCAGACGCACGCGCTGCCACTTGCGTCCCGAGCAAAGAAAACGACGGAGTTCTTTTTTGATTCCCGAGCCTGCTGGATCAGACCTCTGACGAATGACGAAATAAAGATGACGATTCGACAGCTCGCGCATCATCGGCAGACCATCAAACCCTCGATCGAGAAGAAGAAGGTCGTGTTTTTCCAGCTTGCCCAAAAGACGTTTCAGCCCGTCGCGCTCTGACCAGCCAGGGGATCGCTGCAGGTCAAACGTCAGCGGCACTCCAGTCAGTACGTTGACCAAACACAGGGCCAAGGCTTTTGGGTAATGCGTGCGGTTTTGTGGACAAGTCGATAGTGGGAAACGCTCTAAAATTTCCGGCGTGTGCGGCAGACTGAGCTGCGTACCATCGCCAGCGAAAACTCGAAGCCCTCGCCAGCGACCGTCGCCAAGTTCGGGGAGTTTTTGCAGCTCCGAGAGCAAGAACTCAAATGCTTCCCAAGACAGCTGCGCTCGAGCTTCAGAGAATGATGATCGCGACACGCCGAGTGTGCCAAAGTAATCTTGCGAGAGAATTTCGTAGCCATTTTGATTGCGATCTAGAGGGATTTTTAAAATGTGACCGACGAGGTGCACGAGGGGAAGTTTACGCTGACGCGTGAACGCATGATCAGTCAAAACATAACTGGAAAGCTCAGACTTGCGCGCTTCGACGAAGGATGAAATAAAATATCGCCGTTGCGGCCAGGATTCTTTTTCATAAAGTGTTCTCCTCGGTCGTAACTGGAGCCCTGCCCAGTGCAGGGCTTCTTATTTTGTCCCTGCCTTATCCGCCCTCATGACCTTTTTCGCAACCGACTCTAGGCTTAACCCGGTGTCTTCCTTAGCCATTTCCCTTAACCGAACACCATTGTGCCCGGGCAAGGACTTTTGTTCATCGTCGATGGCGGCTCGGGACTCAACAAGGCATTGAATGAGAAATACGCATGCGACGATCGAAAGCGGCGCCGCGCGGTCCGTCTCCGCTGCCATGTGCACAAGTGGCGCAATATCGAAGCCGCCCTCGGCCAGGACAGCGAAAAAGCCAAGGGGCTTTTCTGGGCCATCCGTGACGCAAAAGACATGGCGGAAGCGAAGGTACTGGTGGATCGTCTCGAGGCCGTCCT
>JAMPXM010000304.1 GCA_023701225.1 Pseudobdellovibrionaceae bacterium | reverse complement strand
GCGCGCTCGGGAGGTAATGGATGAAAGTTCTCATGACGGGTGCCACGGGTTTGATCGGCTCACGCTTGGGCTACGAACTCGTCAAGCACGGACATCAAGTCACGGTTCTGGCTCGAGATTCTGCTCGGGCTCGTTTGCAGTTGCCTTTCCCATGCGAAATTTTCGAATGGAAAGATGTCACGCAGCCGATACCCGCGGGCGCATTCGAAGGAATCGAGGGTATTTTGAATCGGGCTGGAGAGCCGATCGCGGATGAGCGCTGGAGCGAGGAGCGCAAGCGACGAATCCATGATTCTCGAGTGCTTGCGACGCGTGCTCTGGTGGATGGCGTGCTTCAGCAGGGGGGGAAGACTCGGCTTCAGGTGTTCGTCAATGGTTCCGCCATCGGGATTTATGGAGACCGGAACGACGAGATCCTCGATGAAAGTTCCCGCGCGGGCGATGATTTTCTGGCCCGTGTGTGTTTGGATTGGGAAGACGAATTGACGCGTCTTTCGGTATCTCCGCAGATCCGTGTCGTGCGCGTGCGCACGGGCATCGTACTCGCGGCCCATGGTGGCGCACTCGCGAAACTGATTCCGGTGTTCGAAGGCGGATTGGGCGGGCGTCTCGCATCAGGGCGGCAGTGGATGAGCTGGATCCACATCGATGACATCGTCGGCCTTTTCCGTTTTTCTTTGGAAACACCTTCGGTTTCTGGGCCGATCAATGGTGTCGCCACGCATCCTGTGCGGAACGCCGATTTCGCCGCCGAACTCGCGGAGGCGCTCGGCACGGCAGCACTTCTTCCGACGCCTCGCCTGGCGCTCAAAGCCGTGTTTGGTGAGCTGGCGGACACGCTCCTGGGGGGCGCACGCGTAGCCAATGAGAAGACGATCACGCTGGGTTACAACTTTCGATTTCATACCTTACGGGAAGCCCTGAAGGACTTGCTCGGAGCCCGACGCGAAGGCTATCGCGAAGTGGTGTTCGAACAATGGTTCCCGGTGCGCACGGAAGATGTTTTCGCGTTCTTTTCAGATGAGCGCAATCTGGAGGCGATCACGCCTCCGTTTTTGAATTTCAAAGTGCTCGGAAAGTCCACGCCCGCGCTCGGCGAAGGAACGCTCATCGACTATCGTCTCCGTTTACGTGGAGTTCCTGTGAAATGGCGCACGCGCATCGATTCGTGGCAGCCTGGCCGTTGCTTTGTCGATTCGCAGCTCAAAGGGCCTTACGAGACTTGGCGGCACACGCATGAATTCGAGCCGCTCGGGAACGGAACTCTCGTGCGCGATCGCGTGCGCTATCGCCTGCCTCTGGGACGCTTGGGATCTTTGGCGGCGGGGCTCATGGTCGCGCGCGACGTGCAGTCCATTTTCAATTTTCGACGGAAGAAGATCGGGGAGTTGTTGGCATGAGTCGGCGTCCACGAGCGGCCATTTTGGCGATCGGAACCGAAGTCACCGACGGGCAGGTGATCGATCGCAACTCCGCTTGGATTTCCACGCGGCTCGTTCGCCTCGGGGTCGAAGTGGTCGAGCATCGCGCAGTGCCGGATGAACGCCAGGCCATGCGAGGCGCGCTTCGTGAGATGCGCGCGTGCACGGATCTTCTGTTCGTGACTGGAGGCTTGGGGCCAACGAGCGATGACTTTACGCGTGAGGTGATCTCCGAAGTTTTATCTCGTCCATTGGAGTTCGATCCGGCTTCGTGGAAAACGATCTCGGAGCGACTCGCGGCCCGCGGCGTTCCCGTGCGGGAATCACAAAAGAAGCAGTGCGAGTTCCCGCAGGGTGCGGAAATCCTCCTCAACGCGGTCGGCACCGCTCATGGTTTTTTACTGCGCGAAGGCGCTCACGAAACATACGTCCTTCCCGGGCCGCCACTTGAGATCGCCGCTGTCTGGGAGGCGGGAATCGAAACGCGGTTGAACCGCGCCGTCGCTGAAGAGGATCGAGAGGATTTACGCGTCTATCGTTGCATGGGAAAAGGCGAATCGGAGCTCGCGGACATGACGGAAGAGATTATGAAGAATTCCGGCCTGCGTCTCGGTTATCGCGCGCATGTCCCTTATGTGGAAATCAAGGTTTGGGTGCCTCGCCGGGACCGCTCCCGAGTGGCGCCGCAATTAGACGCTCTGGAAGCGGAGCTCGCACCCTGGCTCGTCAACCGCGATGATCAAGACCTGGCTGAAGACGTTCTGACGCGGGTCGAGTCCGGGCACAGCTTGGAAATTTTGGATCGCGGCACCATGGGGTGGATGGTCGAGCGATTGGCGACTCGCGTGCGGGACACCCGTCGTGGCGGAGCCGAACTCGCATTGCGGGTGGTCCAAGATTTCGCGTCCGTGGAGGACGCGGGCACCTGGCTGAAGAGCGGTTTGGCTTCTCCGGCCCTCGGCGAAACGCGTCTGCTTCTGGTCGCGGACACGGCGGCAAAAGTTTGGCGAGTCGCGGTGCAGACGGCGAAAGGAAGCGTGACCGAAGAGTATCCGGCTCCGTTTCGGCAGCCCATCGCGAGCGAGCGTTCACGAAAATTCATAGTCGAACAGGCGCTTCGCTTCTTATTAGCGCACGGGTGGGCGGATCAGGTCGGCGCGTCCAAAGAGTGACATGCCAAAGTGACATGCCGGATGACGGCCGCGCGTTCTTAAGCTATGCCTTTGCCCCATGTCGACATTCAACCCCCGCTTTCCGCATTCCAATCCGCTCCGAATCGGCTCACTTGAAGTGACGGCGGAGGATATTCTCGAACTCGCCGCCCCTTATCTCACGGAAAGCCGCCGCGCGCGCATCGATGCCGTGGTCGCCGAGCGCACCTACTCGGTCGTACCGGTGATGGAGAATATCTATGATCGGGGCAATATCAGCGCGGTGATGAGAAGCAGTGAGGCGATGGGCTTTCAAAGCGCGCATGTCATCGAGCTCAATGAACGTTTCAAAGAAGCCAATCGTGTCACGCAGGGCGCGGACAAGTGGTTGGATGTCGTCCGTTGGAAGTCGACTGAGGACTGCGTTGTTTCGCTCAAATCGCAAGGTTATAGGGTCTATGCCACGCACTTGGATGCGGCCGTTCCGATCGGGGAGGTCGATTGGAGTCAGCCTTCAGCGATCGTCTTCGGGAACGAAAAAGACGGCGTCTCGCAGCGATTGCTCGAGCTCGCCGATCAGCGAATCATCATCCCGATGTTGGGGTTCGTGCAGAGCTTTAATATCTCGGTCGCTGCCGCG
>JAMPXM010000046.1 GCA_023701225.1 Pseudobdellovibrionaceae bacterium | reverse complement strand
TGTGTCAATCGCGGGGAAAGGCCATGAACCTCGATGAAACCATTCAGGCGATCGGCGAGTTTTTCCTTGAACGCAAGGATCCTGTTCGCCGAGCGGAGCGTGCGGAGAAACGCACTCAGGCGAAGCAGGATGCCGAGAAAAATTCAAACGAAGCCATGACCGTCGTGACAGGAGCGAGTGACGAACCTGTCACGAGACAGGAGAATTCAGAAAAACAGGCGGGGGACCACGGCCATCGTCGTCGGACTCTTCCGGCTCGGGTTCAACACGAAGTCCAGCGACGTGACCAAGGCCGTTGTCAGTTTCGGCTCGCCAGTGGCGAGATCTGCGGTGAGAGGCGTTGGGTTGACCTGCATCACCGTGTTCCTGTCGCTAGCGGCGGAGCGGACAGTGTCGAGAACCTCGTCACGGTTTGTCGAAGCCATCACGGCGTCGTTCACGCAGGAGTGCGCTGGAGTGAGGATCCTCGACCGCAGATCGACCTGTAGGCCAACCCCGGAGCGGCGCTTCGCAAGTGTCAAAAAGCGGACTCTGCGGTAGCAGACGCACGATCAATGGCATTTGATTCTGGACCACAGTTCGACCTTTAGGTACTCCTGATCCCATGAAGCGGATCAGCGTCATATGTATTTTCATCTTTTGCGGCTGTGCAACGCACAAGTTCATTCCCACGCAGCTTGATCGCGACTTTAGTAAAAGAGGTGAACTCACCGCGAGCCAAACCAAGCTCATGATTGCGCCAGAACTTGAATCAGAACTCAGCATTCGCGATTCAATGAGGACGCTGTTTTCTGACAGCGGCAAAAACACACTGGCGATCAGAGGATTCAAGAAAAAGTATCGATTTGCCGGGAAGGGGTTTCAGTGTTTTGAACCCTACCTGCTCGTCATAAGTTTGGGCATTATTCCTATCGTTTGCAGCCAGGAATACTCACTCGAAACAGACTGGATTTCTGAGAATGGAGCTCCAGAAAGAACCCAGACAACGATTGAGAAGAAATCGGTTGCAGGATGGGCGGCCCTCATTGTGACCTTGTTTCCAGACTGGAGTTTCGGAAGGACCAGTGCCGAAGAAGCTTTCATCAGCACAGTAGTGAATAAGAAGGCCGAATAAAACCACTAGTTTCTGAATCCTACGGCGCACATGAAAGTTCACTTAACGAATGCGCGCCTTTCCTTTTGGTATGAAAAGGTTTGCACGAAGATTCTCCGGCCAGAAACGATTGCAGAAACGATTTCTGTTCACAGCGCATTTCGCTGAAAACGCGAAACTCATTGCTCAATCAGATCCGCACGCGGAGCACATCTCAAAGGCTCGTAAACTAACACCGATCTTGAGCGGAGCGTGCTGCGAAACGCGATCGGGATGCTTTGAAACACCCCGCAGGACACGCCCTAGATTTCGTCTTCGAATTCCAGTGCGATCTGCAGCAGATCTTGAAAGAGGCGGCCGGCGGGTGAATCTAGATCCAAGGGAGCCGCTCGTCTCGACCGGCGCTTGGCGTGAGGCACTTGTTGGCTAATGAACAAATCCATCGCCTTTTGCGTCTCGATAGGAGAGAGACCGCGTTTGCGGGCGTTGAGTAACGCGTCGATGAGAAATTCAGTCGAGTTTCCAGTGATTCGGCCGGCCATGTTTTCTTGCTGGGCACGGGCGGTCAGGTTACGGAAAAACTCGGCCGGGGGAGTGTTGCCTTGAGCCTGGCGTATGACCGCTGTGTAGCTTTTTTGGAACTCGATCAGCCGAGCGCGCAATTGACCGGTCAGGGCCAGATCTCGACGGCGTGCGAAGGAAGATGCCATCAACGTCATCAGTTCTTCAGCCGGAATCAGGTTGTCTCCCGTCATCCAACCTTCGCGTGAGCGTAGCATCGAGGGCAGTTCGCGTAGGACGGCACGCATCTTAAAGACGGCCGGTCGGTTCACGCCATCCGCCACGCGCTTGAGCTTGTCTTTCGTCTTCGTTCGCTCCAGCAGAGAGAAGGCCTGATAAAGGCGTTCCACCGACGAGCGGTGTTCGCGCATCAAACGCGCGACTTGGTCTTCATCGCAACCGATTTGCGCCAGAAAAATGCGTCGCAATTCCGCGCCGAAGGCGCGATCGAACTCGCTCAAAATTGGATGACGCGAAAAACTTTCGACCGGGCGGCGTTTGCCGGTGGTCACGAAGTCCACCATCTGCGCAAAGACTTGTACTGTCAGCCGCGCTTTGCCGCGCTGTTCGTTTAAGTTTGTCGAGAACCGATCGACGTCGTCATAACGGTATTGATCATGACGCAATCCGAATTGGCGAATGCTGCCGTAGTCGATGATGCCGGCGGATGCGAGAACGTTGTCTCCGTCCCAATCGAGCCAAGCGAAAATATAATTGCGCTCGAGAGCCGCAGCGAACTTTGCAAAGTCGACGGCGATCGCGCGGAGCATACGCTGATATCGGTCCGGAGCGTCGGCCTTGAATCGCCACATTTCTCCGGCATGGTTTTCCGCTTGGCGTTGAATGAAGTGATCGGTTCCGCGGCGAAGCGGTTCGAGCTTTTCTTGCTTCAACCACAGAAATAAGTGCGCAGGGCGCAGGAGATTCGGTGCCGCGCGGACGCCGATGCCCACGCCTTTGCCGAGATCGATGATGGCCAGGACCCTCTCGGTGGGAATGCCGCGGAGATGGAAGACCTCGGACATCAAAGCGGAGCTGAGCAATTCGTCGATATCGGCCATGCCGCAGCCATAACCGAAGTCACCTGCGCCTGTTTTCAAAGGCCGATTGGCGACCACGGCTCCAGGAGCCAGTTTCGTGACGCCGGTTCCGCGCGAGCTGATATCCCAAGTCACGCCCTTGGATTTAAAAGTTCCGTTCCAAATGCCTCGACCGTCGCCCGAGGTCTTTCCCTGTTTATTGGCGTGCTGCAATTGCAAGTAGCGCGTGGCCATATAGGGATTCGGCTTGAGATTTTGGCGAAGCAAATGTCGCCGCTGCGATTGATCGTACTCGTTGATGATCTGTAGCGAGAACGTCTCTTGGAGCGTGCGGGCCAGAGCCGCGGTCATCGTGTGCGGATGGTCGTCCGGGAGTAAACCCATTTCCTTGGCGAGGAAATAATTGAAATACGCCACCTCGCCACGCTTGAGAGCGCGGACTGGATAGAGGACGCAGCCCTCGGGCACGGATTCCTGCCACGGGTGACGTCCATCGATAGCCTCAAACGCGCTGTACGCCTGCGGCTTGTTGCGCGCCGGCGTTTTCACGCGAGCGGGAGGCTCTAATAAGCATTTCGCAATCGCACGTTTCGACATCTTCTCTATAGATATCGGATGATTAGGGAAGCACTTGAATTTCGTGTCTCAAAGCTGGTCGAAAGCACGGCGATTGCAATCATCTGAAGACAGAAGGCCTTTGGGAGGATCGCGATGAAGCTTTTGCGACAATCACATTCTTTTGCCGCTCTTTTGGTTGTGACGGGCGCGTTCATGGTCATGACAGCCGGGAGCGGATGCACGAGTGACGGAAATGGGCACATGCGCCCGATCCTTGTGCAGCAGAAGGCCCAGGCCACGGCATGTGAATCGGATGAGATTCGCTTCGATAGCGCGTTGTCGGATTCGAATTCGGAAGCGGTCGACGCGGCTTCGCTGCCGCCAGGACTCTACCTTTACTCGCGTGCGGAGATGCGCGTAGAAAAGTCGGTGGAGAATGCCAATCCCGCGCACACGATCCGCATGCTGGTTTCCGAATCTCCCGGCACCGAAGCCATTCGGCCCAAGGTCGAATGTGTGACTCGCGCCGCTGGTGAGAAGGTGGAATCGAGTTTGAACGGTCTGACTAAAATCGAAGTGCGGAAATCGGGAACGAGTGAAGTGACCGTGCGCCAGTTCCAGGCTTTCGTGCGTGATGATGGTCATGGCTTGGTCGCGCTCAATCCTCGTTTGTTAGCGTCACCGGTGAGTTCCCTCGCGGACTTTATGAAAGCGTATTCAGGCACGGCCAAATTGATTAAGATCGGCCCGCGTGCGTACGCCATGCGTATCGACCGAGACGTGGATGGAGTCCGTTCGCAACTGCTGATTCACTACGACTTTATCGCGCGCGATTGAGGCCAGCTAGACCCAGCGGATCGCTGTGAGTCCGCCGCCCGGTGTCTGCGTGTTTGTCGTCTGCCCTTGATAGAGACGCGCGCAAGCCAATTGAATACGGTCTTGGTACGTGTAAAAGCGAAGATCGTACTTGAATTCGCCGCCGGGCTGGCCTGGGCTAGAGTTCAGTTTCACCGCGGGCGCGGGCGCGAATTCCTGAGCGATGTATTCGTTTTTCAGCACTTGGTTTTCGAACACCGTTCGGCTGATCGAAGAACCGCGATAGACGGCCTTGCCACCGAACGAGCGCTTGGGCTTGAAGAAGTATTTTTTTCTCTCCGCCCAAGCGTCGTCAGGACTTGGAAAAGACGACAGGTCGTGTGACTTCAACAACGCGCGCGCGATGTGCGCGGCATGGTCAGCGCTGAGACCGAAACGCGACTCGAGTTCTAATCCATTGTCGGCCGTGAAGGGCGTGAGATCCTGCATCCGCTCTTTGTCGGCCAAGAGCATGTACTCAAAAGCGTTCGGAGAAATGGTCGCCTGCTTGTCACGAAACGCCGCTGCGACTGAGGACAGGGCCTCGGTCTCGAAATAAAAATCCGTGTGCCGGTTATATACGAGGTCGAATTCACGATCCGCCGAGCGCAAACATCCGTTTTGGACCTTCAATTCCCTTGGGTCGAGAATATCAGTTGTCCAGCCGCGCTCACCGAAGATCTCGGCATACATTTGAAATTCGATGAACAAGCGTTGCTGCGTGGGTTCTTCGTCTATGATCGCCGCGGTTTTTATTGCTCGCCCCTGTAGACGCGCCTCCAGGGCGAAGGTGTCGGCGATTTCAGCACGAAAATCAGGGGAGAACAGGTTGGGTACTCCATGCACGCGGTAAAGAAGATCGACGATCAGTGATGCGGATGCATTAGTGTTGATCTCGATCAGCTTCAGCTGACCGTCCGGAGTGGAATGGAAGTCAAAACAAGTCAACGCTGAATAATTGCCAGGATCTGCGACCGTCGGTCGTCCCGCGTTTCGCAGCTGTGTGGTGACGAACTCCCGATACTGAGATGACTGGCGAAGAGCAAAAAACGCGGCGACGATGTTACGAGCGCTCCCCGCCAGGGCGACGGGGAGTTCTAGAACTTCTTGAGAGATCAAGGTCGGCGAGAGACGTTCACGCAGATCCGCCGCCGAACCCGCGCGCGGATAGAGCTTCTGAAGCGCTTCGATATAGCGATCGTAGAAAGTCTCGGCCACGTCCCGGTTCACTTCGCTTTCACGAATTGCGCGCCCGGCTTCCAGCCGGCGCCGCAGAGTTCACCGGACTGCAAAGCGGAAAGAACGCGAACGATTTCCATCGCGTCGCGGCCCACGTTGAGGTTGTGAATGCCCATGTATTGGATCTTCTGTTCGGGATCGATGATGAACGTGCCGCGAGTTGCGATGCCTTTGTCCTCCAGCAAGACGCCGTAGTCGCGCGAAACACGCTTCGTGACGTCGCCGAGCAGCGGATAGCCGAGATCTTTCAGATCATCTTTGATCCAGCGGCGGTGAGAATGCACGGAATCGATCGAGCAACCGAGAACTTCCGCCTTTGCTTCTTTGAAAGTTTTCAGTGCGTCGCGGAACTGCGTGATTTCGGTCGGGCAGACGAACGTGAAGTCGAGCGGGTAAAAGAACAAGACCACCCACTTACCTTTGTAATCGGCAAGAGAGATATCTTTGAACTCGCCGCCGTCAACAACGGCCGGGCACGTGAACTGGGGCGCCGGTTGTCCGATCACTGGCATGTCTGACTCCTTTGAGGGATACGATGAACAAAAAGAACTCCCGATTGTTGCCAGCGTTCTTCACGCCTGGCAAGCGTGACTCTCATGGAAACTGACTCGACAATTCCGGCCTGAATGGTAAAAGGATCCGCATGAAGCTGATCACTTGGAACGTCAATGGCATTCGGGCCGCTTATAAAAAAGGGCTGATCGAGTTCATCGAACGCGAGAATCCGGATATTTTCTGCGTCCAAGAAACCAAAGCGCATCCCGAGCAGTGCGAGCCCATGATTCAACGCCCAGCGGACCGCAACAGCTATTGGTCCTCGGCGTCCCGCAAAGGGTATTCGGGTGTCGCGACGTTCTTGACGGGGGAGGCGCTGTCGGTTGAGCACGGTATCGGCAAACCCGAGTACGACTCGGAAGGCCGCTTCGTCATCACTCGCCACCCAGACTTCACGCTTTACAATATTTACTTTCCCAACGGTGGTTCGGGCCCTGAGCGTCATGTTTTCAAGCAGCGTTTTCTCGCCGATCTCCTGCGGCATTTGCAACCCAAAGTCGCCGCCGGAGAAAAGTTGATCGTTGTCGGCGATTACAACGTCGCGCATCTGGATATCGACGTTTACGATCCCGTTCGTCTCGCCCAAGAGAGCGGCTTTTTGCCCGAAGAGCGAGCGTGGATGACACAGTTCCTGGAATCCGGCTTCGTTGATACCTTCCGTCACTTTCATCCGCAGCAGCGTGAGGTATACACATGGTGGGATCAGAGAACGCGTGCGCGAGTCGCAAATCGTGGTTGGCGCATCGACTATATTTGCATGACTCGGAACTTACTCCCTCGTCTGAAGCGCGCGACGATTCTTGACGGGCAAGAAGGCTCCGATCACTGTCCCGTTGTGATCGAGATGGAGTGAACTTCGGAAGCACGCGGCGGTGGGTCGGTTCGAATCATAAGGCTCAGATCCTGAGGAATTGAGGTCGTTCGTGGGAATTTTATTTCTTCTCTTCACTCTGATTCCGGCGCTGGAAATCTATTTGCTCGTGAAGGTTGGCGGGCAGATCGGTGCACTGAATACGCTCGGTCTTTTGATTTTGATGGGCCTGATCGGTTCCGCGATCGTGCGTTCGCAAGGCCGCACTCTGATGATGCAGGCGCAGACGGCTTTGTCGCGAGGTGAGTTGCCGGCGGGTTCCGTCATGCATGGTCTCCTCGTGATCGTCGGCGGGGTGCTGATGGTGACACCCGGATTTTTCACCGATGTCCTGGGATTTCTATTTGTGCTCCCGGGACCGCGACACGTGATCGTGGCGCTGTTTCAGCGCTATTTGGCGCGTCAACTTCGCATGGGTCGCGTGCATGTCTTCGGATCCGCAGGAGGGGGTGGATTCAGCACCGGTTTCGGCGGCTTCCGCCGTGGTTCCGGTCCCTTCTCCGAAGACATGGGTCGAGACGGTCGCTTTCGTGACGTCACCCCACCGGTGATCGATGTGGATTCGGTCCGTATCGACGCCTCGACTCGACCTCGCACCTCGACGGATGACGGGCGAGATGACTCCACCAAGTGAGTTCGCGTCCTCGACTGAGGGCTGACCCTGCATGTGCCGATTGGAAGGGTATTCCAGGATCTGTTAGCCTGATCCTATGCGGGTCTCACTCATTTCCATTTTTGCTGCGGCGATCGTGTGGTTGCTGCCCGGGTTGGCCATGGCTAACCCGGTCTGCGTGAAGAACGATCGCGCCAATCTGCGCGCCGGGCCCGGCACGAACTTCAAGGTCACTTGGACCGTGGGCAAGTATATGCCGTTTTGGCAAACCGGCGGAAAAGGACAGTGGCTGAAAGTGCGTGATCTCGATGGTGAGGAACACTGGGTCCTCGCGTCCATGGTCAGCTCGCGATTGAATTGCGTCGTGGTCAAATCGAAATACGCCAACCTACGTCGGTCGCCGGCCGGAAACGCTCCTTTGGCGGAAATCCCATATGCGGACCGCTACACACCCTTTAAAAAACTCGAACGGCGCGACGCCTGGTTACGAGTCGAAGACGATTACCGCCAAGTCTACTGGGTTGCCGACGCCAACTTTTGGTGGCCGGTGAAGCGTGTCTCTGTCGGTTTCTAGCCGGTTGCGAAGTGTTCGATGGGTTCTCGCGGACTGGCTGCATTCAGTTTGGATATTCTGTAAGAGTCTAACCGAGAGCTGACAAGACACTGGCAAATCTGTTTGCTACCAATTTGAAACATTGGATTGCGTGGCAAATCCGAATGGTTATTATCTGTAAGAATTTTTAAGATTTCTACTTGTCAGGGCGGTACCGCTTGTGTCTAAATATACCAGTTCCATTTTGGCACTGTGCAATAATGCCATCATCTTTGAGGGGGGCTTATGGAAGCCGAGATGAAAAGACTGGTTGAGGAATGCAAACGCAAGCTCCTCGAGTCGAAAGCGGACATCTTGAACCGCGTAAAAGACGCTCGCCGCGATCTTTATATAGAAGATAAAGGCGGCGATGAGGCGGACCAGACGGTTCGTGTCCTGGCTGAGGCTGAAACCCTCACGCTGCATGAACGTCTTCGGCACCAGCTCTTGGAAATTGAGTTGGCGTTGGCTCGCATCGACAGCGGGACGTACGGCATCTGTGAAGAAACTGAAGAGCAGATCGAGCCCGATCGCTTGCTGGCGATCCCTTGGACGCGCCTGAGCATCGAAGGTGCTGAGATCCGCGAAAGCTTGAAAAAGCGTTACGCTCGTTAAAGATTAACCGCCGCTGACGAGGATTTCTTCGGAGCGGCGTTGTTCGGCGAGAGCGGCTTCGATTTCCTGTGCGGAATGGACGCGACCTCGCCCCACGCCTGGGCAGAATCGGGCCACTTCCGTTTTCCATGTTTTCGCGTTCATGACTTCCGGCCAAAACGGCCACGTTCGGCATTGCGTGGGCCGGCCCTTATAGGCTGTGCAACGTTTCTCCTTCAAAAATACGCAGGCTTCGTTTGCACCGTCTTTCAGACGGTAAAGTCCGTCGGTCATCAGGCAATACTTGCGAGTGAATGCTGAGGTCGTCATTTTTAGAGCCGCGGCCATCCGCCGCCGGTCTTCGAGCGTCATCCAAACGAAGCCGAACTCGCCGTGCGAGACACAGCACTGTCCCGAACCTTGGCATTCGAACCGAACACCTTGGGCCCACCATTCACTGGTTTTCTCTGATGTCTGTTGAACTTTGGTACTCGTCACGCTGGCGTCCTTTTGTTTTTATGAGGGCACTGTTCCCAATTCAATACGGGCCTAGGGTTTCGTGGGGCGGTAGCCGTTGGACATCATCGTGAACCCGCACAACTTAAAGAGCAGACGTGCACCGACGTTTCCGTCCCACTCGTTTTCGGCGTTTTCTGGTTGTGAAACCTCGCAGAGGTCGAAGCCGACGATTGTTTTGCCCTTTTCAACAAGCGTCGCGACGAGCGCCGTCGCCTGCTCAAACGCCAATCCGCCCGGGACCGGCGTGCCAGTGTTCGGGCAAAGATCCGGAGTGAGGCCATCGATATCAAAGGAGATATAGACTTTCTCAGGGAGTTCCGCGGCGACTTCATCGCAGATCGTCTGCCAGCTTTCGCCTTTGAGAAGGCGACGTTTGGTGACCGGGTCAAAGTGCGTGGTGATGCGCTCATTGGAACGAATCAACGTGTGCTCATCTCTTGAGAAGTCGCGGATGCCGACCTGGACGAGCTTGCGCGGACGGAAGTCGCTCGTCATGACGTTGAACATGATCGAGGCGTGCGAGTGTTCGAACCCCTGATACGCGTCGCGCAAATCGGCATGAGCATCGACGTGCAGGATGCCGAACTCGCCCTTGTGAGCCTCGGACACCGCGCGAATCGCTCCGAACGGGGAGGAATGGTCGCCACCTACAACCGCCGCGATCCGGCCCGCGCGCAAATGGGCCGCGGTCGTTTTATAGACCCAGTCGTTGACTTGTTGGCTGGCGGAATTGACGCGGACGACGTTCATCGGATCCGGAGTTTGTCCATTTTCGAGCGCCGTATGGACCGAGTAGGCCAAGCGCTTCATTTCATAGTTGAGTTCGAGGATGGAATTCGGAATTGGCTCCATATAATACCCGCTCTCGTAGGCGGTACCGGTTTCGATATCGAAGAGATCAACTTGCCGGCTGGCCTCGAGGATGGCTTGCGGTCCGCGGCTGGTGCCGTCGCCATAAGAGGTGGTGACTTCCCATGGGACCGGAATCAGAACGAGTTTGGCTTCGTCGAGCGCGTAAGGCAGGCCGAAAATTCCGGAGTCCGAGGTCGCGGTGTCGTTCGGATTGAAGGTCATCACTTCTCCTTTTGTGCATGGCATTATGATGTCAGGCTCGAGGCCTGTCAAACGCCTGCTGAATGGACAAACGCATCAAAACACCGTAGATTCCCGCGCATCTTCAAGGGGGATCTCGAATGCAGAATGCGATCACGACTTCGTTCATGATGTCGCTCATGACGCCGATCCTGAGATCGGTCTTAAGGTCGACGCGCGCGGGTTTGGCGCTCTCGTTGGCTCTCGGACTGACGCTGACAGGTGCTCACGCTCTTGCCGCGAAAGAAATCAAATATGTCCCGTCGCCGTCGTCGTTTGATCAACTGCCACCGGCTACCAAAGGCGGGACGCTGATCATCGCGTTGAACAATAACCCGAAGGTGATCAACCCCGTCATCAGTGATGATGCGAATTCCTCCTATCTTGAACCCTTCATCTGGGCCACTCTCTTCCAAGAAGACACCGAAACTCTCAAGCCTATCCCGTACTTGGCTGAGAGCTACACGGTTTCCGCCGATAAGAAGCTCTACACGTTCACTCTGAATCCCAATGCGAAGTGGGAAGATGGCACGCCCGTGACGGCCGAGGACGTGAAGTTTTCGTTTGAAACGATGATGAATCCGAAAACCGACTCCGCGTCGATGCGCGCATATCTACAAGGTGTGAGTTTGCACGAAGTCAAAGGCAACTCCGTGACCTTTCGAGTGGAGGTCCCCAAGTTTGATACGCTTCGCTCTTTGTACCTCCTGCGGACCATTCAGAAGAAGCAGTTCGCCAACGAGCCGGACTTCAATAAGGCTCGTGGCATCTTGCAACCGATCGGCAACGGTCCTTACAAGTTCGTTGCTTTGAAGCGCGACCAACAGGTGGAGTTGGAGCGCAAAAAGGATTGGTGGGGTTATTCGATCCCGAATCTGAAGCACCGCTGGAACGCGGACCGCATTATCCTGAAGATCGTACCTGATTCGAACTTGGAGTATGAGCGCTTCGTGAAAGGCGATCTGGATATGATGGCCTTCGCGGGTCCCTCCTATGAGGTCTTCGCGCGCAAAGTCAGAGGCACGGACAAGGCTCGTTTTGCGGACAAGCCGGGCCAAGGGAAATTGTGGACTCTTGTCGAAGAGAACAAAGCGCCCCGCGGCTATACTTATGTTGGCTGGAATCTCCGTAAGCCGATCTTCTCTTCGAAAAAAACCCGCCAAGCGCTCGCGCACCTGGCGGACACGAAGGAAATTGCGGAAAAGGTGTACTTCGGGTTCGCTTACCAATCGACTTCGCCGTTCGGCAGCTTGACCATGAACAGTGCCCCGGATCTTCGTCAGCCGGGCAAGATGATCGGTCTTGATGTGAAAAAGGCCGTGGCGCTCTTGAAGGAAGACGGCTGGGCCGACACGGATAAGGATAATATCCTCGACAAGACGATCAACGGTCAGAAAGTGCCGTTCCGTTTCGAGGTGAAATACAATTCCAACAACCCGGCGCGCGGCAAGATCGCGCAAATCCTCAAAGAAAACTTCAAAAAAGCGGGCATCGACCTCTCCATCCGCTCGATGGAGTGGAACGCGTATCTCTCGGACATCGATAATCGTCAGTTTGATGCGATCATCATGGGATGGACGGCGACGCCCTATCCGAACCCGCGCCAAACTTGGCACACGGAATCGGAGAAGAACAAGGGTTCGAACTTCGGCTCGTATTCCAATAAAAAGGTCGACGAGCTGATCGATATCGCGAACGTTGAGTTCGATTTGTCGAAGCGTGCGAAAGTTCTGCAAGAGATCAACCGCATTCTCTACGACGAGCAGCCCTATATGTGGCTTGTTGAGCCGAAAGCCATGGTCGCGGGCTTCAGTCCGAAGGTGAAGTCCAAGGTTTGGTCGATGGCATATGATGTGGATCCGCCCATCGATATCTATTCGTACGAGTAAGCCGGATGCGTACCTATTTACTTCGCCGTTTGATGACGATGATCCCCATGTTCTTTTTGATGACGGGGGTCTATTTCGCTATTCAAAACTTTCTCCCGGGTGGACCCGTGGAAGAAGCTTTGGCGCGTATCCGTGGTGCGGATGGCGGCGGCGGGGGACGTGGTGGCACGACTCAGATGTCGGCCGACGATATCGATCAAATTCGTAAGGAGCTGGAGCGTCAGTATAATCTCGATAAGCCGATTCCGGTCCGTTACTGGATTTGGGTGAATAAGATCGTGCGAATGGATTTCGGCGATTCGACGGCGACGCGCCGGCCGGCAATCGAAACGATTGTTGAACGGGTTCCAATATCTCTCGGCTTCGGTATTCCCGGATTTTTCTTAACTTATTTGGTGTGTATCACGCTTGGGGTGGCGAAGGCGCTGAAGGATGGCTCGCCGTTTGATGTCGGATCTTCTTTTTTACTATTTGTGGCCTATAGTATTCCGCCGCTCGTGGTTTCCGTCGTCCTCTTGTTGGTGTTCTGTACGGATCGCTTTTTGCCGGGCGGCGCGATTTTTCCATTGAGCGGGGCTTATTCGGATACTTATCCCGATCTTACGATGTGGGGAAAGTTGAAGGACTATGTCTGGCACATGTTCCTACCGGTGTGTGCGTCACTGGTCGGGGGCTTCACTCTTCTGACGATTTTGATGAAGAATTCCCTCCTTGATGTGCTTCATAGCGATTACGTGCGGACGGCACGAGCCAAGGGTTTGTCGGAGCGGGTGGTGATTTTCAAACATGCGCTTCGCAACGCGATTCTGCCCCTCATGGTCGGCATCGGTGGCATCTTGAGCGCGTTTATCGCGGGGTCGATCATCATTGAAAGTGTGTTCGGTCTTCCGGGCATGGGTCTTTTACTGATCGAATCGCTGCAGTCGCGGGACTACAGTGTGTTGATGGGTGTGGCCGTGATTCAATCTCTCGTTATCATGTTCGGCCAAGTGATCTCCGACGTCGCGTACGTGCTGGTCGATCCGCGGATCGATTTCAAATAAGGGCAGGCGCACACGTGAACTTCTTCAATCGTATTATTCTGAACTATTTGAGCCCGCCAAGCCAACGGCGTTGGAAGTCCTTCATCGGCCAGCGCCGTGCGCGTGTGGGCTTGTGGATTTTCTTTATCGTTCTGTTCTTCTCACTGACGGCCGAGATTTGGTCGAATCACAAGCCGCTCTATATGGCGCGTGAAGTTCCGATTGCCGAAGGTTCGTTGGAAACGGAGCGCCGCCATTTCTTCCCGGCGATGTTGAGTTACACGGCGGCGGAGATGGGTGTATTCGACACTTTTGACGTCAATTACGCCGAGGTTGTGAAATCCGATCGCGAGCAAGGCAAAAACACGATCGCGATTTTTCCGTTCAATCAGTGGGACCCCTACGTCCAGGCGCCCGACACTCTCATGGCACCGTCCGCGGATCATTGGTTGGGGACAGATAATCTGGGCCGCGATGTCACGGCTCGTCTCCTTTATGGTGTTCGCGTTTCGATGACCTTCGGGCTGATGTTTTGGCTTTTCACATTCTTGATCGGCGTTTTGATCGGCTCCGTGCAGGGATACATCGGCGGTCGGACGGACTTCATGACTGAGCGCCTCAAGGAGCTTTTCGAGATCATTCCGTTCTTGTCGGTTGTGATCTTGATCAACGGACTGATGCAATCGCAGTCGATTTGGGTCACGCTGATGATCGTCGTGATCTTCTCGTGGGTGAGCATTTCGTCGCAGCTGCGGGCCTCGTTTTTAAGTTTGCGTCGTCGCGATTTCTGCGAGGCCGCACGAGCGATGGGTGCGAGCCACGCGCGAATCATCTTTAAGCATATTCTACCCAATGCGCTGACACCGATCCTGACGTTGACGCCGTTTACGATCTCGAGCGGTATCGCCTTCCTTGCGGTGCTCGACTACCTCGGCTTCGGTCTCAATCCGCCAACGCCGAGTCTGGGCGAACTCTTGCAGCAAGGGCGCAATTATATCATCAATGCGCCTTGGCTCCTCTTGGCCCCAACCGGCGCCTTGGCAACGATGTTGATCTCGATCAACCTCGTCGGAGAATCACTCCGCCAAGCCTTCGACCCCAAAAAATCCTAAGGCGTGTGGACAAGAGACCTCGGTGTGATCGGGTATTCGCTGCCATGAGGACAAGGCTTTCGATCGCCATAATAAGCGTCGTAGCAGTTACCCTTCTCATTTGCTATCGCGAAGAACTGTATAACTCGGCCGTTTCCACTATAAGTGCCTAAGCCAGGGAAAGTATATTTCCATTCCTCAACTTTTCTTGGCTTGTCGATACCATAGCTAATTCCCGCAATATAAATTTGCGTCCCGTTGTGAAGGATGTGGCCGATTTTTTTTATCCGTTCGGCGCAACTCTGTTTATCCAGATTATTTCCTTGAAGAACGGTCACGACTGTCTTTTGTTCGTCAAGAACATGCATCATGAATCCGCAGGGAACTTCTTTATTCTCTGAAACACATTCGCACTGCAAGAGGACACGATCAGGCGTCACTGCGAGCTCAATTTTTCCACCGTCACGGTTGGCGATTTTATAGGATGAGGTGGTGCATCCTACCAACCCAAATATCAATATGCCGAGAAAATGGCGGCTACTTTTCGATCTTGTTACCGTTCTAGATTTTGATGCGCTACTTTTTTTCGCCACGTTACTCCCCAGAGGCACGAGCACGCATTTTGATTTTTGATTCAGCTGCTTTTCTGATCTTCTGTAGCTTTGGCGTGGCAAGGACCTGATCGACTCCATTTGGAAACAAAATACGGTCAGGATCAATGCCAAACGCGGCGGCGAAGACAAGAGCTCGGTCAATCCCGATTTTCACGCGGCCTGATTCAATCGCACTGATGTGGGACTCCGCGATACCGGTGACTTCTGCCAAGTCCGCTTGGGTCAGGCCAGCCATCTTCCTGAAGGCGCGAACAATATCTCCAGACTCTGATTTTGGAAATTTAATGCTCAGCATGTCTTTCATCGTTCACCTCTTTATTTGTAGTCATGATCCGGAGTGATTCGAACTACGACAACAGTCACGACCTTCTTTTCAATCTTATAAATAATGCGTCCTGAATAACTGTAGCGAGACGATCTGTACCCCTTCCATTTTCCGGATAACTCATGGTCCGCCCAAACATTGGGTTTACTAAGCAATATGTCTGGTCCATGAATCATCACTTCCAGCGTCCATGCATGAATGATCCGCATATCATCGCCTGAGAGCACGCCGCTCTCTAAGACAGATTCGACTTCTTTAGCGACTTTAATCTGCCATTTGAATCTATCATGCATACCAAAAATGGTAACATACTAAAATTGGTAGGTCAATAAAAGTCAGCTCAAATTGGGATATGATTGTTGGCTTTTAGAAGGGCTAGTTTCGTATTCACACTGTGAGTGATAAGGCGAACCCTTGTCTTAATGTGAACCTAGGCGTGATGTCTAAGTAAATGAACACAGC
>JAMPXM010000045.1 GCA_023701225.1 Pseudobdellovibrionaceae bacterium | reverse complement strand
TCGAATCGTTGGCCATAATAGTCCGCTAGCAACACATAGGCGGGTATCAAATTCGGATCCGCGAAAATCGCTTTTTTAAGCCAACCGATCGCCTCTTCACTCTGATTGAGAAGCCAAAAGCATTTCCCCGCCTTCATCGCCGCGACGCCGTTGGTTTTGTCAGCCTCAAAAGAAGCTCGGAATTCCGCCTGCGCGCTCACATAATCGCCCAAGCGAAATAGCTCGTCGCCACGACTCATGATTTCTCGACTCCCGCGCGTGCCCTCGCCGAGCGCCTCCGACCCCCCCAGTCGCAGCAGAATATTACGAACCGTTGGATCATTTGGATCCAGGGCGAATGCGCGACGAGCGAACGCCAGAGCTTGGTTCTTGGAACTCCGCCTTTCAAGAATTTGCGCCATCGCGACGCTGGCCGCGAATTCCGTTTCGCGCGGCAAGCGCTCCCCCGAATCCAAGGCGACCTTGATCATGTCATAGGCTTTGTCGGCTTGATTGAACTGGTCGATTTCGATCAAACCCAATTCAATGCGCGCGACATGATGCTGTTGATTCGCCGCCAGGACCGCGCGGTAAAGCTGCATGGCTTGCTGATATTGTCGTATCTGCGTCCGCGCCCGCGCCTCAATGACATAGGGCTTTAACCACTTCGGCCAAAGGACACGCGCTTTTTCAGCATACCCAGCCGTCTCCAGCCATTTCCGATCGCCTTTCAATAGCTCGGCTGTCACGTCATAGAGAATCGCAGACGAGGATTGCATTTGGATCCACATGTCCGTCAATCCACGCGCCTCGCGTGTTCGACTGATCGACATGAGATAGAGAATTTCGCACGTAGCACCGTGAAATCCCGCCGGGTCCACGCGCTTCGCATCCTGCACGACGTGACTGAACGTGCGCATGTCCTCAGAATCTTGCGCTGAGAACGGCCAGATTTCTCGATAGGCCATGCATAGCGCCGCCGCGGCCTCGGTGTTCTTGGGCGCGCCTTCAAGAATTTGCACAAATTCACTTTGCGCACGCAGATAGCCCTGCAGCGTGTCCCCTTGAAACGCGATAACTCCGCGACGAAAACGCTCCTTGATCTCGGGCGCCGACAATTGCGGCTGCCCTTTTCGCGGGCCCATCAGGCGAAGCTGCTGTGATTTGGATTCCGGCTGAAAGATAAATGCCAAAGCGACCAATAACACCGACGCCGCGATCATCAACATGGGTAACTTCGACGACTTCCGGTGCTCCTCGCGTTTCAGTGACTGAAGGTCGCTAAGCTCGATCACCGGTCCGGCTTCCTCTTCCGCACTTCCTTCGACCCGAGAAACCGATGCGGACCCGTCGCCTGGGTATTCACCCAGCACTGGAGGCTCGGACTCGCGGACAACGCGACCTCTAGGTCGATCCTCGTCAATGCCGGGTATGGTCGATCCGTCTCCAGTCTCTTGTCCCGAAGCAGGTTTGCGGCGTGGCTTCACTTCGCTGGCGAGAACATCCAAGAGTTTGTCGTAGAACTCCGGCGCTTTCGTAATCGGGATCCAGGAGCCACCCGGATATTTCGCGATCATCTCCCCACCGGAGAAATAACCTTTTTCGATTTGCCTGAGGATCTTCTGAGTCACGAACGGACCATAGATCCGTCCATCCCCGTCTTTGACGATCCACTTCGGACCTTGATCAGCCATGACGTTATCTTACTCCGGAATGAGGATTGTCCGTCGCTTCCAAGGCCAACCGTGGGGTGGTTCCAGAGTGGGTCTTGGGGCCAATCTGGGAATAACTCTGCAGCCGCTCTTAAGAGTATGAATTTACTTGAAAAAAGCTAGTTCTCCAAGGCTTCGCAGGCAGAACACCACCATCGTCGAGTCGAGAGTCGGACAAAGTCGCTCGCGCGTTCTCGTTTAATAGGAGTACAGCGCCATAAACACTTGGCACTCCTGTTGCTTTGCTAAACAGACAACCGACACGGTCGGCTGGAGTGCAACGTGATCCGCTCGATCTTCATCTTTGTGTATATCGCGGTGGTTCTTTTGTTCTCGGGATTTGCGCAGGCGCAAACGCTTTCGCCGATCCAAAATCAGCTCAATGAAAATTTAAAAAGAACCGGTGAACAGCCGGAACAGAAGTTCGAAACGGAAGTCAGCTTTACCCCCCTCTATAAGTGAGGCTGGCAACCGGACGAAAAGGCTCTGAATCCAATCCCCTCCGGAAACAGAGCCAGTTTTTTCAACCCTGACATCATCCCCTCCGATGTCAGGGTTTTTTTTGCCTTTTTCCATCACTCTTTGGCGCGATGAATATCAGCACCGAGGCTCTTGAGCTTTTCTTCCATGCGTTCGTAACCGCGATCGAGGTGATAAATACGACTTACGGTCGTTTCGCCTTTGGCGACCAATCCAGCCAGAACAAGGCTTGCGCTCGCACGCAAATCTGTGGCCATGACCGGTGCCCCCTGCAACCCTTCCGGGCGGCCCCGAATGACAGCCACGCGCGCCTTTGGCGTGATATCGGCACCTAGACGTAAAAGCTCCGTCACGTGCATGAAGCGGTTTTCGAAAACCGTCTCGGTGATCACGCTTGTTCCTTCCGCGACCGTCATCAATGCCATGAACTGCGCCTGCAAATCCGTCGGAAAAGCCGGATGAGGAGCCGTCGTGACATCCACTCCTTTAAAGTTGGTCGCTCCCCATGTGGTCACGGAGTCCTTTCC
Source organism: Pseudobdellovibrionaceae bacterium (assembly GCA_023701225.1). Classification (GTDB taxonomy): domain Bacteria; phylum Bdellovibrionota; class Bdellovibrionia; order Bdellovibrionales; family JAMPXM01; genus JAMPXM01. Next base: position 12,907 of record JAMPXM010000045.1, on the reverse strand, counting down.
AGTTTCGACACGAAAGCCACTCTCGCGCAGCTTTAAAACCAAGGCGTCCACATCCATCGGCACGCAATTGGTAACAGTCACCTCTCCACCAGAGATCGCGCCGGCAATCATGAGTGTTCCCGCTTCAATGCGATCAGGAATGACGGTGTGCTCGGCCGGACGCAAGCGCTCGACCCCTTCGATGCGAATAATACTTGATCCCGCACCTGTGATTTTCGCGCCCATTTTATTCAAGTAATTGGCGAGATCGAGGATTTCGGGTTCTTTCGCCGCGTTCTCAATGATGGTGACTCCGTCCGCCAAAGTCGCACCCATCATCGTATTTTCGGTTCCGCCGACGGTGGCGAATTCAAACAAAATACTCGCACCCTTGAGTCGCTTGGCTTCGGCATGGACATAACCTTCACGCAGTTGAATGTCCGCGCCCATGGCCTTAAACGCGGCCAAGTGCAAATCAATCGGACGCGTCCCAATTGCGCATCCACCCGGCAAGCTCACTTGTGCCTGACCATATTTCGTCAAGAGCGGGCCGAGACAGAGGATACTCGCTCGCATTTTGCGAACCAGATCATAGTGCGCTTCGTATGTCTTGGGCGCCTGCACGTGGATTCGCAACGTTTTACCCTGGCGCTGACACGTGCAGCCCAGGCTCTCCAGAAGCGCCATCGCGCTTTCAACGTCTTTGAGTTCCGGCACATTGTGAAAGACGTGTTCGCCTTCCGCCAAAAGGCTGGCAAACAGAAGCTTGAGGGCCGAGTTTTTCGCACCACTAGCAGCGACCACGCCATTCAGTCGCTTGCCGCTTCTGACGATCATTTTATCCATTCACTCTCCTCCGCGCTTCGTACAGCGAATAAAACGGTCATGCTGAGCCAGATCTTTGATCACTCGGATATTTTCAAAGGCCGGAAGGCACGCAAACGCGTCCTCTCCGCTCTTGCCTTGGTCGGAGCCGATTTCAAACATGACGAAGCCACCTGGGCGTAAGGCGATTTCTGCCGCGTGCGCCCAAGCTCGTATATGCGCAAGACCGTTGTCGCCCGAGAAAAGCGCCTCTTGAGGTTCGAATTTGCGCACTCCTGGTTCGACAGCCGTATCTGCTGACGCAATGTATGGAGGATTGGCGACAATGACATCCGCGACTTTCCCGAAGGTGGCTAGAACTTCGTCTTGAGTGAGAGTCGCCACGTCTCCTAAACGAAACTGCACACGCTCATTAACTCCCAGTTGCTCGGCATTACGTGCACTCACTTCGATGGCTTTGTCGGAAATATCGCATGCCAAGAGCCGCGCGTTCGGCAGCTCTTTCAAGATGCTCAATCCAATGCACCCGCTGCCGCATCCAAAGTCGATTACCGCCGGTGCCGACAGATTTTGGGCCCGCACCCAAGCCACCGCCTCTTCGACGATCGACTCGGTTTCCGGACGAGGGATCAATACACCCGGCTCCACGTGGAAGGTGCTTTTATAGAAATCTCGAGATCCTAAAATGTAGGCGACAGGTTCTCCCTGGGCACGACGTCGCACCAAGGCGCGACAGGCGTCGAGTTCCTGCGCTGACAAGGGGTAATCGTAATTCATGTAGAGCTTGATGCGATCCCAGTTCAACGCCCTGGCCAACAAAAGTTCTGTGTCCAGGCGCGCGGACGCGATGCCTTTTTCTTTAAAGAACGCCGTGGTCTTTTGCAGGACTTCTTTTAACTGCATTTGCATAAGCTCTACTGTGCATGCGATCCGAACGCGACACAACTATTGCCGGACAAGAAATCCACGGTGCCTAGCGCGACCTCATTCGGGAGGCGGCGCCGTTTTTCAAGCGCGAGCACTTTGGTTTTTCAAGGCCTCGGCCTGAAAGTATGCAATCACCGGATCGATGATATATTCCATCGCGCCAGCCATCACAGAATCCAACTGATGAATGGTGACGCCGATGCGATGATCGGTGATGCGCGACTGCGGGAAATTATAGGTTCTGATCCGCTCGGACCGATCTCCTGTGCCGATTTGTGACAAGCGCGCCTCGCTCGCGGACTTGCGCGCTTTTTCCTCTTCCAACGCCAGCAGACGCGAAGCCAGGATCTTGATGGCTTTGGACTTGTTCTTTAGCTGCGACTTTTCATCTTGGCAGGAAATCACGACACCGCTCGGAATATGAGTGACACGCACGGCGGAGTCCGTCGTGTTGACCGACTGCCCACCCTTTCCCGAGCTACGGAAAACATCGATGCGCAAGTCATTCGGGTCGATTTGCACATCGACCTCATCAGCTTCCGGCAGAACAGCCACCGTCACTGTTGACGTATGTACTCGCCCTTGAGTTTCAGTTTTTGGAACTCGTTGCACCCGGTGCACGCCACTTTCGTACTTCAAGCGCGAATACACACGATCACCGGTGATGGACGCGATCACCTCACGATAGCCACCCGCGTTCCCCTCGGACGTCGACATCATCTCCACACGCCAACCCAGCTTACTCGCGTAGTGGGCGTAGGCATGAAAGAGCTCTTCGGCAAATAGGCTTGCTTCGTCGCCGCCGGCGCCGGAACGGATTTCGATGAGAATGTTTTTGTCGTCGTTGGGATCAGGAGGAATGAGCGAGAGCTTGAGCTGCGCCTCGAGATCTTCCGCGTGAGGTTCGAGGATGGAGAGTTCCTCTTTGGCCATTTCACGCAGAGCTTCATCCGCTTCCTGCGTGAGGATCGCTTTGTTGCCATCGATATCGCGGATGGTTTTTTTATAGGAACGATAGAGAGGCACGACCTTTTCGAGGTCGGACAACTCCTTCATCAAAGCGCGATAGCGCTTCTGATCCTGAGTGACCGTAGGGTCCTGGAGCTGAAGGTTGATCTCTTCGAATCGTGACTCAACGTCGTCTAGCTTTTTAAACATCGAAGGGCACGTGGCTGCGACCAGAAAACTCGCCGCAGCCGGGCTCGATCACTTCTTCGCCGCGCCGACACTCGCGTATTTCTTACGGAAACGGTCGATGCGACCTTCCGTATCGACAAGCTTCTGCTTGCCCGTGAAAAACGGATGGCAAGACGAGCAGATATCGACACGAACTTCTTTTTGCGTCGAGCCGGTCTTGAATGTACTGCCGCAAACACAAGTGACTACGGCGTCGGAATAATAAGTCGGATGAAGTCCGTCTTTCATGGGGGATCTCCACTGTAGAGCTGGCTAAAGGCCCGGAAACCTAGCAGTTCCTTGCCTTGTTGTACAGCACGTTTTGCGGTGAGCTAAGGTTCTTAAAAACACAAAATGCATCCACAGACTTATCCACACCTCCCAAAAGACAGGGGGACAGGAAAAGTCTGTGGCAATAAAATCCTATGAAATCATAATTCGCGAGCAATTTCAGCCGCTTGGCTAGCCGCTCATGTGATTCAGGAAGTCGCCATTTGTTTTTGTGGACTGGAGCTTATCAAGCAAAAACTCCATGCTGTCCACAACGTTCATCGGAGCGAGAACTTTGCGTAGGATCCACAAGCGATTGAGGTCATTACGTTCGACCAGCATATCTTCTTTGCGTGTTCCGGACTTGTTGATGTCCATGCACGGGAAGATCCGCTTTTCCATCAGCTTGCGATCGAGATGGATTTCGGCATTACCAGTACCTTTAAATTCTTCGAAGATAACCTCATCCATCCGCGATCCGGTGTCAATAAGTGCTGTCGCAATAATTGTGAGGCTTCCGCCTTCTTCGATATTGCGTGCTGCGCCAAAGAACCGTTTCGGCTTATGGAGAGCGTTGGAGTCGACACCACCGGAGAGAATTTTACCCGATGGCGGCACCACGGTGTTGTAAGCGCGGGCCAGGCGGGTGATCGAGTCGAGCAAAATCACCACATCGTGCTTGTGTTCCACGAGGCGCTTCGCCTTTTCGATCACCATTTCCGCAACCTGCACGTGACGAGTCGGCGGTTCATCGAATGTCGAGCTAATGACTTCGCCTTTGACGTTGCGAAGCATGTCGGTCACTTCTTCCGGGCGTTCGTCGATCAGAAGAACGATCAAGAACACTTCCGGGTGGTTGGCCGAGATGGCGTTGGCAATATTTTGCATCAATACTGTTTTACCAGTACGCGGAGGCGCAACGATCAAAGCGCGTTGGCCCTTTCCGAGCGGCGCCATCAAATCCACAACACGCGTGGTGTAATCGTTCGGAGTATATTCGAGCTTGAGACGCTTGTTCGGATACAGAGGCGTCAGGTTGTCGAAGAGAATTTTCTCTTTCGCCTTTTCTGGCGCTTCATAATTGAGAGTTTCAACTTTGAGCAGCGCGAAGTAGCGTTCGCCTTCTTTCGGCGGGCGAACCGTTCCACTGACCGTGTCGCCCGTGCGCAGGCCGAAACGACGAATCTGTGAGGGGCTCACATAGATATCATCCGGACCTGGAAGATAGTTGTAGTCCGGCGACCGCAAGAAGCCGTAGCCGTCGGGCAAGATTTCCAACACACCGTTGCCGAAGATGTCGCCCAGCTTTGCGGCGCGTTTCAAAATTTCGAATACCATGTCCTGGCGGCGCAGGCCGGCTGCGTTTTCGATCTTCAGTTTGATCGCCAGCGCGGTCAGGTCTTCGATTTTTTTCGATTTCAAGTTCTTCGAGTTGAGGTCGGCGCGCTCGGCATCGGTCAGGCTGATCTCTGACAAATCCTCATCGCTGATCGGTGGAATTTCGACGGCATCATCGGCCGGACCCATGTCTTGGTAACGATTGGGATTGCCGTTGCCCTGATAACCACCGCGTTTGCCCCCGCCGTTGCCGTCTTGGGAGCGGTAGCTTTGCTGTTTGCCGTTTCCGCGGTCACCACGGTCGCGATCACGACCTCCGCGTCCACCGCGATCGCCGCGATCACCACGGTCACGATCGCGATCACCCTTGAAGTTACGGCGGTGGGGGCGGTCGCCCTGCTGTTGCTGCGGGTGCGACTGCTGTTGACGGCCTTCGCCCTCTTCCGGACCGACTTTCGCCGCTGCGGGTTCGTTGGGGGGGCTTTCTTGGCCTTCAGCATCTTCTTTCATGAATACTCCAGACATTTCTGGTTTGAGGAATCGAGGTTAGATGGGAACTCGTTTGGGAATTTGCCAGCTTCAAGGCTGGGATCAACCACAAGCCTGTCAGTTGTTCTGGCAGTTGCACTGCCGCGAAAATCCAATGGACTGGATGCACCTAGTCTCTAGAAGACCCCTGATTTTGTCAACGGCGATTTCTAGCCTATGGTTGAGGATCATCTAGACCGTCGGATCTCTTCGCGAAACTTGGTTTCGCGGCAAATTACTGGCGGTTTCGGTTGCCGTCCATTAGAAACCGTCTCGATTTGGAACATCCGATCCGTCGCGCCCCAGACCCTCGTCGATTTGACTACAGGTTCGTCACTCTTCCCGATCTTTGCCCAAGCACTCTCATGATGAGACAGAAGATTTGATCAAGTTTAGGAAAAGTGCAAAGAAACCCTCAATTTGGCGTCCTTGACGCCGATAGGAATTTAAGACTATCGGAGGCATAGGCAAATGGGTACGCCCGAAACAAGTCCCGCTCCTAGAATCCCACTGAAGTTGGATGTCGAATATAGACGCAGCTACGCGCGCAACGGTGAGATCGGACACCTGAAAAATATCAGTCTGTCCGGAGCGTTTTTGGAACATTCCAACGGATCACTGAAAACCAACGACAAGGTGCTGATCACCTTTACCGTCAGCGGCCGGGTGCGCAAAATTCATGCAAGCGTGGTTTGGTCGAACAAATACGGTTCAGGTCTCAGGTTCTCGCCGACCAACAACAGAGACGTCCAAATCGTCGATGACCTGATGTACTTTGTTGAATCCAAGCGTGAGAACCGCCGTGACGTTCTCGACGACATCTTCAAACAAGTTGGCTAAGACGCGCTTCGCTTCAGCCGCATAAACATCATATATTTTCTAACGCGTGAGGATCCTCACGCGTTTTGTTTTTGTTTCTATCTTTTAGGCGAAAATGAAAAGGCCACGATTCAATCGCGGCCCTCGTTGCTTCCAGTGGACTGTGCGCTCAGACTTGGGTTTGGCTCAAGTCGATCTGACGCGCCCGGTTCTTACGCATGATCATGAATACGCCCACCAAAAGAAGGAGCGCAACACCGACCACGGCGAGCAGCATGGTTGTGTCGTCCGTTGCAGCCAAGTCAGCTGCTGCCGGCGCTTTCTTTTTCACAGGATCTGCGTCCACAGGCGGAGGCGGCGGCTCGCCAGTCGTACCCGCGACAGGTGGCGTAGTTGCGGCAGGGTCCGCAGCCATTGGGTCGGCCGGCGAGTTGGCCGCCTGAGTTGCGGCAGGATCCGTGGGTGGCATGCCGCCCATGCTCGGATCCGGCATCGGCTCACCTGGCGGGATCGCCATCGGATCGCTACCCGGAGGAGGCTGGTTTGCTGCCATGGTCGGATCCACTGGGGGTGCGCTCATCGGATCAGATGGTGGAAGTCCTCCCATGGGATCCGTCGGCATTGCCGTGTTGCTGGCGATCGGGGTCGGAACGGAGCCCGCCGCAGATTCGGGCCAGTACTTAAGTTCCACGCCACTGGGCAATGCCCCTTTTGAAGCAACGTCGAGGTTGGTGGACCAGATTTCTTTCCAGCCGTCGGCATTGCCGAGCAACGAACGACCGAGCTCACGAATATTCTCACCGTCGCGAGTGACATGGACCTGCGGAGTGATCCCCATGTCTTCGTAATAGGTCAGCATCCGCGAAGAGTCCTGGGGATCGCGGGGCGAGCTGTAGTAGATCTTCGCGCCAACGGGCGGGCTTTTACGAACACCAGGATTCCAGTTCTGCAAATCCTTGGTCCGGTTGGACGCGTAGATTTTTTGGCTCACGCCGCTGAGCGTGTCGCCCGGACGAGCGATGTAAACACGATTCAAAAGCGCGCCACCGCGTTCAAACGGAGCGTCTTTGATTTTCTGAAGCGGAGCATAGCTCACGGGAGCCGCGGCAACTGGCGAGCTTTCCTTAAAGAGATCGTCTGCGGGAGCCGCCGTATCGGCAGTCGCATCGGATGGGAGCGGTGGCTCCGTGTTGTTGTTCGCGAACAGACTTTCGTCGCTTGGCGCCGGTTCGGTATTTTCGGCAACGTTCGTTTCGTCAGCGACGTCTTCAGGGAACTCGCTGTCTTCGTCGCCCTCATCCATGGCAAGTTCGTCGCCGCCTTCCGCCGCTTTTTCTTCTCCGGCAGCATCTTCCTCGGCAACTTCCTCGCCCTCGTCGAGCTCTTCATCACCTTCTTCGACCGCTTCGTCTTCTTGGGCGACTTCTTCGCCTTCGTCTGCTGCGGCTTCGTCGGCGCTCTCTTCGGTTTCCTCGTCGGTGGAGGCGGACTCCTCACTGCTCTCGGCCTCTTCGCCCTCAGCGAAATCCCCTTCGCCTTCTTCCGCAAATTCTTCGCCTTCCGCCGCGGCGACGTCGGACTCTTCTTGCACATCACCAGATGTACAACCCACAGAGTGCGTCAGCACATAAACGGCGACTAACGGAATCAAAAGCTTTTTCATCATAAACGGATGTCCTTCGGGCGTGGTCGATCCTTCGCCGCACCCTGTTTCATTACAGCACAGACTGATTTCGGCACAAAAACCTATATATAAAGTCGGTCTTTAGTCCGATTTCATCAGTCACGACAAAAGTCGTGTCAGTGCTTCGACAGGCGAGCGCTCAAACACAATCCATTGAGCCTTGAGAAGGGAATCGAACGGGATCGGCGATGCGATGACAAATTTCTGACGGCCGTATATCTCGTCGTGGGCGGTGGGTTCGCGATTCAATGCAAGCGCAGAGAGTCGCCGACCTTGATCTGGTTTCGATCAAACCATCCGAGATTCATTTCCAAAGCATAAGTGGCAGGTCCCCGACTGGAATAGAGCGGTGGGTTCGGATCACCGGCGGCGGCCGGCTGCATGTTCAAAATGTCGATGATCTCTTTTTTTGAATTGATGTAGGCGATCGAAAGCGGAATGCGGGTGTTCTTCATCCAAAAACGTCGAATCTGTTCGTCGTCGAAGATAAAAAGCATCCCATCGTCTTCAGGTAGAGATGTCCGAAACATCAGTCCATAGGACCGGCGTTCGTCGTTGTCAGCGACTTCAACGACAATCTCGCGGCGCCCGATCGAAATTTTTCGTGTCGCAAATCCCGGGCTCGCCGGCCGTGCGGCCTCAGGCGACGGTGTTTGTTCTGTGGTCTTTAGGCGAGACGTCTTGGCTCCCGCCTCCCGGCCGGAGCAAGCACTCAGCAACATCGAAAAACACAAAATCCAACGCATCATTTGGAATCTCCTGACGCCGCCGCAAGCAGTGCCAATCCATATCGCAGTCCACGCACACTCACAGTCAACGCCGTCGCTCCAAAGGCTTCCGCTGCCAAACGCAAAACAAGGACGCCTGCAACAATCACGTCCGCGCGCCGAGAATCCATGCCCGCCAGCTGCTGCCGTTCGGAGACAGTCATCCCCGCCAATCGTTCCGTCCATTGCTTGAGTGCATCGACGGAAAACCGATGGCCATGCACGATCTCCGCCTCAAACGCCAAACCGAGATCCACCGCCGCGAGAGTGGTCGGCGTGCCGGCGACGGCGATAAAATTGGAAACATTCTCCCGCGCGAAGGCTTGCGGTATCTGCGCGAACTTCGCGCGAATGTGTTGAGCCATCGCCGCCATCTCCTCGGCCCGGACCGGATGGCTGGCCACAAACAGCTCCGTCATTCGCACGCTACCGACATCGACCGACAACCGCCGTCGAATCCCTTGCGCGTCGCCGACAATAAATTCTGTGGATCCTCCACCGACGTCGATGATGCCGACCGTGCCCACCAATGCGCGATCCCCAGAGCCGCCACCAACAGTGCCCCAATAGGTGGCTTCGGCTTCACGCTCGCCGCTAATAATTTCAATTTCGATCCCGTGCTTTCGTCCGATTTTTAAAAGCTCGTCACCGTTTTCGGCATCACGTGCCGCGCTGGTCGCGCAAGCCACGATTTTATCCACACCCGCATGCCGAGCGATCTCTTGCGAAAAATCGCGCAAGCATTCGTCTGCGCGCGCCAAGGCCTCGGGATGTATGCGACGTGTTCCGTGCACTCCCTGACCCAAGCGAACGACTCGCGCCTGATCACTCAAGACGCGGGTGATTTCGCCGCGTTCGACGTCCGCTACCAAACAAAGAAACGTATTCGTACCCAAGTCGATCGCAGCGACGCGCATATTACCTTTGCATTTTCTTTTTCAGGAGTTCATTGACCACCTCGGGGCTGGCTTGCCCTTTGGTGGCTTTCATGACTTGACCGACAAAGAAGCCAAAAAGTTTATCTTTCCCCGAACGGTAGGCCTCGAGATTGGCGGCGTTTTCCGCCAGAGTCTGATCTATAACTCGCTCGAGAGACGCCACATCCGTGATTTGAACCAAGCCCTTGTCTTTGACGATCGCATCTGGCTCTTGACCGCTCGTCCACATTTCTCCAAAGACCGTCTTGGCGATCTTGCCGGAAATCACACCCGTGTCGATCATGCGTATCATGCGACCCAAATGTTCAGCCGGCACAGGAACCTCGAGAATGGTTTTTCCGGTCTCATTCAAATTGCGCAGGACCTCGGTCATCACCCAATTCGACGCCGCTTTTGGGTTTCCGCAAGCTCGATTGGTGCGCTCAAAATAGTCGGCGAGCTCGCGCTCCTGTGTGAGTAAGAAAGCGTCGTATTCTGGCAGCTGAAAATCTCGCACAAAGCGCGTGGCCATGGCCAAAGGGAGTTCCGGAAGTGTGGCGCGCATGCGCTCGATCCATGCCTCCTCGACTGTCAGAGGCAGCAGGTCTGGATCCGGAAAATACCGATAATCATGCGCGTCTTCTTTGGTGCGCATCGTGAATGTCCGGTTTTTATCCGCATCGTACAGGCGAGTCTCTTGCACAATGGCCTCGCGATTGAGAACGCAATCGATTTGCCGATGTATCTCGTATTCGATCGCCTTTTCAATGAAGCGGAACGAGTTGATGTTCTTGATCTCCACCTTCGTTCCCAGCTCTTTTTGTCCCTTTGGGCGAACACTGACGTTCACGTCACAGCGGAGCGATCCCTCCTCGAGATTCCCATCACACACGCCGAGATAACGTAAAATATTACGCACGGCTCGAGCATATTCAGCCGCTTCGCGAGCCGAACGCAAATCGGGCCCCGAAACGATTTCCAACAAGGGAATGCCGGCACGATTGAGATTGATCAGACTGTAATCGCCATGGTGCGTGGACTTGCCCGCGTCCTCTTCCATATGCGCGCGGACGATGCTCACGCGACGCATTTGTCCATCGACAAGAAAGTCGACATGTCCGTTTTCGCACAAAGGCCGATCGTATTGGGAAATCTGATAGCCCTTCGGCAAATCCGGATAGAAATACTGCTTGCGCGCGAACACCGACTGCCGGCGAATGTCGCAATTCAATGCCAAGCCGGTCTTGATTGAAAATTCGACCGCCTGGCGATTCAGTACGGGAAGGGAACCCGGCATCCCCGTACACACCGGACAAATGTTTTCATTATCGCCGGCGCCAAAATGCGTGGAGTCGCGGCAAAAGATCTTACTCTCCGTGAGCAATTGCGCGTGAATTTCCAATCCAATGACGGCATCAAAGTGATCAAATGACATGCGGCACCTTCTTGACCAACGGAAGCGCCTGCTCCAAGGCCGTCGCGACACGAAACAAGTTGTGCTCGTCAAAATGATTGGCCGTGAATTGCAATCCGATCGGGAGGCCGGATTCTGCAAAACCACCCGGTACGGCAATCGCTGGAAGACCTGCCAAGTTCGCCGACGTCGTGAAGATGTCGTTTAAATACATCTCCAGCGGATCTGAAATTCGCGCGCCGATCTTAAAGGCGGGCGATGTCGTCACCGGGCTCAGAATGACATCACACTGAGCAAATGCCGCCATGTACTCGTCACGCAACTGACGTCGCACTTGGCTCGCTTTGAGATAAAACGCATCGTAGTAGCCGCTCGAAAGCGCATAGGTACCCATCATGATTCTGCGTTTCACCTCGGTTCCGAATCCTTCGGATCGAGTCGCGGCATAAAAGCTTTCTAGATCCGACGTCTGCTTGCGCGAACGATACCCATACCGAACGCCGTCGTAGCGTGCCAGGTTGCTAGAGGCCTCGCTCGTCGCGAGCAAGTAGTAGATCGATACGGCATGACGCAGTTTCGGAATTGAGACTTCCGTGATTTCCGCGCCCAGCTGGCGAAGCGTCGAAATCGCCGTGTTGAGCACTGTCGACGTATCCTGATCAATCTTCTCTGACAGTGCCTCTTGCAAAACGCCGATGCGCATTCCCTTCGGACTTGGAATTGTGTCCGTCGACCATGATGGAACCGGGCGCATGGATGCTGTCGCATCCCAGTCATCGTGTCCCGCAATCGTCTCCAGCAAAATCGCACAATCTTGCGCCGTTCGCGCCATAGGCCCCGCCTGATCCAGGCTGGAAGCGTAGGAGACAATGCCGAACCGACTCACGCGACCGTAAGTCGGTTTGATGCCGACCAGGCCACAAAAACTCGCCGGCTGACGAATCGAACCTCCGGTATCCGTTCCGATACCAGCGGGAGCCAAGCGTGCGGCGACCGCGGCCGCGGTGCCACCGCTCGAGCCACCCGGCACATGATCCAGAGCCCAAGGATTGCGACAAACGCCGAAAGCCGAGTTTTCATTCGACGAACCCATCCCGAACTCATCCAGGTTGGTTTTACCAAGAATCACGGCACCCGCCGCTTGCAGACGTTTTACGACCGTCGCGGAATAAGGAGGAACGAAGCCGCGCAAGATGTTCGATGCCGCGGTTGTCGCCAGGTTCTTGGTGCAGAGTAAATCTTTGACCGCGATCGGCACACCCGCCAGCGGCCCCGGATCCCGACCTGAGGCAAGGATCGCGTCGATCTGAGTGGCTTCCTCCATCGCGCGCGGATTGACGGTAATAAATGAATTCAGCTGGTTGTCGAGCGTTTCGATCCGCCGTTGAAAATGCGCAACGACTTCCACAGCCTTCACGCGCTTTGCGCGTACCGCATCCCGGATTTCGGCTAGCGTCGCTTCAGTTAAATCCACCTCGTATCCCTTCTCATTCGGCTTTTCCGCGTTTCACACAACGGGTGGTACTTTGAATAAATGCCCTGACTTTTCCGGCGCGTTCTCCAGCAGATCCTCGACGGTTTCCTGGCGCTCGACCTGATCAGAACGTAAGTAGAGGGCAATTTCCGAAGGAGTGATCATCGGCTCGACACCAGCTGTGTCCAGTTGCGCGATCTCTTGGAAATGATCAAATACAGCCGAAAGCTGCGCGGCGAATTCGTTCGCCTCCGCATCCGTCACTTCCAATCGCGCCAGTTTCGCTATGTGCCGTATCGTCTCTTGACTGATCACGCATCGCCTCCGGAACAGAATGCAGAGGAAAGCATCCAGCGTAATCAATCGACCCGGTTCTTTCAATGGACGCCGAGGGGTTCCGCTCCGCGTTGGTCTTGACCGCTCCATGCGGCCGAATTCATAATCCCGCCATGTCCGCATCCGTCCAAAAACGCGACCAGAATCGAGACCAGAAACGCGTCGAAGAACTTCGTCGCGAGATTCGTCAGCATGACTTTCAATACTATGTACTCGATCGCCCTTTGATCACGGATCAGGAGTACGATCGCCTATACGCCGAATTACAATCCCTGGAAGAAGCCCATCCAGAATTGATTCGACCCGATTCTCCCACCCAAAGAGTCTCGGGGGGAACGCTGGAGGCGTTTGAAAAAGTGCGGCATCGGATGCCAATGCTCTCTTTGGCAAATAGCTATTCGCCAGAAGAGATCGCGGCCTTCGATGAGCGCGTCCGCAAGTTTCTGGGTACTG
>JAMPXM010000044.1 GCA_023701225.1 Pseudobdellovibrionaceae bacterium | reverse complement strand
TGACAATAATACTCACTGGTGGTGAGTCACGCTTAACTTGTTGAAATACGTAGTTTTTGAATGAACATCGTCTGACTCACCAGAACTCAACCTCCAAAAACTTCCGTGACCACCCGACTCAAAGTTGCTGAGTATGCATAAGCGTTGGAATTAACTGGTCAAATCGCTACAATGAACGAATGCGTGTGAGTGAGAAAAAGAAACTAGCTCTAGTCCTCAGCGGAGGCGGCATTAAAGCCGCTGCATTTCACCTTGGCGTTTGCCTTGCATTGCGTGAAAAGGGTTTTAAGTTCGCGGGCGGGACGCCAGAGGAAGTCCAATACAAACACGCCGACGACCGCATGACGTTTAAGATCTATGTCGGCTCCAGTGCCGGCTCCGTCGTCTCAACATTCCTTGCCGCCGGATACGATATCGAATCGATCATCGAAGCCTTTCAACAGGGCAGCGAGAGCGATCTGCGAAAGTTTACCCGCCGTCGTAAAGTCGTCGCTCGCCTGAAGCCAATCACTTATCGGGATTTGTTCGCCCTCAATGGCGGCAATTTCATGAGCTTTGTTCCGAATGTGGTTCGCCGCCGCTCACTCGTGACAGGCGGCCTGGAAGCTCTGGTGAAGAACGGTTTCAAAATCAATGGGCTGTTTACGACGCGCGGGATTGAAAAGTACATGCGCCGCCATGTCTTGCCCGACAACCGTTTTGCTTCATTGGGCGTACAACTCTTCGTTATCGCGACTCAGCTCAATCATAGCCGCAAAGTGATCTTCGGGAATTTTCCGGAAACCTACAAAGTCAAAACCACAAAGTACGCCAACTTCGCGACCATTAGCGACGCGGTTGCGGCAAGTACGAGTCTGCCACCGGTATTCGCGCCATATCCGATCAAAAATCAAAAAGGAAAAGAGCTCTTCTTTTTTGACGGCGAAATACGCGACACTCTCTCCACCCACGTCGCCGCCGATCATGGCGCGGACTTAGTTATCGCCAGCTACTCATTTCAGCCCTACCATTACACTCCGGCAATGGGCAGCTTGCACCACTATGGTATCCCGTTGATCGTCAACCAAGCTCTCTATCAAGTGATTCAGCAGAAAGTCGATAAACACATCGAGCATCAGCAGCATATCGCCGCGATCATGCAGGCCGTGGACGGCTATTTTAGACAGGCACAGTTACCGGACGAACACCGCGAAAAGCTTCTGGAAATTCTCGCTAAACGCGTCAATTACCGGCCAGGAGTGGATTATATCTATATCCACCCCAATCCGACTGATTACGAAATGTTCTTCGTTGATCACTTCAGCTTAAGCCCCGCGATTCTTGAGCGTATCGTACACATCGGCTTCAAAGCCGGAATTCAGGTCCTCCGTAAAGTCGACCTCTAATCGGTCGCCGCCACATCAGAACAGATTCGTCACCGAACGCTGCACCGCCTTGAGTACCGGAGAAGACATCAAGCCGAGCACGACGATCAGCGCGGCAGTGAAGATCACCGTCAATCGGGTCATTCCGTTGGTTCCAACAATCTCCACGGGAACGTCATCGCTCATGTACATCATCACGATCGGACGGAGGTAGTAATACACGCTGATCACGGAGTTAATCACACCCCACAAAACCAGCCAGTACATATCCTGCTCGATCGCAGCCGAGAACAAATAGAACTTACCGAAAAAACCAAGGGTCGGGGGAATGCCTGCCAACGAGAGCAACAAAACGGTCAGGCTGAGACTCAAAAGTGGATACCGGTTCGCCATCCCCTTCAGTTCGTTCATTCCAACTGTTGAGTTTTCGGCTTTTTCGAACATCGCCACGACGGCGAATGTTCCAAGCGTCATCAACGCGTAACTGAACAGATAGAAAATGACGCTCGTCGCTCCGGCATCGAAATTGTTGCCAAAGCCAGCGGCGATCAAACCCACCATGATGTAACCAGAGTGAGCGATGCTGGAATATGCCAACATGCGCTTGAAGTTATCTTGCATCACTGCGGCCACGTTGCCGATGAGCATCGTCAAAACCGCGAGCCACTGCAAAACGTTTTGGAATTGCACGGCGTCGCCATAGCCCTCGGACTCAAACAAACGCAGAAACGCAACGAAGGTCGACGCTTTGACCGCTGTTGCCATGAAAGCCGTCACTGGCGTCGGCGCACCGTGATAGACGTCAGGGGTCCATGCATGCAGCGGGAAGACAGAGACTTTGAACGCAAACCCCAAGGTCACCATCGCCAAACCAACGACAAAGAGCGTATTGGTCGAAATCAATGTCCCGACGGATTCCAAAATATCCGGAAAAATCGTGCTGCCCACGGTTCCGTAAATAAAGGCGATACCGTAGAGAAAAATGGCCGACGCGAAACTGCCGAGGATGAAATACTTAAACGCCGCCTCTTTGGACAACACATCTTCCTTGCTCATGGCGCAGAGGATGTACAGACACAACGACATCGTTTCTATACCGATGAAAGTCACAATAAGGTCATTCGACATGATGAGAATAATCATTCCCAACACCGAACTCAGCATCAGGAAAACGAATTCCGCGAACTGACGTCCCCTTGTGGCAACATGGTCGAAGGACAACATCAAGGCGACCGCGGTAATCAGGTACACCAGATAGCTCATCCAAGCCGTTATGCCGTCAAAAACGATGGCCCCGCTGAAAGCGGTTTTATCCGCGCCGCTCAAGGCTGCCGTTAAACCGGTCGCCAAGCTCAATCCGATAAAGCCGATGAACAAAGTCACATAGGGATTCGGTTCGCGGTTGCCCTGGAAAACCTTCATCATGACTGGCAACAAGCTCATCGCAAACAAAGCGATCAGCGGCGATACGAGAACGACGTCTTGAAGTAACTGCATATTCATTTTCGGGCCTCCGCCGTTTCCGCCGCTGATACCACTTCCGACGTCACCCCAGAAGCCGCTCCGGGAGCGGCAGACGTGTGAATCGTTAACTGATAAGCGTCACGAGTCTGGATGAGATGCTCGATGCTCGCCTTGCTGTAGTCGAGGAAGTGATTCGGAAACAGACCCATCCAGAATACCAAGACGATCAGCGGAGCCATGACAACAATTTCGCGCAGATTCAAATCGACCAAAGGATGGTGATCATCTTTCACCAATTCACCTGCAGGACCGAAGAAAACGCGCTTCACCATCCACAACATATACGCGGCACCCAACACGACCCCTGTCACCGCGACCACACCATAAACTCGCGACACTTCGAAGGTGCCCAAGAGAATCAAAAACTCGCCGACAAAACCATTGGTCATCGGCACTGCGATCGAAGACATTGTCACGATCAAAAACAAAATCGTGAATATGGGCAGCGCCTTCGCCAACCCACCGTATTTCACGATCTCTCGTGAATGGGTCCGCTCGTAAATCATGCCGACCAACAAGAACAACGCGCCGGTCGACACACCGTGATTGAGCATCTGATAAAGGCCGCCGGTCGCGCCGTACACATTCATCGCGAAGAGACCGACGATGATGTAGCCCATATGCGATACCGACGAATACGCGACGAGCTTTTTGATGTCTGGCTGCACCATCGCAACCAAGGCGCCATACACGATGCCCACCAGACCAAGGAAAATAAAGAGCCATGCCCAATAGCCAGCGGCTTCCGGAAAGAGGGGAATCACAAATCGCATGAATCCGTACGTTCCCATTTTCAGCATAACTCCAGCCAGAATGACGGAACCCGGAGTGGGTGCTTCAACGTGCGCGTCGGGCAACCATGTATGCAGAGGAAACATGGGAACCTTGATCGCGAACGCCAACGCAAACGCGAAGAACAGCAACGTCTGCGGATTCAAAAACGTTCCGGCGACGAACGGTATCTGCAACTTATAAAAATCTAGGAGGCTGGCCGAGAAGAGACCAACAGTGTCATGATGCGCGTACATCAAATAGATGATCGCCAATAACATCATCAGTGAGCCCAGCATCGTATAAATGAAGAACTTGAGCGTTGCGTACACGCGACGAGTTCCTCCCCAAATACCGACCATAAAATACATCGGCACAAGCGAGAGCTCGAAGAACACGTAAAAGAGAATGGCGTCCATCGCCAAAAAAGAACCGATCATCGCCGTTTCAAGAATCAGAAGGCTAGCATGAAAGCCTTTGACCTTTGTGCTGATCGATTCCCAGCTACCCAGAATAATCACGGGTGTCAGGAACGTCGTCAGAACCACGAGCCAAAGCGAAATTCCGTCCAGACCGAGAAAATACGAAATACCTAGTTCCGGCACCCACGGCAAACGCTCCGCGAATTGCAACGCAGCCGTCGAACGATCGAAACGCGCGACCAACACCACGCTGACCGCGAACACGATCAAAGAGAACACCAATGAAGCCACCCGGATCATGCGTGTCTGCTGGCTTGGAACACAAGCGATCAGCAACGCAAAAACCAGAGGCAAGAAAGTGACGGCCGTCAAAAGCATCGCTTACCTCATCACCAAGAAAAGAGTCGCGGCCACGCCCAGGGCGATATAAAGAGCGTATTGCTGTAGATTCCCGTTTTGCACCGTGCGCGCGACGGACCCCACTCCGCGCACCATGTCCGAAACCAGATATGTGCCACGATCGATGAAATTGACATCAACGTAGGCCCACAAGTTGCGGCTGCCCTCGACGAGAGGATTGATGAGCTTTCCAAAATAAAACTCATCAACGAAATACTTGTTTGAAACCAAGTCGTAAAGGCCGCGCACGCGTGCCGCCAGATGACCTGGCAACTCCGGCCGACGCACATAGCAGGTGAACGCCGCGATGGCCGAGATACCCGCCAAAGACACGGAAATTCCCATCAATGCGATCTCAGTCGCTGCGGAGCCCGGCTGCAGGCCGGGTATTCCGTGAATTGCGCCCTCCAACCAATGCTCCAGCACGTTCGGAACATGCAGCGCATGGCCGATCACGTGCGGAATTCCGATCCAACCGCCGATCACGGACAAAAGACCCAAGACCATGAGCGGAATCGTCATCGAAAGTGGCGACTCATGCGGATTCACACCCGCCGGCACTCGGCTCTTGCCCCAAAACGTCAGGGCCATCAAGCGGGTCATATAGAACGCCGTCATCACCGCGCCGATCAAGCCCAATAACCACAGGGACCAGTGGCCGAGGGGACTATGAAACGACAACCAAAGGATCTCGTCCTTGGAAAAGAAACCTGCAAACGGAGGCATACCGATGATCGCAAGCCAGCCGAGGAAAAAGGTTCCATACGTGATGGGCAGCTTCTTCTGCAAGGCACCCATCTTACGGATGTCCTGTTCACCATTCATCGCATGAATGACGGATCCGGAACCCAAAAACATCAGGGCTTTAAAAAACGCGTGAGTCATCAAGTGAAACATCGCCGCGCCGAAAGCACCGACGCCGGCCGCAAGAAACATGTATCCGAGTTGGGACACGGTCGAATACGCCAGTACCTTCTTGATATCCCACTGTGTTAAGCCGATCGATGCGGCCATCACAGCCGTCACTCCACCCACAACCGCGACGACATGCAAAACATTAGGCGCAGCAAGGAATAAGGGGTTCAAGCGTACGATCATGTATACGCCCGCCGTCACCATTGTCGCGGCATGGATCAACGCCGATACCGGTGTCGGGCCTGCCATCGCGTCGGGCAACCAGACATATAGCGGAATTTGCGCGGACTTGCCCGTCGCGCCGATGAACAAGAACAAGCACGCCAACGTCATGGGGCCCGCCCAGCCGGATTCGATTCCAAACTGAACGGCACGCATGTTGATCTCGGAAAAGTTGACCGTACCGAACAGGAAAAAGAGCGTGAATATACCGAGCAAGAACCCGGCGTCGCCGATGCGATTGGTGATGAAGGCCTTCATCCCTGCCGCCGCTTTTTCGGAGTCACTGAACCAGAACCCGATGAGCAAGTAGGAGCAAAGTCCAACGCCTTCCCAGCCGACGAACATCACCAAGAGGTTGTCGCCGAGCACGAGCAAAAGCATGTTGAACAAAAACAAATTCAAATACGCGAAATATTTCGACGGCCGTTCGTCATGCGACATGTATCCGACCGAGAACAAGTGAATCAGCGTTCCCACACCCGTGATCACGAGAATCATGATCGCGCTGATTTTGTCGACCAAGAAGCCGGCAGAGACACTCAGGTCGCCAACGACCATCCAGTCGAAGAACTGAGCGGAAAGCGGCGCGCCACCCGCGCCCGACATCTTCACAACCAAGAGAACCGAACACACGAATGAAACAAACGCCGCCAGCGTCGCGACTGTACCCGAGAGCATCGCGTTCGGTGAACGAAACCGCAAACCGTTGAACAAAAATCCGAAAAGCGGCGCCAGCAAAAGAGTGGCGAACAGTCCATCGACGGCCGTGGCGCCGCGCAAGCTGTAGCCGATCCCGCCCAGCAAAAGAGCGGAGAGCGCGACGAACATCAGGTTGGACTTGGTCAGGTTGACCGGAGCCGATTCGTGGTGATGATGACCCGTGCTTCCCATCGTCTCAACCTCTCAGATGCTCGAAGTATCGAATGTTCACTTCTTTGAAGCGCTTGAAAATCAGAACCGCCAACGCCAAGCCAACTGCCGCTTCGGCAGCAGCGATGGTCATGACAAAGAAAACCATGACTTGACCATCGATGTTTCCGGAGTAGCGACTGAACGCGATGAACGTGATGTTGACGGCGTTGAGCATGAGCTCAATCGACATCAGGATCACGATCACGTTCTTACGCAAAAGCACGCCCAACATTCCGAGCGTGAAAAGGATCGCGGAAAGAACCAAGTAATGATTCAGGCTGACCTTGAGAAGCGCCTCAGTCATGGCTGGCATGTGTGCCTCCCCGAATACGCGAAAGCGTAACCGCGCCAATCGCGATCACGAGCAACAAAACTCCGATGACTTCAAAGCTGAAAATGTATTTCGTGAAAAGCGTGTTCGCCAATGCCTTGGTGACGTCCGCCATTTTGTCTGTTTCGACCGGTGGCGGGGCGAAGACGGTCTCCGCGGACCGGTAAACCGTGCCGACGATCAAGCCCAGCACGATGCCCGCCGATGCCAACTTTAAAAATCCGGAAAGGATACCGCGGGAGAAAGCATGAATTTCGTGTCGCAGATCGAACAGCATGATGACCATGACAAAGAGGACCATCACCGCGCCGGCATAGACGATCAATTGGACTCCGGCAACGAACCAAGCATCCAAACTCACGAAAATCCCGGCGACACCGATCATCGTCAAAGCCAGCCACAGGGCAGAAAAAATCGGATTTTGCGCGGTGATCACGGCGATGCCACTGATCAGAACCAGAGCCGCGAGAAAGTAGAACGTGTAATCCGCAAGTTCCAACATCACTTCACCGCCCTTACTTAGTATTGGCGACCAACAACCAAACAGCGGTCACGACCACGTTGGCGAGCGCCCATGGAAGCATCGACTTCCAACCCAGATCCATCAATTGATCGTAACGGAACCGCGGAAGCGTCCAGCGGACCCAGATAAAGACCCATAAGAACAACGCGACTTTCACCAACAAAGCCAAGTGGCTCACGAGCGCCGTCAACGCGCTGGCTGCAGTCAAGCCGAAGCCTTGGGCATGAAAGAAGGTCTCGATATTGGCCGGAGACACGAATGGAATACCGTAGCCGCCGAAGTAAAACGTCGCCAAAAGAGCGCTGGCGACAATCATGTGGCCATATTCACCGATGAAGAACATCAGCATCTTAAAGCCGCCGTATTCGGTATGAAAACCGGCGACCAACTCACCTTCCGCTTCAGGCAAATCGAAAGGCAGGCGATTCGCCTCGGCAAACGTGCTGGCGGCGAACAAAATCATGCCGACCGGGTTAAAGAAGACGCCCCAATTCGGAAGCCACGAAATGACGTTTTCCTTGCCCCAGAACATGAACCGCAGAGGACCCTGCTGTTGCGCGATGATTTCGTAAAAATTGAACGTGCCGTACACGAGCAAAATTCCGACCAGCGACAGGCTGAGGGCAAGTTCATAACTGATCATTTGCGCGCTGGCCCGGAGGGCGCCAAGCAACGAGTATTTGCTGGCCGAACCCCAACCCGCCATCAGCAAACCATAGGCGCCTAACGAGGAAACGCCCAAAATGAAGACGATGCCGATCCCAATATCGTAGCCCTGCAATTTGAAAACATATGGTCCCATTTGGCGACCCAACATTTCAAATGCGGCCACTTCAATAGGGGGACCGAGCGGAATGGATGCCAATGCCAATGCACCCGGGACCAGGGCAATCACTGGCGCCGCATAATATAAGAAGGCCACGGCCTTCTTAGGCAAGAATTCCTCTTTGAACAGAAACTTCACGGCGTCAGCCAATAATTGCATCAAGCCCAAAGGGCCGACCCGGTTGGGGCCGAAACGATTCTGGATAAACGCGGAGCCGCGTCGCTCCAACCACACCAAAACCGGTACGGCCTGAACCATCATCAAAAAGATGACGAACATTTTTGCTACGTTAATTGTGGTCTCGAAAGCGTCGACACCCATGGATCAGTCCCACTCCAATGCTTTGGATTTGATTTCCCAGATCAGACCGATAACGAACAACAGAATAAAAACACCCATCGCGCCTAGTAGATAGATGCCTGCTCCCGCCTTGACGGAGTCAAGATACGTAACGGCCCAGGGATACATGAAGACAATTTCAATATCGAAAATGATGAACAAAATGGCGGTTAGGTAAAACTTCACCGAGACTTTGGTGTCTTTGGTGTCCGTTCCTGGCAGACCGCTTTCATACGGCATGTCTTTCACTGCACTGTGCTGCCGCTTCGGACCTAATCGACCGGAGACAACGAGCAGGAAGACCCCGAACGTGATGATGATGATCGCGAGGAGGATTACGGCAAAGAGGGCATTCATCTGTCCTCCGTCAACGCAGCTGACGCGGTTAGCATGATGGTTAATGCGATGGGGACGAGGTTTTTATAACCTTCTTTTTATACAGACGCAGGATGGCAGATGCCAAGTCATATGAATGGAATCAGGGATGATTCGAAAAAACAGATGGACCGCCTGATGCGCAGCGTTTATCACTTCGATTCACCCCGGTGATGGACATATGAACTTAGAACCGCTTCGCCTGCATTTCGAGAGTGTTCTCGAGCGGGCACTGAAACGAAAGCAAAATGTCATTGAAGTCGTCGGAACCGATTCGACTCTGGCGTTGGCCCTGTTTCTCAGCCAGGCGACAGAGTCCGCCTTCACACACGTCCCACAATTGATTTTAGTCCCAACGGCCAAGGACGCAGTTGCCTTCTCGGAGCAGGTCCGTTTTTTCGATCCCGAAATCCACATCTCCATTTTGCCGGCGTTCGATGTCTCGCCCTATTCGGGCCTCTATCCGAACACCCGGGTACTCGGCGGCCGGGTCCGGTGGCTGAACGACGCGCGACGCGCCGAGCCCCGGCACCTGTTTGTGGCGCCCATCGAGGCCGTTTTACAGAAAACGATGCCGGTCGACAGCCTCCTGCGAAATACAGCGGTATATAAGGTCAACGACGACCTGCCCTCCGACCTCGCTCGGCATCTGAACGACCTTGGATTTCAGTCCGCGCCTGTCGTGGAAGATGAAGGGACTTTCGCGATCCGTGGCGGCATCGTCGATATTTTCTCACCGGCACACGTGTTACCCGTCCGCATTGAACTCTTTGGTGACACCATCGATTCGATGCGCTTCTTCAATCCCGAAACGCAGCGCTCGGAAGGTCAGGTACAAAGCTTCACACTGATCCCTCCTCGTGAAGTTCTTTATAACGACATCACCCGCCAGAGAACTGCTCGCCGTTATAGCGAATCCGCCACCGGACGTAACATCGACTCAGTGGAGCGCGACTTGATCCTGCATTCCTTGGTGCAGGGTCACGTGTTTCCCGGAGTCGACTTTTTGCTCGGTGATTTTTACGAGCAGCCTGCCTCGCCTTTGGATTTTTTTGAGGGCACGCCGCTCTTGTGGCAGGTCAACCCGCTGGATATCGCGCGCGAAGCCGATACGCTGTTTGAGACACTCAAGAAAGATTTCGCGGACTCCGCGACGCATCCGTTACGTCCTGACATCTCCAGCCTGTATCAGTCGCTCGACGATCTGGCATTGGATGTGATCGAACCCAGGATCAGTCTCTCCAAGATCACCATTCTCGATCGTCCGTCGGAAGAGTCTGAGGAAGCCCGTTTCCCGTATTCGACCAGCGAACTGCGCTTTCCGCCCTCCACGACGGCCGCCGATACGACGGCTGAATTGGCCGGAAAGGTCGAACAGTGGCGTGAAGAAGGCCAGTTTGTATTTGTCGCCGCCGGCACGACCACGCAGTGTCAGCGCCTCAAGGCGATCTTTGAAAAAACCGGATTACGCCCCGATATTGTCGCCGAGAATGACTATGCTTGGAGCACCTGGCGCGAACATCAGCGCGCCGACCGTCACGCGATTCACTTGATTCCTCGCTCGATCGCCGACAGCATCCGGATCGCAGATGAAAATCTCATCTTCTTGCGCGACGACGATTTTTTCGGGCAAAAGCGCCGCCGACGCGAATACAAAGCGCAGGGCACTCTTGAACAGAGAACTCATAGCCTGAGCTTCGGCGATCTCAAGCCGGGAGACGCCATCGTTCACGTGCTCCATGGGATCGGAATCTACGAAGGCTTAAAAGTGATGCCCATCCAGGGCGTCCCTGCCGAGTTCATCCAGCTCTCTTACAAAGACGGCGATAAGCTGTATCTGCCGATCTATCGGATCGCGCAAATTTCCAAATACTCCGGCCCAAACGCGGCCGGCGTCATCGATAAGCTGGGCGGCACGCAATGGCAGAAGACGAAAATAAAAGTTCGCCATCACTTGCGCGAATTAGCCAGTGAACTGCTCGCGCTTTACGCCAAACGAAGTCAAGTCACGCGCTCTCCCTGGTCCGGAGACGCCGAAGAGTTTCATAAATTCGAGGCGTTCTTCCCGTATGATGAAACCGACGACCAGTTGCGTGCGGTTTCCGATATCGAGAAAGACCTCCTTGCCGAGCGTCCGATGGATCGACTCGTCTGCGGCGACGTGGGTTTCGGAAAAACCGAAGTCGCGATGCGGGCCGCCTTCATGGCGGTTCAAAGCGGCCAGCAGGTCGCCGTGCTGGCGCCGACAACTGTCCTGACCTTTCAGCATCTTGAAACCTTCCAGAAACGTTTCCGAAATTGGCCTCTAAAAATTCGCGCGCTCAATCGCTTCGTGCCTCCGGCGGAAGTGAAAAAAACGTTACAGGAAATCAAAGACGGACAAGTCGATATCTGCATCGGCACGCACCGCCTGCTGAGCAAAGATGTTCAGTTTAAAAACTTAGGCATGATGATCGTCGATGAGGAACAGAAATTCGGAGTCACGCACAAGGAACGCATCAAGAAAATGCGGGCCGCAATCGACACGCTCACTTTGTCCGCGACACCGATTCCACGCACGCTCAATATGAGTTTGGTTGGCATGCGAGACTTGAGCATCATCAACACGCCGCCCGTCGATCGCCTGCCGACACGTACGTTTGTTTGCAAGTACGATGAGGACACGATTCGCAAAGCGATCTTGTCCGAAATTCATCGCGGCGGCCAAGTGTTCTTTCTGCACAACCGAGTCCAGAGCATCTACGCGACGGCCGACGAAATTCGTCGCCTTGTGCCAGAAGCACGTCTCAAGATCGGCCATGGCCAAATGGAAGAAGAAGACCTTGAAAAGACCATGGTGTCTTTCTTCAACCATGAGATCGATGTTCTCGTCTGCACGACGATCATCGAAAGCGGAATCGACAATCCGCGCGCAAACACGATGTTTATCGACGACGCGCACATGTTCGGCCTCAGCCAATTGTACCAACTGCGGGGTCGAGTCGGGCGAAGCAAGGAGCGGGCGTATTGTTATTTGATCATTCCTCCGAATAAACGTTTGGACGCCGACGCTCAAGAGCGCTTAAAAGTCATCCAGGAGAACACCGCTCTCGGTAGCGGTATGAAGATCGCACATCACGATCTCGAGCTCCGAGGTGCCGGCAATCTTCTCGGTGAAGATCAAAGCGGCCACATCGATTCCGTCGGTTACGAGCTCTACCTCGAATTGCTCGAAGAAGCGATCCATGAAGTGAAGGGCGAGCCCGTAGACCATGCCGTGGAACCGGACATCAACGTTCGTATCCCGGCATTTATTCCCGACGAGTATATTCCCGACATACGCATCCGGCTTTCCTACTACAAGGCGATGGCTGAAATCACGCAGCCCGATGATATGGATCGTATCGAAGACGAACTCCGCGATCAATTCGGCAAGTTGCCCGATCAGACGCTCAATCTTATGGGTTTAATGCTGATCCGCCATCATTGCCGTGAGCTCGGCATCCGTGACCTAAGTTCAGGAACAAAAACCATCTCGCTGGCATTCACAGAAAAGACACCATTGCCTCCTGAAAAAGTCGTGCGCTTGGCTCAACTTGAGAACAAAAAATTCAGTCTCACTCCGGACAACCGTTTGATTGTGAGACTGAACAACATCTCCTGGCCAAACATCTATGAAGAGCTTCTGTACTTAAAAAAGCTCTGCTGATCGTGCTACGCTAAAGAGACCCACATGGGAGATCTCTTTCGCCGGTTGGCGCGAACCTTCATTGTCGCATCCACCGCTTTCGTCGTTTCCGCCGAAAGCTTCGCCGCGCCACAAGATTCGCCCTCGACAAAGGGCCAGAGTGAATCGCTCGCGGAGCCACTCGCGCCGGCAGATGCCGAATGGCTGGCCAACGCCCCCTTGCGCGCAAAAGTCGGACAGCTCTTCATTTTCGGCTTCATGGGAACTGATTTATCGCGAGGCCTAGCGCATACCATTCGTACCCATCGGCCAGGCGCGATCATCATCTTCGGCCGCAATATCAAAAGCGCGCGCCAGCTCATCGAACTCAACTTCAATGCTCAAAAGGAAGCGCTCAAGGCCTCCGGTGTGCCGTTACTGATTGCCGTTGATCAGGAGGGCGGTAGCGTAATCCGCATTCGCACGTCTCCTCCGCTCCCGAGTGCGCTCGCGCTCGGGGAAGCCGGCAGTCCAGAGCTCGTCTACGAGGCGGGCGTGCACACCGGACGACTTTTGAAAACCTTGGGTTTTAACATGAATCTGGCGCCAGTCTTGGATGTCGCGGATCCACGCACGGACCCGTTCGTTGGCACGCGCTCATATGGGAAAGACCCGATGGTCGTTGCCGCCATGGGCACGCAGTTTTCCGCCGGTCTCGATGCGGTCGGAGTGCTGCCGACTGCGAAACACTTCCCCGGACACGGCGGAGTCGCGGACACTCACAAATCGACTCCTCTCAAAAACGTGAGTCTGGATTCACTCACCAAAATTGATTTGGTGCCGTTTTCAGAAGGATTTCGCGAATTGCCTAATTCTGCGGTCATGCTCGCGCACATCGCCTATCCGAAAGTGGATCCTTCCGGCATGCCGGCAACTTTTTCGAAGCCAATCGTGACCCAGTTGCTCCGCGAAAAACTCAAGTTCAATGGATTGGTCATAACCGACGACATCGAAATGGCGGGCGCGTTCGTCGTGAAAGATCCGGCCGAACGGGCTTTGCGCGCCATCGAGGCTGGCGCGGATCTCGTCATGGTCGCTTGGAACCGAAAGCTTCAAACTCGAGCAATTGAGGCTGTTCTCAAAGCCGTCAAAACGGGACGAATCTCCCAAGCTCGCCTGAACGAAAGCCTGCACCGAATTTTACGCGCCAAGCGGAAAGTTGCACCACCGACGGGCATTGAAAGGCCGACCACCGAGGTCTTGCAGGCGGTAATGAAAAACGAAGACTTGCACCGCTTGGCACTGGATACCTTGCACCGGCAATTCGCTAAAGCCTCGAGCCAAATGAACAAAAAAGAAGTGCTGCAAGATCCAGAGCGCCCTATTTTCGTTTTTGCTTCCACGGAAAGCTTTTATAGATCGCTAAAAAACCAACTCAGCGAGCGCAGCGCGCGCTTTTATCGGCTCACCAACTCGAAAAACTTCGATATCAATCGTGTGCTGCGCTCCAACCCCGACGCTGTCGCGGTCATGCACATCGGCGGAACCCAGTCCGCGAAGTATGCCAATCAAATGGATGCGGACAACGCGTCTCGAACCATCGTCGTGAACAGCGAAACTTCCAACTTATTGAAAGACCCGTCAGCCTTTCAGAAGGTCATCGATGTCCACTTTCGCCATCCGGAGTTAGGCAAAATCACGGCGCAATACTTGTTTGACAGGGTGCCGCCCACGCCGATTTTAGTGGCTCAAAGCAACGGAAGATCCAAAGATCGCCAACCCGCGCAGACCGAGCCAGAATCCAAAAAGGAAGCCGGCGACCCTGAATCACAACCAGAAAATTGATGGCGGATTACGAGTCGAAAATCTCGTGCTTGTCGAGCTTCGCACTCACCTGACCGAGAAGCGGCACATGTATACGCACTTCGCGGACCACACCAAACTGTGCATCGAGAACCAGCACACCGGACTTTGACTCGGACCAATTCACGTTGTCTAAATTTCCGCTCAGGTTCGCTGTTTCCATTTTCAGCTTGTTGAATGACCCGACCCTCCCGTCACCCGTGGCACGCAATACCTGCACGCGCTTAGAAATAATTAATATCAGAGGATCGGTCGAAAACGGTGGCGCCATGGAACGGAAAAACGCCGGGATTTGAAATGCGTTGAATACTGTCCGAGTCGACGGAGGCGCGATGGGTGTTTCTACTTTATTTTCTAACAGCAAGATCCGATCGCCCTCAGCGCGCCACATCCGCTTGGAGCCGGTCACTTCATTGGTTTCTTCCAGAAACTCAAAACCAATCGGACCTTGTGCCTCGGCCGAGAACCGCGTTTTCCACGAAAGACGTTGTTCACGCCGGAATGGAATCTGAACGCGCGCCTCCGCTCGGACCAGGGCGCTGGTGGAATGAGGGACCTTTTCGATGGCCCAGCTAAACTCAAGTCCCAAAAGGGAAGAGCTAGAAAGATAAGACAAGCGCTCGCGCGCTTCCCAGTCGTCCGGAACATATCTCCAGCCGTCCTGCGCGCGAGTCTTCATCAATAATCAGTGGGTGGACTTCGGACCGGAGGACGCGACTTCCTGACGAACCTGTGCGCGGCCAACCTTGTTTTGGAATTTCGCCAAATCCGCTTCATTCAAATCCACAGACGCGAGACGCTCGCTCGCTTTCGTCAGTGCGATCTTCACGCGGTCGAGGTCAATCTCCTCAGGACGCTCAGCAGTTTCCGCCAAAATGTTCACGCCTGTGGGGCTCACTTGGCAGTAACCCCAACTGATTGCCACCGGATGCACGACAGTCTCGCCCTTGAACCGGTATCGCAAAACACCGGTCGACAGCGTCGTCATCAACGGCGCGTGTCCCGGCAGAATATTGAGCTCGCCACGAAACGCGGGAACGAAAACTTCTTCGATCTCCGCGCCGGCGACAAGCTTCTTCTCAGGTGTGACCAGGTTCAGCGTAAACATCAAAGCCTCTTCGCTTTTTCAATCGCGTCTTCGATCGTGCCGACCATGTAGAAGGCTTGTTCCGGAAGATCATCGTGTTTGCCATCGAGGATTTCACGAAATCCACGGACGGTATCCTTAATGTCAACGTACTTACCC
>JAMPXM010000303.1 GCA_023701225.1 Pseudobdellovibrionaceae bacterium | reverse complement strand
GTGCAGCACCCAACCGCTGATCACCGCGTAGTAAGAGAGCACGAGCAACGAGGCGAAAACCGCTAAGCGCCCGAGCCAAACCCATCCGTGCCGAGGCCAAACTCGCCGCCCCAACCAAGGCTGAGCCTGATCGGCGATGCGCGGTTCGTAGGCGACCATCTTCATGGCGCCGATTGCCGACTTGCGCGTGAGTTTACCGAGCATGAGTTCGCCGATCAAAAGCGGAAGCCCGATCAGCGCAGCAAAGAGCGTGTAAATGAGCACAAAAGCGCCGCCGCCGTTTTCAACCGCGACATAGGGGAAGCGCCACAGGTTGCCGAGGCCGAACGCGGAACCGATCGCTGCAAGATAGAACCCGAAACGGGTCCCCCAGAGACTGCGCTTGCGGCCACCGGACTGCATTGGACTCAACCGTTGCTCCCTTTCCGGCTTTTCATAACGAAAATCCGGATCGGCACGCCGACCAAATCGAACTTCTCCGCCAAGCGTTTGGACAAGAAGCGGCGATATCCTGGCGTGACGCCGTCAGGGTGATTGGCAAACGCGATGAATGAAGGCGGTACTTGATGCGTCTGCGTGAGGTAGTAAAACTTCACGTCCTTGGTTCCGTAAACGGGTGCCGGCGCCTGTCGAATCACCGACATGAAGAAATCATTGAGCTCGCCTGTCGGGATCTCGGCATTGAGTTTCCGTTCGATCTCGTCGATCAACGTGAACAGCTCCGGAAGCCCGCGCCCAGTCTTAGCGCTGATGAATGCCATCGGAATGGTCTCAAAGAAGTGCAACTCATCGGTCGCACGCTCCTTGAACCACTGACGAAACATCGGAATCTGCCTCTCTCCAACGTCGATCTTATTGGCAACCAAGATCACGCCCTTGTGACGCTTGAGAATCTCCTCCAGAATCTTCGCATCCTGTGTCGATGGTCCCTCGGAACCATCGACCATCAAAAGCACGATGTCCGCGCGCCGAATGGCGTCTATCGATTTGAAGGCCGAGATGATCTCAACGTCTTCCTCACGCTTGGCCTGCTTCCGAAGACCAGCGGTATCGATCAGAATGTATTTCTTGTCGTTGCGAATCAACTGCGTATCGACGGCATCGACAGTGGTGCCAGCGATGTCGCTCACGAGCTGTCGATTCTCACCAAGCAAGCGATTCGTGAGCGAACTTTTGCCAACGTTGGGCTTACCGACAATGGCGAGAGTCAATCCCTCGCGAACCGTATTGACCTCTTTTTTGACGTGGGCGACGATCCACTCGCACAATTCAGAAACGCCCAAACGACGCTCGAACGAAGCGGTCAGCACGTCTCGCCCGAATTCGTAGAACTCAGCCGCGATCGCATCAATGCCGGTGACGCTGTCGACTTTGTTCACGACCAAAACGAAAGGCTTCCCCGTCTCTTTCGCGATCCGGATCACATCGCGGTCTTCGGGGATGAGTCCCGCTCGCCCGTCCATCACGACAATGAGCAAGTCGACCGACTTCAAGAAGTCGACCACCTGCTCGTGGATCATTTGCGAAAACGTATCGGTCGCTTCGGTGAGACCGCCCGTATCGATAAGATCGAACTTGGTGCCCCAAATCTCGGCCGGCTCGATCTGAATATCACGCGTCACGCCTGGCTGATCCTTGACGACCGCCTTGCGCGTTTCCGTCAACATATTGAAGAGCGTCGACTTGCCGACATTGGGACGGCCGATGATGGCGATCCGGGTTTCATTCCTTAATGACATAACCCAACTCCTCCATCAACTTCTTGTTCTTGAACCAGTTCGGTTTCACGACGACATGCAATTCCAAATACGCCTGACGACCGAGGATCGCCTCAATCCGCGCGCGCGCCTCGGTGCCGATCTTCTTCATCATCGCGCCCTTGGCGCCGATCACGATGCCCTTATGGTTGTCTTTTTCAACAATGATCTCGGCGGCGATCTTGACCACTGGACCGGAATTTTCCTTAAACTCCCGAATCCGCACGGCAAGCCCGTAGGGGATTTCCTGCTTGAGATTCAAAAAACACGCTTCGCGAACGGCTTCGCCGGCCATTTCGCGCAAAGTCTGTGTCGTATAGATCTCGTCATCATACAACGGCGCGACCGACTCCGGAAGAAGCGGACGTACAGCCGCGATCACTTCGGCCCGCGCCTCTTTCGGGCGTTTGAGTGCCGAAACCGAAAAGAACGGGATCTTCTCTTCGATCAGATATTTGAAAAACTTCGGCGTCGCCGTGCCTTTGAGAAGATCCGCTTTGTTGACGATGGCGATGAATGGCTTTCCTTCCTCACGCAACAAAGTCAGCAATTCCTTGGCGAAACCTTCCGATCCATCAGCCGAGAGCAGAGCGATGACGACATCGGCCGAGGAGATCACGTCGCGGGCTTCGTCTTGCAGGAAGGTATTCAAACCAGACGTGCTCTTGATGAGACCTGGCGAATCGACGAAGACCAGCTGCGAATCCGCATCGCTTAATATTCCAGTCACTCTTGTGCGTGTTGTCTGCGGCTTTGGAGTGACGATGGAAACAGTTTCTCCGACCAAAAGATTGGTCAGCGTACTTTTTCCTGCATTGGGTTCGCCGACCAGAGCGACAAAGCCCGCCCGGTAGCCTGATTGGGATTTCTTCGCGCTCATTCGGGCGCCTCCTGATTGTCAATGGATTCACTGTCCCGCGCGACTGCCCCCGCATGGGCCGCTTCGCCGTCGGCTGTTACCGGCGTCGTCTCACTCGCAGATTCAATCGTAGATTCGACCGCAGATTCAAGCTCGGACTCAGTCTCGGATTCGGTCGAGGTCTCGGCAGCCTTGAAAGTTTCGAGAGCCAAACGCGCCGCCTCTTGGTCTGCGTTCTTCTTGCTTCGCCCTTGGCCCACGGCAAGAACTTGACCGTTCAATCGAACCGAGATTTCGAAAATCTTGGCATGGTCCGGGCCTTCCTCACGCTCGACGTGATAGGTTGGCGTCAGGCGGAACTTCTCTTGCGCCAGTTCCTGCAACCGCGTTTTATAATCGCGCGCGAAATCCGCCACACCATTTTCAAAAGGCGCGAAGCGCGGTTCGAAGAGGCGCGCCACCACGGCGCGGGCCGCCGGGTACCCTTGATCGAGAAAAACCGCCCCGAGCACGGCCTCAAATGTCGAGGCGAGAATTCTGGGTTTTTGCAAACCGCCCGTCAGGCGCTCTCCTCGTCCCAAACGCAGATGTATATCGACACCGATTTCACGGGCGATATCCGCCAACTGATCTT
>JAMPXM010000302.1 GCA_023701225.1 Pseudobdellovibrionaceae bacterium | reverse complement strand
TCACGGAGAATTCGGTTCATCAGAATACGGCTCGTACGTCCGTTGCCATTGGTCATGGGATGAAGAGCGACAAACGCGCGCTGAAATTCGGCGGCGACGGCAATCGGGTCTTTTGTACTCCGGCCTGAGCGCATCTCTTCGATATCTTGATTGGTTCGCTCCATCAGCTCTTCGAATTTCTTATTGGTGACTTCGACCGGAGGATAGCGGACCAAACCAAAACGCTTACCCGGGCGGCTGTAGGGCGCTTCCCAAAACTCGATGCCGTGGACGTCTTTGTCTTTCTTGAGTACCTGAAACTCTTCTTCCGACATCGCCTTGGCCAAGTAGTTGTGCATCAGACGGCGGCGACGATAACGGCCTCCTGCAATTTGATACGTGCGGTTCAGGTCCTTGATCTTGTCGTTAAAGAACTTGAAGAGCTTACTGCGTGTTTTTCCTTCTTCCGCCGTCATCGGATCAAAAAGTTCAAAACGCGTGAGTAAGTTGTTGCCACGAACGACTTCGATATTCGTATCGGAGACGATTTCCGGATTCAGTTTGAACTTGCCGATCGGGATCTGGTTGACCCGATTCACACCCGCCCACCAGTTTCGCGCCGTCATTTCTCCATACACTTCAATCGGACTGATTCCCTTCTCCAATGCCGCTTCGAGCTTTTCCTTGCCCATGAGCGTGCCCCAGAACGCATCGCTATCGCCGATCGCCCACTCCATCCGAAGGCGTTCCTTATCCCAAATTTGCTTGGTGAGAGCGAGGCCCTCTTCTTCAGTCAAATTGCGGATTCGCGCACCGACCGTGAGTTTAAACAGCTCTTCGCACATGCCCGCCTTGGCAGGACCACGCGAGAAGGACGAAACTTTGACGTTCTCATCGAGGAAGAACGGGTCGATTCCACAATCGATCGCCGCCTGTTGGGCCGGAGTCGGCGTGACCGTTCCCTTCGATTGCGTCGCTGGTGGTGTCGTACATGCGACGAGAGACGCCAGAGCGATCAGTGAAATCCAATTCTTGCGACGCAGTGACATGTGCTGCTCCTTCGAAATCTTCGGTCGAAATCTTCGGACAAACTTCGGTCGTCATTTCTTCTTCGGGTGGAGTCTCGCTTCTCTTGACTTGCTGACGTCGAGTGCTGCAAAAAAGCCCGCGCACACAGACCTTCGCCCTGTGCCGCAGCCATTCAAGATCGAGCTGCTCCGCACCGACCACTCGACCGAAGCCTTGACCCCTCTCCATTGAGCACGATGAAATAGAGACGGTGACAAACACCACGCGACAACGGCCATGGACAGAATTCATGGACAAGATTCAGCTCCGAATTCATCTCCGAGAGCCCGAGGCACGCATGAACGAATTACTGAAGTTAAGCGCGCAGGAGATAGCGGAACGCGTTCGCTCCGGCGCGATCACGGCCGTTGAATCGGTGCAAACACACATCGTTCGCGCGCAAGCAATGAACGGCGCCATCAACGCGATCGTCGCCGAGCGCTACGACCGCGCTCTGGAAGAGGCACGCCTCCTCGATCAGCGGCTTGCGAAAGATCCGGACGCGCGCCATTTGAAATTCCTTGGCGTTCCGTTCACGGTGAAAGAAACCATCGATCTCGAAGGTGCACCCAACACGCAAGGCTCACTGCTTCGCAAAGGCAGCATAGCGACGGAAGACGCCACCAGCGTCAGCCGCATGCGCGCCGCCGGAGCGATCCCGATCGGTACCACCAATATCTCCGAGTGGGCGATGTGGTTTGAGTGCGACAATCTCATCTACGGAGCCACCCGCAACCCATATGACCCGACACGTACGGCGGGAGGTTCCAGCGGTGGCGAAGGCGCGATCATCGGCGCGGGCGCAAGCCCCATGGGCCTTGGTTCCGACGTCGGAGGCTCGATCCGCATGCCGGCCTCGTTTTGCGGCGTCTTCGGGCATAAGCCCACCAACCGCGTCGTCCCGCTCACGGGACACTTTCCGTTGTATCGCTCCACACGCGAACGTTATCAAGGCGCGGCCTACCCCTTCACCACTCAAGGCCCGCTCACTCGGCGCGCCGTGGATCTTTGGCCTGTTCTAGAAACCATCTGGGGCGAAGACGGCCTCGACCGGGAAACCGGAAAAACCGGCTATATCGAGCGCCTCCGCCGGAATGCCGCGAGCGGCTTCGATCGACCCGGTGAATTTTGGAAAAACAAAAAGGTTTTTCTCATGCCGAGCCCGAGCATGAAGTGGATTCCAGGAACGGATTCCGATGTCACACAAGCAGTGAAACTCGCGGCCGAAACCTTCGCCGACCTCGGAGCTCGCATCGATGAATTTAAAAGCGACGCACTTCGAGACGCCTTCGATGTCTGGGCCGCGCTCATGAAAACAGTCGACGGCTTCGACCTCCCCATCATCCTCGGTGGCGGAGAACGCGCACCCAATGTCCCGCGCGAATTACTCGCGCGGGCGCGCGGTCACGCCAATTACACGATGCCGAGTCTATTCATTTGCGCCGCCGATCTCATCGCCCCACGCGGCTCACGAGCCCGAAGACTCGTTGCCGAGGGGCATCGCTTGCTCTTGGAGCTCGAGACAACACTCGGAGAAGACGGTATTCTTTTGCTTCCACCGCACCCGCGGCCGGCACCCAAGCTTGGGTCCACCTTGCTTCGTCCACTGGATTTCGCGATGACCGCGATCTTCAATGTCTTGGAAACGCCGGTCACGGTCGCACCGATGCATTTCAACATCCACGGCTTACCTCTCGGCGTGCAGATCGTCGGCGCCCGAGGTTGCGATCATCTCACGATCGGTGCCGCCATCGCGCTCGAAAAAGCCGGTCGCACCTGGCACCCCCCAAAAGGAGCAGTACCCTCATGAATATCCCTTCGCGCATCTTCGCTGGCCTTCTCGCCGCTCTCTTCGCGCCCACTCTCTTTTGTCTCCCGTCCTCTGCAACGGACGCTGATTTGTTGAAGCGACATCCGACCGTTTTCAAAAGAGACAAGGGCATGCTCATCATTCAATTGAAAAACGGCAGCCCCGCCTTGAGCCGCAAGGATGACCTCACCCCCGGTCTCACTTACATCCGTACGAGTATCGAAGAATATGAACCCAAACGCGATCTCGTGCTCCTTCGAGAAACTTATTACGAAGGCGGAGCCTATAAATTGATTTCGCTTCGCTCCGGCACGGAACTCAAGCTTCCAGCCAAGCCCGTATGGAGTCCGGACAAGATATTCTTCGCCGTCACCAACGATGACGAAAGCGATTACACCGAGAACGTACTGCGCATCGGGATTTGCTCGCC
>JAMPXM010000043.1 GCA_023701225.1 Pseudobdellovibrionaceae bacterium | reverse complement strand
TCGATGATACTGGTCATCGCACCCACCGCCGCATCGACTTCGTCTTCATAGAAATCGGCGATCTTGTTGAGCATCTGATCGAGGTTACCGGTCTGTTCCCCGACCCCGATCATCTGCGTCACCATCGATGGGATGTATTTCTCTTTGGCCAGAGGGACGGTGATCGACTTCCCTTCGCTGATCGAGTCCCGCGCGCGGAGCAGAGCCATTTCCACAACGTGGTTTCCGACGACCTTGGAGGATATCTCGATGGCTTCCATGATGCCGACGCCCGACCCGAGCAGAGTTGCCAAAGTTCTGGTGAAGCGCGCGACGGCGCCCTTCTGCACGAGGTCTCCGAGGACTGGAATATCGATCATCACCGCGTCGCAGGTCGCGCGCCCCACGTCCGTGCGATAATAGTTGATCAACATCATCACGGCGCCGACGACGGCACCGATGATCACGTACCAATACGAGACAAAGAAGTCGCTCGCCGAGATCACCAGTTGCGTCAGGCCCGGCAACTCTTGTCCGGAGTTTTTGAAGAGGTCCTGAAACTTCGGGATCACGAAAATGAGAATCGCCGAAACGACGCCGCCGGCGACCAACATGATGATCGCCGGATACAAGAGCGCGCCCTTGACCTTGCCGGCGATTTTCACGGACTTTTCGATATACACGGCCAAACGATTGAGCACGAGGTCCAGCCCCCCCGCCTCTTCACCGGCGCGCACCATGTTGACATAGAATCGATCGAAGACGCGCGGATGTTCCGCGAAGGCTTCCGCCAGGCGCTTCCCCTTGTTGACCTGGGCCACCACGTCCATCAACGCGGCGGCCAGACCCGGTGCGCGCGCGCCTTTGGCCAGCACGTCCAAACTCTGAATGATCGGAATGCCGGAGCCCAACAACGTCGCCAATTGGCGCGTGAAGATCTGCAGATCTTTCGCCTTCACTTTCGCCAAGCCGACTTTTTTGACCGCCGAAACTTTTTTTTCCTTGGAAACGATTCGCAGCGGGATCAAGCGCTGAGCGCGCAGCTTGATGCGGGCCTCGGCCTCATTGGCGGCTTCGATTTCACCGCGAAACCCCTTTCCGTTGGCGCCCTTGGCCTCAAACTGGAATTTCGCCATCACACACCCGCTTTCTTCAACATCGCATCCAAGTTTTCCGGCTCAGGGCTCGCGGAAAATGCCGTTTTCGAGTCGATCCTACGCCGCAAGAGCAGATTCATCAGGCTCTGGTTCATGGTGACCATGCCAGTGTTCTCTTGCCCGACTTGCATCATGGAGGCCACTTGGTGAAGTTTGTTTTCGCGAATGAGGTTGCGGATCGATGGTGTCATCACCAGGAACTCGATAGCCGCGACGCGACCTCCCTGCATCGATGGCAGGAGACGCTGACTGATGATGCCCTGAAGCGAAAAGCTCAACATGATGCGCACCCGCTCCTGTTGCTCCGGCGGGAATACGCTCACCAAGCGATTGATCGTTTGAATCGCCGAGTTCGTGTGCAGAGTCGCGAAGACCAAGTGACCCGTCTCCGCGATCGTCAGCGCCGACTCGATCGTGTCCAAATCGCGTAACTCGCCCACCATGCAGTAGTCGGGATCTTGACGCAAAAGATAGCGCATCGCTGTTTTGTAGGCTTCGGTGTCGGTACCGACCTCGCGCTGATTGACGATGCAGTTCTTGTGCGTGTGAACGAATTCGATCGGATCCTCGAGCGAGATGATATGCCCCCAACGCTCTTCGTTGATTTTGTCGATCAGCGAAGCGATTGTTGTCGATTTTCCCGATCCCGTCGGACCGGTCACGAGCACAAGACCGTAGGGCAAATTCGTCAGTTCGCTCACCGCAGGCGGAAGACTCAGTTCGCTGTACTTCGGGATCGACACCGGCACTTTTCGAAAAACACCGGAGACCGCGTTTTTCTGAAAAAAGTAATTGGCGCGGAAGCGCGCCATGTTCTTGATGTCGAAACTGAAGTCGAGTTCCTTGGATTCTTCGAAACGCGACTTTTGAGCATCGTTGAGAACGGCGTAACAGAGCTTACGCGTCATCTCCTTGGTCAAGATTTCTGTCTTGACGCGGACGATGCGTCCGTTCACGCGTAACGCGGGCTGTGAACCCGCGACGATATGTAAGTCGCTCGCGCCCTGGTCGGTCGCGAACTTCAAGA
This sequence comes from Pseudobdellovibrionaceae bacterium, assembly GCA_023701225.1. Classification (GTDB taxonomy): domain Bacteria; phylum Bdellovibrionota; class Bdellovibrionia; order Bdellovibrionales; family JAMPXM01; genus JAMPXM01. The sequence continues at coordinate 13,723 of JAMPXM010000043.1, read as the reverse complement.
GCTGGAGGAGAGTGACCATATCTTCTGACCTTATGCCTTGTCGTCTGCCACTGTTGAAAAGGCCACTTGTTCAATCGAAATCTGTCCCCGCATGAGTTTCAAGAGCGCTGCCTGACGAAGGCTTCGCATGCCTCCACGCAAGGCGGCCTGCTTGATCTCGAGCGTGGTTCCACTTTTTAGAATCACGTCGCGAAGCGTATCCGTCATCGTCATCAATTCATAAATCGCGATCCTGCCTTTGATGCCCGTCATGTTGCAAACGCTGCAACCTTCACCGCGACACACTTCGTACCGGTCGATCTCATCCGGCTTCACGCCGAGTTCGACTAGAACCTCGGGCTCGACCTTATGAGGCACCTTGCACTTTTCACAGATCTTGCCGGCGAGTCGCTGCGCGACGATCAACGACACGGTCGAAGTGATCAAAAATCCCTGCACGCCCATGTCCAGCAGACGCGCGACCGTCGAAGGGGCGTCGTTGGTGTGCAAAGTGCTCAATACCAAGTGACCGGTGCTGGCCGCCTTGAAACCGACTTCGGCCGTTTCCAAGTCCCGAATCTCACCGACGAGGATCACGTCCGGATCCTGACGCAAGAACGAGCGCAGGGCTTCCGCGAACGTGAATCCGATGTCGGGGTGAACTTGCACCTGGTTGATGCCATCGAGGTTGAATTCGATCGGATCTTCCGCCGTCGAAATGTTCATCTGCGGATCGTTGACGGAAGAAAGCGCTGAATAGAGCGTCGTCGTTTTACCGGAACCCGTGGGACCCGTGACCAGAATCATTCCCTGCGGATCGTTGAGCTTGTGCGTGAAAATCTTCAGGTCGTCTTCCTCGAAACCCAACTTCGTCATGTCGAGCTTCAAATTCGACTTATCAAGAAGACGCATCACGATCTTCTCGCCAAAGAGCGTGGGAATCACCGAGACGCGGAAGTCGACTTCCATGCCTTGCGCGGTTTTGACCTTCAAACGTCCGTCCTGAGGCTTGCGCCGCTCGTCGATCTTCAAACGCGACATGATCTTAATACGGCTCACGAGCGCGGCCCCGATCCCGGCCGGCGGCTGCACTTTTTCATGCAGAAGACCGTCGATCCGGAAACGAATGCGCAGGCGTTTTTCGTAGGGCTCAATGTGAATATCGGAAGCTTTGAGCTTGATGGCTTCGGCGAGCATCAAGTTCACGAACTTGACCAGAGGTCCCATCTCGGAATCGCCGACCTCAATGAGCTGCGACTCCAAACTGGCCATGAAATTGAGCGCGTCCTCGGTCTGCTCGAGTTCCGTGACCGTCGCGCCGAGAGTCGGACCGCCCTGCCCTTTGGGATAATACTTATCCAACGCGCGCTGGATCGAGATCTCCGGCGCCACGACCACTTCGATGCGGCAACGCGTGAGGAAATTCAAATCATCTCGCACGAACACGTTGCTCGGATCCGAAAAAGCGACCACGAGGATGTTGCCCGACTTGTTAACCGGGATCACCATGTGCTTCTCACAAACGTCGCGCGAGAGCGACTGGATCGCGTCTTCGGGAATATCGAATTGATCGAGGTCGATGGCGGGAACGTTGTACTGCTGTGAGAGAAACTGCGCGAGCTCGGAGTCCTTGATCGCGCCCATGCGCACGAGCGCGGAGCTCAAACGTCCACCGTGCGACTTTTGTTCCTTCTTGGCTTCTTCCAATTGCACGATGTTGATCAAGTTTTCGCGGACAAGCAGTTCGCCCAAACCTTTGCGAGCACCCACGTCGTTCACCCTTTCCTGCCGGGATCAGACACACGCGTCCGCTCCCTCTAGCGTTTCCGAATTTCCCCGGCCTCTCAACAGCTTAACCGCACACCGCCCGCCTGGTAACGGGACGAACGTCCGAACCCGAGCTCCATATACGGGAGTCGACGATGCGGTGTCGGATCGCGACTGCATGTGGATCGGCTATTCGATGTTTCATCGGAATTCCGCGCAAGGGATTCAATGATGCGCGACGAGTTTTCGCTCAGGAAGAGCTTGCGGAGCCCATTCTTCGCGCGAGTTCGTCGCGATATGAAACAGTGTCGAGCTTGACGCGAAAACTCGACTCGACCCAAGACTGGTCGCAATAGGCAGCCAAGTTCAATCCGGGCTGGACCTGCGCTCCGGCGCTCCGCGCTTCGTTCAACAAATCGTCGTTTCCCGAACCGAGAGGCAACTCCACCCAGATCCCGCCCGACTTCAAGAAGTTGAAGTAAAACAACTCGTTCAAGTGCGTCGGATCATCCTGTAAACGAATCGTATTGACGGCGATCGAATGCACGCCCGGAAGCTGAGTGACCAAGAGTCGACGCGTGAATTGAAACTGCACGTTGAAATACGCGCTTCGAAACTCCGCCAAGAGTTTCAACGCTTTTTCCTCGTCGGCATCGGTCAGGTTCACGCGCCGAAAGCCGACACGCACAAGCGAGGCGACGCAAGCCCGCGCGTCGGCGGTCGCGCCGACGACGAACGCGCCCGCGCCCAGGTCCAAGTCGCGCAGGTCATGGGCCACCATGCGCATAAAACCATCCTGCAAAACATTGCTTGGCCACATACGGCCCTGAGCATCGATTTCCAGCGCATCAGCGGCCTTCAACGTCAGCATGAGCGATGTCGAATTGTCGGTCAGGCTGGGCACTCGGTCGGCCAGGGTACCGCCGAAACGCATACGCCGCACGCCTTTGCGCCGCACGTCTGCGATGGCTTCCGCCAACGTCTCGCGTTCCCCGTGTACGCTTTCAAATGCCGTGTCAACGCCAGCGCGGCTCAGAAATTCCGACAAACACTGGTAGCGCCACGCCTGCGACTCCGCATCGGTGACTTCCACCCACATCGGTTTTGCATCTGCCACTGCTGTCACGGCTGTCTCCCCGCCGCTGAGTCGGATGGATTCACGCCCGCGTTCACGCATGCGTTCGCCGCCTCCGCGATATCCGCCCGGATTTGTTCGACGAGCGCGTCTTTGGACGAAAATTTTCGCTCGTCTCGCAAACGTTCAACGAATTCTAATGTCAGCGGCAGTCCATAAAGATCGCCTGAAAAGCCGATCAGGTGCGCTTCGATGGTCACGGGCGAAGAGATATCTGTCTGAAACGTCGGATTGCGACCTATGTTGACCGCCGCCGCATAGGTCGCGCCCTGCACCTCGACTCGCGCGGCGTAGACTCCTTCGAGCGGCACGGTCTCGGCTGCGGTCCGCAGGTTCGCGGTTGGCACCCCGAGTGTCCGTCCCCGACCCGCCCCTTTTTCGACAAGGCCCGCGAGATAAAACCGTCGCCCGAGGAGGCGCGCAGCCAATGCCACATCCCCTTCGCCGATCGCTTGCCGAATGCGGCTGCTCGAGACGAGGTGCCCACTCTCGCGAACCGGCGGTACGACCTCGAGCGCGAAGCCCAAATCTTGTCCATGCCGAGAAAGCACATCAAGCGTCCCGGACTTATGCGCTCCGAACGCGAAGTCATAACCGACGACCAAGAGCTCGGGATGAAATGGCTGATGAATCCACTCGCGAATATAACGCTCCGGCGGCAGCTGTGAGAACTCCCGCGAAAATGGCTCGATGACCAGAATATCGATTCCGAGACGCTTCATCTCACGATGTTGGTCCTCGAGATCAAACAAGCGTTTCATATGTCGATCCGGATACAAAACCTGCACGGGATGCGGTTCGAACGTCATGACCACACCAGGGATGGAGTGCCGATGCGCATGCTCCGTCACACGGCGGATCAGCTCCCGATGCCCTAAATGCACCCCATCAAAATTCCCGACGGTGAGAGCGGATCGGCGAAGCGGGGGCTCAAGCTGATGGACACCCTGTAGAATTTGCACACGCCCCTCTCGAGAAAATCATTGCAGACGGAATTGAGGCTCTGGCCCTAAAATAGCAAACTAATCCCATGGTTATTGCGCTTTTTTGCCTTCATGGGTACACTGCGTCATTCATGAGAAAGCATCTGCCGGCGCTTAGAAAATCAGCCCATTACGCAAGCCTTCTCGCATGGCGAACCCGTGCGTTCTGGCTGCGTGCCTTCGTCTGCTTTTTGGTCGGCGCGGCTCTACTCGTTTTGGATGAAGCCGAGAATTACGATCTGAGATTTCAAATCCGCGGCGCACGCACGCCCGATCCGCGCGTGGTCATCATCGACTTGCCGGAGCGCGACTGGACGGCTCTGCATGACTCCGCCACGCGCAACCTCATCCGACCGCTCAAAGAGATCATGACGTTCAGCGACAGCTTTTTCTGGACGCCCGAGCTCTGGCAGCGCCTCTTGAAAACCCTTCTTGCACAAGATCCCAAAGCGGTTGGAATCGCGCTCTACTTCGGCGATGCCATGCAGCCTTCGACGATGACTCACGAGCAGCGTGTCCTCTTCACCGATCCGCGCCTCGTTTGGGGCGCCGATCTCGATGCCGCCGGTCGCGCTCTGGTGCCGGATCTCGCCACGACGTATGGCGCAACCGCCGCGATCAAAAACGTGCGGGAAGACGACGACGGAATCGTTCGCCGTTTCTCGTCTTCACTGGTTCGTATCCCAGGCATGCCGCTCCAGCTGGCACGACTGGCAACTCGATCGGATTCGCGACTCGGCGCCGGCGAAAACCGCTGGGAGAGCCCACAGTTGATCAATTTCATGGGACCGGCGGAAACATTCGTGACCCTGAACGTGCGCGACGTGCTCGAGGGACGCGTCCCCTTGGAACTCTTGCGCGACAAAGTCATATTGATCGGTTCCAGCTCCAACCCGTCGGATCAAATGCAAACTCCGCTCGGACGCATGAGCCGAACTGAGATTCTCGCCAACATCACCGACAACGTGCTCGTCGGAAAAGCGATCCGGCGCGCGCCAGACTTTGTTTATCTAATCGGCCTTTTCGCCCTCATGTTGTTCTCTGTCTTGCTTTTGTCGAATTATCCGCAGACGGTGGCGCTCATTTTTTTCGTTTGGGCAGGAACATTGATCGCGGCGATTTCGGCTTGGACGTTTGATTCCTATTATGTTTGGTTGCCGGTTCTCTCCCCCCTGTTGCAGCTCGGCTTCACGTACATCATTTTCTTGAGCTACCAACTGTCCCAGAACGAGCAAAAAACGTGGCGCCTCGAACAAGAGCGGCGCTACTTGCTCGAAATCGAACAGCTCAAGAATAACTTCGTGAGTATGATGTCGCACGACCTGAAAACACCGATCGCGAAAATCCAAGGCATTGTCGATCGCCTGCTGCTGAGCGCACCCGCGGACATTGCCTTCGACTTGCGCTCGCTCCGTCGGTCCTCCGACGATCTGCACCGGTACATCCAATCGATATTGCAAGTGACGCGCGTGGAAGCCAAAGATTTCCAGATCAGCAAAGACGTTTTGGACATCAACGAGCAGATCGAGAAGGTCATCATTCGCTTGGCGCCGCTGGCACAGGAAAAACGCATTCTTCTGCGGCAGAACCTCGAGCCGATGTTTTCGATCGAGGCGGATCCGACGCTGATACAGGAAGTCATCCTCAACCTAATCGAAAACGCGATCAAATACACACCGCCGGAAGGATCCGTGACGATCACGTCCCAGGAAAAAGATGACAACATCTACGTCATCGTCGAGGATACCGGTGTTGGCATCGCGCCCGAGGACCAGGAACGTGTCTGGGGCAAATTCACCCGAGGCCGTAACCTCGAATTCGATGCCAAGGGCACGGGTCTCGGCTTGTATCTTGTGAAGTACTTCGTTGAATTGCACGGCGGGCGCGTCTTTTTGGAAAGCGCCCCCGGCGCCGGAACAAAAATCGGATTCTCGATCCCGGTCGCCAGCGATTCCATCGAAAACCGAATTGAGAGTCAGACCGTTACTCCCAATAGAGGAGCAATTTTATGAAAAACCATTTGAGCGCCTTGATCGTCGATGATGAGGCGGAACTTCGCAAAACCGTCATCACCGTGCTGCAATCAGCGATGCCGGACTTCGAGTTCACGATCGGCGAGGCCGCCGATGGACGCCAAGCTCTGGAAACATATCAGCGCGGCGATTGGGACATCGTATTGATGGATGTGCGCATGCCGGAACTCTCCGGGCTGGAAGCCTTAAAGCTCATCCGCGAACATGATCCTCGCACCTTCGTCGTCCTCATGACGGCTCATGCCAACCTGCAAGATGCCGTTGCGGCCGTCAAAGAAGGCGCCTACGACTATTTGGAAAAACCCGTTCAACCACAGAAACTCGCCGAGCTTGTGCGTCGCGCCTTCGACGCCCGCGAGATGGTCTCTCGCCTGGCCATCTCAAACCCGATCTTAGATGACGACGTGGACAGCGAATTTGTCGGCACCTCGCATAAGATGCGCGAGGTTTTTGACTTGATTCACCGCCTGGCGAAAGTCGACACCACGGTCTTGATTCGCGGCGAAAACGGTACCGGTAAAGAGCTCGTCGCGCGAGCGATTCATTACAATTCACCGCGGAAAAACGGCGCCTTGATCGCCATCAACTGTGGCGCCATCCCTGATGCACTCATGGAGTCCGAACTTTTCGGCCATGAAAAGGGCGCCTTCACCGGCGCTCACGAACGCAAGATCGGCAAGTTTCAGCTCGCCAATGGTGGGACGATTTTTCTGGACGAGATCGGTGAACTGCGACCGGATCTGCAAGTGAAACTGCTGCGCGTTTTGCAGGAACGCAAATTCGTTCCCGTCGGCGGCACCCGTGAGGTCAAGACCGATGCCCGTATCATCGCGGCGACGAACCGGAATCTGGAAAAACTCATCGAAGAAAATGATTTCCGCGAAGATCTTTTCTACCGACTGAACGTGATGCCGATCTTCATGCCGCCCTTGCGCGAGCGCGCCGACGACATCGCGGACTTGGCGCAGTATTTCATCAAGCGCTTCAATAAACAGCATGCCCGCACCATTCTCGGCATCGACGACGAAGCGTTGCGCATTTTGCGGAATTATCGCTGGCCCGGGAACATTCGTGAGCTAGAAAACATCATCGAACGCGCCTTCATTGTCGAAAACAGCGACCGGATCACGGTCAGCTCGCTTCCCGAGAACATCGTGCGCAAGAGCCGCGAACATGTGGATCTGAACCTCAGCCAGGGCTACAAGGGTCCGTTGGACTTCGAGGCGTTTAAAGAAAACGCCGAGCGAGAGTTCATCATCAGCGCGCTCAAGGCGAACAAAGGCAAGATCAACAAAACCGTCGCCGAAGCCAATATCCCGAAGAACACTCTGCTGCGGAAAATCAAAAAATACGGCATCAATGTCAAAGGCTTCTCAGGCGAGTGAGACGAAAGCAATTTTGCCAGAAAGTGGGCTTGTCCGTCGAGCAGGTCGACGAGCAGGCCGACGAGCGCCGCCACTCGGCGTGCCACCGTTCGCCAGTCCTTGGAGAAGAGGCGTGTTTTGAATTTGCCCTCTCGGGTCCATTTCTCCAACGTCTCTAACAGTTTTCGATAGCCTGTCTCAGAATCATCCAAAGATCCGATCCCCCCGTTTCTCCTTAGTTTTTCGGCGTTCTTGCGCCTGACATGAATATTCAGAACTCCTCGCGGCCTCCGTATTCTAGATACAGAGCCAAGGAGTCTTTATGAAATCGATCTACGGTTCAGACAAGAACTATACGATCAAATCGGGAAATCCGATGGCGGACGCCATGCGCAGCATCGTCGACCACGAGCTGGACTACTCGGTCACCGTGACTTTCGCATCAACGGTAGATCTTACGGAAGTCGAATCACTCCGCGCACAAATGGGCGACCAACGCCCCAGCTATACAAGCTTCGTCTGTAAAGCGCTCGCTCTTGCCCTGCGCGATTGCCCCTACGCGAATCAACGTGTCGCTTTCAGTCTGTTCCCATTTCTCTTCGGCACTCGCCGCCAGCAGTTCCACACCGTCGACATCTCCGTTTTCGTTGAGCGCGAAGAAGAAGACGTCGAGAATGTCACCTTCATCGATACACTCCGCAACGCCGACCAACTCTCACTTGAAGACATCCAAGGCTCGCTGAAACGTCTCGCACAATCCACCTTGGAAACAAATGCCCAGTGGCAAGCCTTTCGCCGCCTGATCACCTTACGTCCCAGCTGGCTCGGTCGCCTCATCTTGAGACTTCCTTGGATCTCCTCGGATCTCTGGGTCAAGTTCCGCGGCGGTGCCGCCTCGGTGTCGGCCCCCGCCAAATACGGTGTCGACAGTGTCGTCGCCTCATGGCCCTCACCGATCGGCGTCTCGTTCGGCCTGGTCAAAAAGACCGTCGTCGTGAAAAACGACAAAATGGTCATCGCTCCCACATTCTCACTGGTGTTGAACTTTGATCGCCGGCTCATGGCAGGTGCTGCGGCGGCCCGCTTTTTCGCCAAGATCGTCGCCTACCTGGAAAACCCTGCGTCGCTCGGCCTTTCACCTCAGTCTTCGAACCCGAAGGCACCGTCTACAAACGAAGGAGTGCGCCATGAAGATCAATCACTTTGATCTCCAAAATCAACACTGGGATGTGATCGTGATCGGCACAGGAATGGGCGGAGGGACGATCGGCTACGCCCTGGCGAAAGGCGGCAAAAAAGTCCTTTTTCTTGAGCGAGGCTATTCGCACCTGGACTCCACCCGTGAACCCATCATGGGATCTTTTCCAGAAGAACAGCTCAAGAACCCAACGCGCATCGAGAATGATGAAAAAAATCTCTTACCTCGCGCCGGTCGCTACAGCCGCCATATCCTGGATATAACGAATCCGCAGCGGCCGTCTTCGTTTATCCCTTTGATCGGCGAAGGTACAGGTGGCTCCAGTGCACTCTACGGCGCGGCACTGGAACGATTTTTTCCGGAAGACTTCGTCGCGACCCGGCATTTCCGCGATGTGCCCGGCTCCTCGCAAGTCGACTGGCCGCTCTCATACGAAGATCTCGCCGCTCACTACCAGCGCGCTGAAGAGCTTTTCCAAGTCTATGGATCACCAGATCCGCTCCGCCGCGCTTTTCAGTCCGATCACCTGCGATCGGCCCCGATGAGTCCAGCCGGCCAGAAACTCTTTCAGCACTGGCTCTCCAAAGGTCTCCATCCCTATCGCCTGCCCGTCGCACATCGCCCGCACTCCGAGTCCTCATGTCCCGGCTGCCAAGCCACGCGCTGCAAGGCTCACGACAAGATGGGCTCCGCCGAGGCCTGTCTTATCCCGGCGTTAAGACACCATGGTGCCATGTTGCTCGACGATTGCGAAGTCCTTCATCTGAAAGCGGACTCTGAGAAAGTCACATCGATCGAATGCCGTCGCGGCGAAGATCGCCTCACGTTCTCGGCCGATCAGGTCATTCTCGCCGCGGGCGCGCTTGAAACACCGCGCCTGCTCCTGAAGTCCAAAACCGACATCTGGCAAAACGGATTGGGAAATCGCTCCGGACAGGTCGGTAAGAACCTCAGCCGGCACTTCATGGATCTTTATATGGTTGGCATCGACCCACTTGCCGACGGCGGTTATTTCGAAAAGGAGCTCGCACTCAACGACTTTTATTTTCATGACGGAAAAAAGCTCGGCACGATTCAGTCCTTGGGAAATCCGCCCGACACCAAGGCCGTGCTGGCCGAGATGCATGCCGAAATCTGGTCCTCCGGCGCGTGGTGGGATAAGCTCTACTTTCACACGGTCAAATCCATCGGCGAGCCGGTCATGCGCTCGATCATGCGAAAGAACCTGTGCATGGCTGCAATCATGGACGACGTTTCCTATGAGGACAACCAAGTTGGCCTCGCGGCGGACGGTGAGACGCTCACGATTCGCTATCAGATGCGCGCCGAAGGACACGAGCGCCTGAAGCTTTTCCGCAAGCTTTGCATGGAAAGCTTCCGCCCGCTCCCCGTGCAGTTGCACAAGCAAGGCGAGAACAATCAGCGTCTCGCGCATGCCGCCGGCACCTGCCGAATGGGAGAGGATCGGAACTCCAGCGTCGTTAACCCTTCCAACAGAGTCCATGATCTCGAGAATCTTTATATTGTCGACACCTCGTTTTTCCCGACCGGCAGTGGCATCAATCCGGCGTTGACAGTCGCTGCCAATGCCTTGCGGGTCGCAGAACTCATGCTTCATCGTGAGACACCGAAGGCTCGGTCCTCTCGCCCAGAGAACTCGCCGACGGCAACAAACGATCTCCGTGCCGGCCACGACTCAGTCTGAGACAAGGAGCCTGAATCCTCAGAAATTTCACCGACTCCGCTGCGGACAGCGGCGGAGTCTTCGGATAAACTGAGATAATCAGGTAGAAGTAGCCCAAGAAATGAGACCACACGGGTGATGAAGTCCTCATATCTCACAAAAATGAGATCCATCCTCGCACTCGGTGCCGTCTTTTTTCTTTTTGTTTTCGCATTTCAGAACTGCGCCCCCCCTCGGGTTCTCTTTCAAGCCATCGGCGTGCGCTCGATGGACAACGGCAATGGCGGCGGATACACCGGTAAACCCGGTGGGACCTATGTCCGCTTCGTCCCGGATTTCTCATGCGAAGAGCAATCCGCGCCCAAGGCCGTGATCACTGTTCAGGCGCCGGGAGACATCACCTACGTTGAGAACAACCAGTTCAAATGCGGCGCCGTCTCCGGACCCTTGGACCCTGATTTGATCACCACATCCCGAATGCAAAACGAGGCGATCAGCTATCGCGCAGTCCCGTTTGAGCGTTTCGATCGCACGCCGGCGATCACGCCCGACAATTTGCTCGAAGCTTGGTGCCGTGACCTCACTCCCGGAGCATTGTTTGAAGTGATCTCGCATTACGATCGCGTGCAGCAGCAAGCAGTAGCACGCACGTATGTGGGTACGGAAGCCAATGGCCTGATCCAAGTCACGACCTCTCCGGATCAGGCCGCGGCACGTCTGGTCGGCCCGACTCAAGTCTTCTTGCGTGGCGAGACCTTCGAACTCGTCATCGACCGCACGCGTTTTACCGCCGCTCCCGGCGAATTCACGGGCGATTTCAAATCAACGCGCGACGGTTCGACACGAGTCTTGAGCTGCGCGCTAGGCGGTGCGCTGGATCCACAAGTCTGGCCCGCGAAAGTCGTGTATGATCTTCCCATACTCAATCCTGATGAAAGTTTCCAGAGCGTTCCAATCTACTCGATCAGCCCGGATCGAAACTCGATCCTCGTCCGCACCTCACTGACCCCTCGCGCATCACCCATCGACTTTTTGGCAGAACCCTATTTCCCGGCCTTGCTCAGGAAGAACGCCCAAAATGAATTCCGCGTCAGCGTGAATCAAAGTCTTCCCATCCACGATGCCGAATTCACTCCCGACTCACGCGGTCTTGTTGTCGTCGGTCGTCCAGCGCCCTACGTCGCTGAGCAACTCTTACGAGTCGACCTCAGTGGTGAGAATCTTCTGCTTCTCAACCAGCTCGGCACCTCGAATGCGGATAATGTCACGCCGAAGTTCGCCATCGATCCCCAGAGTGGGTTCGTTTTCTATTTCGACACGATCCGTGAATGGGGTTCGGTTGGTGTTACACGCGACACGCTCTGGCGCGCGTCCCTGCAGGGTGGACCACCTGTCCGGCTCCATGAGCTTTCGACGGCGGGCATGAGTTATGTCAACAACCTCCACATCGTACCCAGCGTGCAAAAGGTCGCCTTTGAATTGTTCGAGCCTGCGGGAGGTCAAATCTCTCGCAGATACTTCGCGACGAACTTCGATGGCACGGGAACCCAGGAATTTCAGCCCAATGTACCAGCAGGCATGTCTGACCGGGGCTTGAGCGCTATGCGTTCGTTGGATCCGTTCTTTCAACTGAGCGTAGGACTGTTTTCAACCGAATCGATCTTGCCTATGGGACAAAACGCTTCTCTTTTTGATTTGCGAGACGGACGCCGCTTTGATTTTCCCATGAATGCTAATCATGTGTCACTCGTCTCGGCCGATGGCCAATGGGCTTTGGTGAGTTACATCGCCAACTTCGTCGCCTATCAACAAGGCGCCGTGTCTGGCATTTGGGTACAGCCAGAATGGGTCACGCGCCTGCATCACTTGTCATCGGGACAGGTCTACGAACTCGGCGGCAACCCCTTGCTTCAGGGGTTTAGCGCTGACAGCCGATATCTATGGTTCACTCGCAAAGTCGATGCCACAACACTTGCGGCATCCTCCTCTCAGGTGATGCGCCTTTCGCTGAACTCTTTGACGGAGGAGGAAGTGTGCGCCCAACCAGGAGGGAGATGGTTGAGTTTCCAAAGACGAGCAACAGGAACCCCGACCGAACTGCCAACGGAGAATTTCTTCGGATCTGAATTCCTAGGACTACATCTGACCGGTGACCTCCAATCTCTTGGTATTTACAAAATCACGGACGTCGGTGACTGCCATTTACTCAACCGCGTCCCTCTACAATCTGGAATGAAATCGACTGAACACGGAACCATTCATTTCAATCAACGAGCACCCGACGGCTCGTCCATACTCATATCGCTACCGGGAACTCCGCAGCGTCTCATTCATGTTCCTCTCAATGGCACGCCTCCCACTCAAGTGAACTCACCACGCCACGCACAGGCAAAAATCCTGAAGGCCGACTACTTCGGCGATGGCAAAGAGATCGTCTACCAAAGCGACCAAGAGTGGCCCAATATCCCGGCCATCTATCGCTGGAGCGCGCCCTAGGGCAGCGTTGGAAGCAAATTAGAAGCGAACACCGCGATCGGCCTTATCGGCCAGCAAGTCGCCGACGTTTTGGAGCACATCAGAAGACGAAATGGACCGCATACATTCGTGCGTTCCGAGCGGGCAGGCGTTCGCTCCATGCTTGCCGCACGGCCGACAAGTCATGCTCTTCTGCACCACACGCGCTGCGTTTTGCCAAGGTCGATAGCCCAATTCCAAGGTCGTCGGTCCGAAGACGGCAACACTGGGCACACCGCACGCAGCCGCCATGTGCATGGCTCCACTGTCATTGCAGATGAGGACATCCGCGAGCGCCAAAATCTCCGCGCTTTCAGAAAGCGATGTCCGGCCCGCGAGTGAGTCAGCACCCGATTCCGCAGCAATCCCCTCGCAGAGCTCGCGCTCGGCGGGTGCGCCCATGACGACGACACGAAAGCCCATTTTCAAAAGTTCGCGCGCGCTGCTCGTATAGCCTTCGCGAGTCCACATCTTCGTGGGCCATACGGAGCCCGGCGCCAAGAACACGACACCTGAACCACGACGAGTGTTCAATTCCATCTCGGCCACGATGGACGCACAAAGCTCGCTCAACTTTCGTGGCGCCGGAGCCGATCGCGTTTGGTGAATTTCGCTCAAGTGCGGGACCGTCATCGAAGCCCAATCCGGGACCTCTCCCAAAACCCGAGAATCCAGTGAGGCGAGCTCCGGAAAACGCTGAAAGTCCGCCGCCTCTCCGGCCCGCGAAGCCCATGACGCGAAAGCCTGTTCCACGATCGGATCCGCGGCGCGCAGCAAAGCGAGTTGGCGCAAAGCTTCGGGCAAGCGCATGGGCCGGCGCACGCGCTCATGGAACACCATCGCATTCCAAAAACGGCGATAGCCGGTCTTTCTTTTGGCTCGCAACGAACGCACCAACATCTGGGTCCGGAAGGATTCGTGCGGACAAATGATCCAGTCCCATACCTGATCCCGCAACCCATGAGCCGCCTCGGTACGACTCACAGAATTCGACTTGTCGACTTCAATCACGTGATCCACAAGACCGAAACGAAGAAAAAACTCCCCAAGGCCTTTGCGACAATAG
>JAMPXM010000301.1 GCA_023701225.1 Pseudobdellovibrionaceae bacterium | reverse complement strand
CCTTCTTGCCATAGCGAGGTGAAGCCAAAATGCGCGGTCGAATTTTGCGTTCACCGGGACGAAGTTCATCCACGGTTTCGGACGTATCGGTGGACGACGAGGGAGCGGGATCCGTAGGTGCGTCAACGGAAGAGACGAGGCTTGGCGGCTCGGGCTTCGGCTCTCGACTTTCTGGTTTTGTGTCGGCGGCGATTTGGGTGAGCTGCACAGGAGGCGTTGGCGGCGACGGCGCGGGTTGATGCCGAGCCGCGCGCGCGGTCGAAGGTTCGGGCAACGGCTGACGAACGGGAGGCGAGACTTGCGGAGGTTCACTGGCAGCCAATGTGACACCCTTGCCTGCGTTGGCATGACGAGGGTCCAAGCGAGCCAATGCAGGTGCGCTGAATAGACCGAGTTGTTCTGTCGGACCGGAGCCAGAGCCGGCAGCGACGCGCCAGAAGTAATTCCCAATTGCGAATCCAACCCATGTGAACTTTGTTTCCGTGACTTTTTGAAGAACCAACGGGTCTTCAAAGCCAGGGGTACGAGAAATCTCAATGACGTAGTGGTCGGCGCCGCTGACCGCGCCCCACGTGAACGTCGCGGAAAGTGAGGACGCCGTTTGTGCCCGGGCGAGAGGCAGAATCCAATTCCAGAGCGATGCGGAACCATCACTTTCTTCACCTGCGTCGGCAGGTTCGCGAAGTTCCGGTGTTTGCAGCTCGGGGGCCTGAAGAGGCTGAGGAGTGATGTACAGTGGATAGGCGCGGGGCGCCGGGATCGCGTATCCATCGGCGTCCAATCCGACGATGCGCCAAAAGTAGGTTCCGCTTTTTCTCAAAGGTGTCGTGACACGCGTGTCTTTTGTCGGAACTGAAGTCACGAGCGAATCAAACGTCGCATCTGCGCTCAACTCCAATCGATACGAGTGGGCTTCCGGCAGGCGCTGCCAGCTAAAGAGCAGATCGGTTCCTGTGCGTGCGCGATCGCGAGGAAGAGGAGTGAAGTACTGAAATGAAGGCGCATGGCGAACCTGAATGGTCGCTGTGCTCGACGACTGATCGCCATTGCGTAAACGGACCAATGAAGTTCCGTGGGGGAACTCCACGGTGAGCGTGGATGGATCCTGGAGGTGGATGAGGCGAATGGACTTGTCGGGCGCGATGATTTCGGCGTCGGTCGCTAGTCCATTCCAGCTCAGTGGAACGGGCACTGGAAATTGACGTGCATAAATCCGGTCGGGGATGTCTCGGCCCCACTGAAGGCCCTCGCTGACCTGGGCGCGTTCGACGATTTCTTCTTGCGAGAGACGAACGCGTTCTCCGGATGTCACGCGTTCAACACCGTTCGGCGTCGTGAGTGTGGCTTCGCCGCGGCTGAGTTCGACCTCGAAGTTGCCATTTTCTAAACCCACGAGCGAGAGCTCCGTGCCAGGTTTGGCGTCGAGCGAAAAGCTGCGTGTTTCGATGTTCATCGCCTGCGACGGATTGCGCGCGCGGAAAGCGCCCCGAGAAAAGCGCAACCGCAGCGAGCCGCTTTGCGATTCTTCCGTGGGCTCGAGAACCACGAGGGTATTCTCATCGAGATTGAGAATCGTGTCTTGAGTCTCCTGCGGCGTGATTTGGGCATTTGTTTGGCCAGAGGCGTGCGGGTCCGAGGGCGCGCGCAATCGTATCTGCGCGGTACTGTCTTTCAACGTGAGAACGGAGTCGTAAGCGAAAAGTGCGTCCTGGGTTTGCGATTCATCCCAAACCAAACTACTGCGGCCGCGCCGGCGAACTTCATTTTCGGCGCGTTTGAGGTCTCCGATTCTCTGCCCGGTCGCCCATGGCGCGCGCGACGAATCGAGCGCGACGTCGCCGAAGTCCGCGGCGAGAATGAAAATCTCAAGCAGAAGCAGGCAAACCGCGCCTGCGACAAGATAGCGATCCACGTCTCCTTATCGGTACTTGACAGGGGTTTTTGCATGCTGGTCCTGGCAGATCCGGACCAACGGTGGATGCGTCATTGGTCCGGATTTTTCAGACGAAAGGCGGGCGCGGTGGCTCTCCTCGATAAGGTCCGAGGAGAGCACAGGTGATCAACGGGCGGTGCGAATGGAAATCGCGTTCGAACGAACCGTTTGACCTCCGGCGGTCGTGGAAACCGCAACGATGCTGTAGAGCGTGTTCGCCGTCAGACCGCTGATGGTCACGTCATGAGTTGTGACCAACGCGGGGTCATCGAAAACGGTGACGACGCCGGTTTGCACGTGCGTGACTTCCACGCGCGAACTTGACGCATGGTTGGTTTGCCAGAGGACGCGTGCCGAAGTCCGCGTGATGTTGGATACAGAGAACGTGACGATCGCGAGTGGAGCCGTATTGACGACCCAGTCGTATTGCGCCGCTGTCGCGTCCATATTGCCGGCCTCGTCAATCGCGCGGACGCGGAACACGTGCGGTCCATCCGCTAGGTTGTTGAGAACAAACGGGCTCGCGCAAGGCAAGAAGGGCTCCGCATCCCGCTGGCATTCAAAGCGGCTATTGACTTCATTCGATACGAACTCGAATAGAATCGACGTGCTTTCCGTGGGGCTGCCGGAGGGCGTACGTGATGTGATGGTGGTTTCCGGTGCGGTGAGGTCGATCAGCCAATTCTCTTGCGCGACATCGGCGCTGAGGTTGCCGGCGACATCTCGGGCGCGAACTCGGAATGAATGCGTACCTTCGGCGAGGACCGAGTAGGAAATCGGCGATGTGCAAGACGAGAACGCCGCTGCATCGAGCGCGCATTCAAACGTGGATCCGGATTCGGATGAAGAAAACGAAATAGACCTGGTCTGTTGATTGGTGATGGACGGATTCAGCGAAGTGATCGTGACCCCAGGGGCCGATGTATCCACTGATACGGCATGCGTCGCCACCAAGCTCATATTGCCCGCAAGGTCGATCGCGCGGACATCGATCGTGTGCGCGCCTTCGGCCAGGTCCGAGAAGGTCATAGGGGAGACACAGCCGGCATAAGCGGCTGCATCGACGCGGCACTCGAAAGTCGCCGCTTCCGAGGATTCGAAGTGCAACTGAACGGCGGTGACGTTGATGATGGCGCCGGACGGATCTGCCGCCGTGATCGTCGTGGTCGGAGCCGTACGGTCCACGATCCAGATGTATTCCGCCGGAGTCGTGGAAAGATTTCCGGCCACGTCGCGCGCGCGGATTTGCAAGCGATGCTCGCCTTCGTTTAAGGATTCATACACGATCGGGCTCGTGCAGGAGCTTTCCGGGGAACCGTCGCGTGCACAGAAGAATTCGGCCGTTTCGTCAGCGCTGAAAGCCACCGTGAGAGAGTCGCTTGAAGT
>JAMPXM010000042.1 GCA_023701225.1 Pseudobdellovibrionaceae bacterium | reverse complement strand
GTTTAATTGCTGTGGAGATGACGTGACATGATGAGTGGAGTCCATGGACCTGACCCCATGGACTCCACTCAATGGACTGCACTTAGCGCAGAGATCGCCGACCGCCTCCTGCGAGGCCCGCGATGAGGCTGATCACGAAAAACACTATAAAGACATAGAAGAGGATCTGCGCGATTCCCGCCGTTGCGTCGGCGACACCGCCAAATCCGAATACTGCGGCGACAATGGAAACGACGAAGAAAACAAGAGCCCAATACAGCATATTCCCCTCCCTGGAGACATCACGATCAAATCGTTTCGCGGGTGTCCCATCATCGTCGTTGTTTGAATGGATCGTGGAGATATGGAGACATCTTGAGTTTCCCATTGGCTTGAGAATGCTCCTGTTTCTACCTTTGATAGGCAAGAAGCGGCAGATCCGCGGAACGCAGCTCTGTCGAACGTAGCTCAATGACCAGGCTCAATCACAAGGGAGGGCCCGATGCCAACGCCTACGGATAACAAAAGCAACAATCTGAGTTCATCGCGTGAGTCGAGTGGACAATCTTCGGCTTCGCAGTCGTCATCTTCGTCGGCGCCGAATGCGCAGTCGACCTCGGCAGGTGCGACGGCGGGACGAAGTTCAGTGTCTTCCCAATCCTCGACTCGGTCTCAAGAAACGGGGCGTGCGAGCGCGCAAGGAATTCAGATACCGAGTTCGATCAGCGAAGCACTTCGAATGTTGGATCAGGCCCTGTCACGTGATGGTGCGAACCTCCGTGAGTTGGTTTCGAGCGAATATTCGGCCTTACGTCACGCGATCGAAGACATGGCCCCGAAGATGGGGCAAGCCTTCCGGCAATATGGCTCTCAGGCGGCGGAAGTCATTCAAGACTACGCGGGCGAAGGGTTGGAGCGCGGCAAGGTCGTCGCCGGTCGTGTAGATTCAAGGGTGCGAGCGAATCCGTGGCCGGTGATCGGTGGGGTCGCGCTCGGCTCTCTCGTGGTTGGTTATTGGCTCGGCCGCGGCGGCGCTCAGGAGAGAGGCATTACGGGCGACTTATCCATGAGTGAGCAAGAGGAAGAACAAATTCACTGAGAAAATTCACTGAGAAATTGCATTGAGAGGCGATATGTTGAATTTCGTATTGAATCTCGCGGTTGGTTTGGCGCTGAAGCGCAGCGTACGTGAGCGTGTTCGTTTGAATGGTATCAAGGCTGTGCGAGGCTACGTCGCGGCGGTCGGCAAGGCACGCCTCGGTGCGATGGCCGTTGTCGGCTTGATCGCGGGCGTGGCTCTTTGCGTGGCCGGATTCGTGCTCGCGGTCGGTGCGCTGATCGCGATGATACCAATGAGTGAAAGCGCGCTTCGCATGACTGCACTCGTGATCGGATTCATTCTTTTATTGTCTGGCCTGATCGCATTCGCAATCGCCTTCAGTCAACGGCGTTGGCTGACGATGAGTCGATCCTATGAGCTGATGGAGGCCGTGATGGAACCGGTTCCGAGCACTCTTTCAGTGCCGAAGAACTTAATCCGAGCCGTCAAGCGCGAGCCGACAGTGCATGCGCCGCGAGAAACCATCGAGCGTACCCATCCCGCCCAATATCGTTCACGGTCTCGGCTTGAGCCGAGCCCGGTTTGAGTTCGAGGGATGGCGATCTCGGGGTCCCGCTGGATCGTGTCGGCGACAGAGCTCATTGGCGAGGCCGTGCATGGGTCGCAAGGCGAGCTGCTCGGGCGTATCGACGATGTGATGGTCGATGCGACGGACGGTCGTCTGGCGTATGTGGTACTGGCCTTGGAGGGCTCTGAGTCTTCCGCGCAGAGCCGACTTTTCGTCATTCCGTGGGAAGCTTTGGCCATCGACACGGCCCGAGGCGGTGATGGTTGGCGATTGGACGCGGATCGGATTCGACTGGAGCGAGCACCTGGTTTCGATCGTGGCCGCTGGCCGAATTTCGCGGATCCTCAGTTCGCGTTAGCCGTGTACGACCACTACGGGATTTCTCCCTATTGGGAAAGGTCTTGAGGAGAACGGCGAGCCCGGCCTTGGTGATTTTCAACTTCCGTCGGGCGCCAGGCATGGTTGAGCCGGTCATCGGACTCCACGGTCGGCGTCGTGGGCAAGTCCGTGCGGAGCGGAGGAGGCGTCGCGTTCGCCGTATCAGGTCCGGTCTGATGGACATCGGGTCTCGCGGAATGTTCGACTTCTTCGCGTGAGCCCTCCACGGGGAAATCACAACACTCCGGCTCGATTTCGAAATCTTCCTTCACATCGTTGGGTAATATCGTCGACATTGTGACCATGGCGCGCGTCCTTTCCAGAAGAAGAGATCCAGAAGAAGAGACTGAAAAACAGCGAGTCGATCATAAAAAATAAAAACGCCGCAGGCACTTGCCAGCGGCGTTTCAACCGATATCTGCAAAAATCACTCAGCGCTCGTGTCGATAACGTCACGCACCCGTCACGGAGTCACGAAATTTTCAGTGACACTGGTGTCAGAGGCATACTCTTGGGCGCAGCGGGAGCCGGGCGCGGCTCAGGTGCCTTCATGGACTCCGGCGCATAGACTTGGATTTCAATCTGACCGAGGTCGCGCAGGATGTGCATCGCTCCGCGAATCGGCCACCATTCATAGAGGAAAATGCTGATCGGTTTCCAGGTCGCGACCCAGCCCATCAACATCAGCCACTCCTTTAAGATGGATCGGAAGAGGTGTCCTTCGGCGTTCACGGTCATCGAGAACCAAGTACAAATCGCCAGGAACGAAAGACCAATCACCAACGAAATCAAGCCATGCTTGAACGTATCTCGCAGTTCCCGTCGTTTGAGCTCGGCTTCATAAATAAAATAAGTATGAATCGCACGGCGGATTTCGTCTGGGTTTCCCTCGAAGCTGGCCATATTGGCGATATAGAGAGACAATGTCGCGCCTTTTTCGCTCGGCAATTCCTTGTAGGAGCTGACGATGTAGCGTACGGCATCGTCGTCCAAGTCGCGCTCACGGAAAGGCGCAGGATCCCGTTCGTCAAACAGCTGGTGGGGCGTTTTTAGTTTCAGATCGATCGTGGGTTTGCCATCGATCATCCGATACCGGTTGTTTAATTTCACACTCAACTTCTTCATGACGGCCTCCGGACAAAGCAATGCCGTTTCCGCTTGCGCGGAACGCGTTTCGCTCAAGACATCGACCGAACTCTGTTGCTCTCTCAACGGCGGCCATGCGAATTGCGGCCGCTGGTTCTCATTCTCATTCCGCGTGGATTCACGCGGTGTCTTGAAATGTGCCTAGGCGGCGTGATTTCAGCCGTTCCGACACCTCATTAGAATAACACAACTCGTATGATTTCCCAAGGCGTGCCGGGCTCTCCGAACCACGGAAAACCCTTTATTATCAAAGGTTTTCGGGCGTCTCAAAACCGGACCTTATCTCGACTTTTTAAACGCGACGTGCCTGCGCCGCGCGTTTTGTTTCCTGTTCCCGGTGTCGTCTCAGTTGCGTTTTAACGGTTCTATGCCCGTCGTTCACTGCTCGTCAGCAGGAAGGCAAATGTACCGCCACCGAGCGCGGCCACGGAGAGCAGCAGAGATAGAGCATAGAAAGTATAGGCGGGGGTGGCGGCTTCAAACAGGATCCGATCCAAAGCGCCTCCCATCGCGGCTCCGAGAACGGCGATCGGCACGCAGACGATGGCGCCCATGCCGTAGCGTCTCGTGATGAGACTCACGAACCATCCAAGCGGAATCGCGAGCGCGATGATGATGATCCACTTCATGGGCACCTCCTCCGTCGTGGAATTTTACCAACGCCACGTCCTCTCACGCGATCGGTTGTTGCGATACTTCGTATCTGTTGTTGGGAAAAGTCTGTTTGAAGCGAAAAGTGAGTCGGGATTTCCCTTGGTGACCACTCGGTCTCGCTCAGGTTTTTCGCATGAAACGGCGCCTCGTCCACGCGCGGGAGGGGAGGGGTGATACGCTTTGAAGCCGGAGTCGTAGGAGGTGCCGTGGCCAGATTCAAGTCAGGCTCAGCTCCCGAGAAGGCCCTACACGTCATCGAGGATAGCGACGGTTGGATCGTGATGGAGGGCGACAGCGGCGGCGAGCGGCGTTTTGAAACCAAGAGTCAAGCTCTGCAAGAGGCGCGTCGACTCAGCGTCGAGCGTGGCGTGGAGGTTGTCGTTCATGGCGCCGACGGAGGTATCCAGGAGCGCGATGTTTTCGTCCGCTGAGCGGAGCGTGAACACTCCTCGCTTGAGGGTTCTGACCTATAACATCCATAGCTGCATCGGGACTGACCGCCGCTATGAACCGGCGCGTGTTTTAGAAGTCATTCAAGCGGCGGACGCCGATATCGTCGCGCTCCAGGAAGTCGACTCGTCACTGGAGGTCTTCGATGGCGTCGACCAGTTGGAGTATTTTGCCCGCGAGACCGGAATGCACGCGGTGATGGGGCCGACCTTAAGGCGTCACTACGGAGCCTATGGAAACGCCTTCCTGAGTCGCTTTCCGTTGAGCGATGTGGACGAACGGGATCTGACGTACCGGCGATTTGAACCTCGCGGGCTGATCTCCGCCCGCATTTACTGGCGCGGGATGTGGCTCCGATTGGTGAACACCCATCTCGGCCTCAAAGCCTGGGAGCGGCGATTTCAAGTCGATCGTGTTCTTGAGTATTTACAAGAATATGGAACAGACACATCCGTGCAGGCGACTCTGGCGATGGGTGATTTTAACGAATGGTTTCCCTGGAGCCGAAACACGCGTCGTTTAGCTCGGCATTTGGGCGCGGTTTCGATGCCGAAGACCTTTCCTTCTAGGTGGCCACGACTTTCACTCGATCGAATTTACATTCATCCGGCGCCGGCACATTTCATGATTCGGACTCTGGAACATGCATCGGTTCGGGTCGCATCCGATCATCTCCCGGTCGTCGCGGAGGTGGAGTTGCCGAATCGCCTGTTCACGTCCGCGGCCTTTCTGGAGGGAGCGCGTGGCGCGAAGGAATGATGTGCCAAAGCGGAGCGGGGGATGTGCTAAGAATGTGCAGTCGAAGTCGAACTTAGAGAGGAGTTGCAGAGTTTCGGAAACAAATGGTCGTAGAGATTGTTCCGCTGAATGAATCAGCATACCCGATGACAGGTCTCGCGAGATGAGTCGTCAGGGCAGAGAAGGAGGTCCCAAATGAGATTCTTTCTACGTATGACGATGGCGCTCTTTGTAGTGGGGCTCGTGCTACTAATTTTTACGTTCGTTTTGAATCGATCGAGCTGGCGCGCCGCTCGCAACCAGGAGGCCTCTCCTGTGGGACAAATCTTGAACCCTTCCTCGCCGGAAGCCGCTCCTCCGGCACAGCCACCCGTCACGGAGTCGACGCATCCTTCGGAGATGAGGCCGCAAATGAAGCCGCGCCAGGTACCGCCGTCAACGGAGCAGCCCGCTTCGCGCTAATCCGGAAATCGAAGGAGGGAGGCAGGCCTCGCGGCCTGCCTTTGAGAGGGACAAAACAAAAGAAGGGTTGTTTTGGCGGGTTCCTGTGGCGCGTCCATCGGGGACGCGGGCGAACGCGAGATCAGAAATTCCGAACCGCGTAAGGATCTTAGTATTGGCGACTTCAGGCCTGGAATCTTTCTCCGTTCTTTTAGAGATTTTTGAGAAATCGAAAATCCATTCAACCATCCGTCGAGGCGAGACGGTGTCATTGCATGCAAGTGTCGCCAATACAGGTGGCAAAAAAAAGTCCGCCGGAGGGGCCGACGGACTTGAGGGCTTCTTGAAAGCGGGAGGCTTTCAAGAAAATGGAGTTTGAATGTTTAGCGCAACGGATGCGGCGCGAGTTCCACGCGCGGAGTCTTGGCTTCCTCGTCGACGACGAACCGGTAGCCGCTCCCATGTACCGATTCGATGTAGGTCGCTTTGGGACCGAGTTTTTTGCGCAGCTTTGAGATGTGTGTATCCACGGAACGGGAATAGACGTGGATACTTTCCCCCCAAACTGAATTCAGAATTTCGTCACGCGAGTAGACTTTGTTGACCTCTTTGCAGAGGAAGAGAAGCAGCTTGAATTCGATTGGAGTGAGATCGACGTCATGTGCTTGCCCATTTTCGAAAATTTGCACCTTCTGCGTGTTTTTATTGATCTCGATATCTCCGAGTTTGAGGATGTCCGACTCCATTTTTTCGCGATCTCGTTTGCGGAGGCGAGAGTCGACGCGGGCCTTGAGCTCGAGTGGATCGAATGGTTTTGAAATGAAATCGTCGGCTCCGACGGAGAAACCGAGAACTTTGTCGGATACGGAATTTTTCGCAGTCAGAAAAATCACTGGAACGTTTTTCAGCTGATCATCTGTTTGCAGGATGGAGCACAGACGATAGCCATCGCCGTCCGGGAGCATGACGTCCAATAGAATCAGGTCGAACGCTTTTTTCTGCAGAATCCTGGACGCTTCCCCCAGGGTCTTCGCCCACTCGAGATGAACCGAGCTGCCAAGCGCTCTTTTTACCAAGTTGAATGCATCTGATGAATCTTCGACAAGCAAGACATTGTGCACGAGCAACCCCTCTGTTGAATTCTGCGGATGAAAATACTGAAGATCACAAACCTCGAGATGTTCACAACCGAGTCTTCGTTCCCCCGAATCCGTGTGTTTTTAGCCGCGTCGACAAATCTTCGTCAAGAGCGTTAAAAATACGGGAAGAAGATTACCAAATTCATTTACGAATGCAAACGGGAGATGCGTTTAATCCGTTGATAATTCATGTACTTTTCGCAACAAATTCCTTCATCTGGGTTGTGGTGGTTCTGGGATATCGTAAAAAACTATTGAGAAACAACATGAGTTTATGGCTGGGGTTCGGTCCGAGTGTGGCCAATCCTAACAATTCGCTCGCATCGGCGGAGTCCCATGATCATGGAGACTGTGCGACCCATCTAAACTTTGAGAATGAACAGGAAACGATGGAGAGCTTGAAACAGGCTTTGACAGTGCCTGTGCGGAAATACGAGATTGGGGGCGCGTTCGTATCGCAGGTTCGATGCGAGGCGGAATTAGGAAGGGGATCCATTACATGAGCGACCAGATGAACGACAAGACGATCGACAACATGGGCGTCCAGGGAGCGCATGATGCGCAGGCGGCGAGTTCCACCACGTGGGTCGTGCGTCCTGATCCGGATTTACAGGACCTGATTCCGGCTTTCATGAACAATCGTAAGACCGACCTCGTCGAGATCCGCCAAGCTCTGGCGCGTTCGGATTTTGAAAATATTCGTCGAACCGCACATACATTGAAGGGCATCTGTCGCCCTTACGGGTTCGGTCACTTGGAACTCCTCAGCAAGGATCTGGAGTCGGCAGGGCAGGCGGAGGATTCGGGACGCATCGGACGTGTCGCCGACGAGATGCAAGAGTATCTTGAGCACGTCCGTATTGTTTACGATCACTGATTGGTCAGTCCAGCGCGTCGTCCTCCAACTGGTCTTGTTGGTCTTCGAGGGAAGTCACCTCGACGTCGGGAGACGCGTCAGAGGCGATGAAAACCATTCCGAGTTCGATGGCGGCCTGCATGTCAAAGGGCAAGTCTGTACGCTCATTGAAGATCGATCCCACGAGATTCGCGCGAACTAGGGATGCCGCAGAAAGCCCCGCGTCCCGTAAGTCCGCACCTCGCAAATCCGCGCTTTCGAGATTGGCACTGACGAGATGTGCGCCACGTAAGTCGGCTTCGCTTAAGTCCGCAAAGCTGAGATCCGCTCCAGACAAGTCCACGTCTTTTAGATCCGCTTTGTGGAGGTTGGCGTAGCTGAGGTGGGCGTCAGCAAGGTGCGCTTTGCGAAGCTCGGCGTGCGGCAATTGCGCGAGCACGAGTTCGGCCCCGTTCAGATGCGCTTGGTTCAACTGCGCGCCTGTCAGGTCCGCGCGACTCAGGTCGTTTTGCTTTTCTGTATGGACTCGCGGGACTTGTTCAGGTCGGAGGACGCTCTCACTGGATTCCCCCTCGTGCAGGAGAAGATCGATCGCTTCCGCGTCCCAGTTGTCCCCAGATACATCTTCAATGCGAGTTCGTGGTCCGTCTGTTCGACGCGTCGACCGCATGTTTGGCCTTCCTTCGGGTCAAAGGGACCCGAGCTTGGATTGCGTCGATTGTACTGGATGAAAGTCCGACCGCGTGTTTCGCGTCGGCGATGAAAGCGTGGAGAAACGCACACCCCGATCTTGGTCGCCGGCCCTTGGTCCGGAAGCAGCAGTGCGGACGGCAAAAAATCAGAGGACGGGAGGGAAACATTTAGGAAACCATGCAGAAATTCCGATGTTTATGTCATGGAAAACGCGAAAAAGATGCGCCCGGTTCCAATCGACGACCTGATTGTCAAACAGAAGGTGCTTGTCGACCTGTACGTGCAGCTTTCGGATCAGAAGCACGTGTTGATAGCAAAGGCCGGAACGAACACATCCCAAGAAGTCCTTCAGAAGTTCAAGGATAAAGGCGTCGCCTATTTGTATGTACGGCCGGAAGATTTTCTCGCGTTGGTGAAAAATTCGATTTCCATCGCCGGCATGGCAGTCGGCAGCAAATCCCTGAGTAACCTCAGTAAACTCAATGTGATCGAAGAAGCGCTCGGCTCCGTTTATCAAGAAATGGCGTCGATCGGCGTGAATGAGCAAGTGCTTACGCATGCGAAGCTCGTGAACGAGGCCACGATGACCGTGATGGCCGGCCAGCCCCAGCTTTCAGCCTTGGTTCAAAAGTTCCAGACTTTGACGAGCGAAACGGCGAAGCACACGATGCTGGTCAGCATGGTTGCCGTGATGTTGGGGCAGGGGCACGAGTGGATCAAGCTTGCGACTTTGGAAAAGCTGGCTCTCGGCGGACTGCTCCATGATATTGGCAAGTTGAAGCTGCCGCCGGACATCGCAACTCAAGATCCCATGCGACTGTCGCATGACGAAATGGTGATTTACAAAAGTCACCCGGAACTGGGGCGGCAAATGCTCGCCGGCACCAAGGGGCTGCCGGACGATGTTCTGTTGATCGTTTATGAGCACCACGAACGATCTGATGGATCCGGTTTCCCGCGTGGACTGCGGGATTTTCAGATCAGTCCGCTCGCGCGTGTGGTGGCACTGGCCAATGAGTTCGCCGAGATTGTTCTTGGTCAGGGCAAAGAGATCACGGAGCGATCCGCTCGCAAAGCGCTCGAGGAAATCGAACTCGGAAAGACCACTCTTTACAACAAGGACGCGGTCCGGGTTCTCCACCGTCTCGTGGACGGGGAACCCCTCAAAAAGGCCGTCTGATGTCCGAGGTTTTTCGGATCTTCGAGAATATGCAGGACGTCGCTTTGGTCATCGATGGCCAAGGGCAAGTGCATTATGGCAACAGCGCGGCCGGCATTCTCTTGGACGTCACCTCACGCCGCCTTTCGGTCGGTAAGCCACTCTCGAACTTCGTTGAGTTCTCTCCAGGCCTGATCGAGGACCAAAGTCGAATCCATGAGGTCGACGAGCCGACGCAGACTCGCGAAATTGAATTCACCACCGGATCGGGCAAGCAAGGATGGGCCCAGGTCTCATTGCAGGCGTTTCCGGAACCATTGCAGGCCGCGATCGGAGGAGAGGCGAGTCGACTCTGGATTGTTTATCTGCGTGATGTGACCCTTGAGAAAACTCTTCATAGTAAATACAAAGCAGAGCTCGACCAAAAGGAAGCGGTCATCGAGGACCTGCGCAAAGCGCAGGCGGAGTTGGAGAACTACTCCAAGAATCTCGAGAGAATGGTCGAAGAGCGAACCCGTGAGTTGCACGAGGCCAACCGCCTGCTCGCCACGATCTTGGACAGCCTGGGGCAGGGGATTTTCGTTTTTGACGGCCAAGGGCAATGTCTGCCTGTCTTCTCCAAAGTCTGCGAAGCCCTCTTCGACATGGTGCCGGCAGGAAAAAATGTCGCCGATGTTCTGCGTTTACAAGGCACCGAGCGCGAGACATTCATGAAGTGGACGGACGCGGTTTTCGCCGAGATGCTTGCGTTCGAAGACTTGGTCGGACTCGGCCCTTCGAAGTTTACGCGCGGTGACCGCCACATCGCTTTGGACTTTCATCCCCTGAGAGGAGATGCGCAAGACCTGCGCGGACTCGTCTTGGTCGCAACCGATAAAACAGAGGAAGTGAAGGCACGCCAAGAGGCCGAACGCGAGCGGAGCGTTGCTCGCCGGATCGTTCAGATTCTTCAGCATCGCAACCAGTTCCGAATGTTCGCGGGCGAGGCCGAACGCCTGAGTCAAGAGCTTCTGAAATCGCTTGAGGAAGCACGGCCGAGCATGGATGTCGAAGAATTTGCACGACACTTACACACGATCAAAGGCGGCGCCGCGAGTTTCTCGCTCCTGGACATCGCCGAGGTCGCGCACGACTGCGAGGATATCCTGAGTGAGTGGAAGAACCAGCGTACTTCCGCTCCAGGATTCACGGATTGGCCGGCGGACTTGCGTGCGCACTTGCGCGTGCGCGTGGAGCGCCTGCGCACGATATTGGCGGAGTTTCTCTCAAATCATGCGTTCTTGGTCGGCGGCGCCAACGGCGGAGGTCGTGTCTCCGAAGTTCCGGTGACAACTCTGATCGATTGGCAAGGCCGGTTGCACGACCTTTCTCCTCAGGCGGCCACGCGAGTCGCGGACGAGATTCTCCACTCGTGGGTGCTGGAACCCGCGGCCAAGTCGTTCGCGCATCTGGATGAGCCTCTGCAGGAATTGGCGTCGAGCTTGGGAAAGTCCATCAAGAAGGTGGCGGTTTCCGGGGGAGACGTGCGGATTTGGCCGGAGGGCTACAAAGATTTATTCGGCACATTCATTCATGCCTTTCGCAATGCCGTTGATCATGGATTGGAAGCACCTGAGGAGCGAGTTGCCGCCGGAAAAGACCGCGCCGGCCG
This sequence comes from Pseudobdellovibrionaceae bacterium, assembly GCA_023701225.1. Classification (GTDB taxonomy): domain Bacteria; phylum Bdellovibrionota; class Bdellovibrionia; order Bdellovibrionales; family JAMPXM01; genus JAMPXM01. The sequence goes on along the minus strand of JAMPXM010000042.1, from coordinate 5,225 downwards.
TCTGGAGCTGGATTTTGAAATGCGGGATGACGGAGGCGTTCGTCGATTGAAAGTCGAGATTCGCGATGATGGACGCGGCATCGACCCACGTCGCATTCGTGACCGCTTGGAACAAAAAGGATTGAGTTTCGATCGATCGGCGTCGGATGACGACGTCATTCAGGCCGTTTTCCGCGACGATTTTTCAACGGCATCCGCCGTGACAAGCGTTTCGGGCCGAGGCGTTGGCCTCTCCGCGATCCAAAGCCAAGCGGAGAAAATGGGCGGGCGTGCCTTCGTGCGGTCTCGTGTCGGGCAAGGATCTGTGCTGACGGTGATCGTCCCGGATCCGGGGCTTGGAGTCGATCTTGTTCCAGCGCCGCTTAAGAAGACTGGCTGATCTTCAACCATGTACGCAGGAGTTTATCCTGCAACACTTTCTCTTCCACGGGTTTGACGATGTAATTGGAGGCTCCGGCGACAACCGCTTCCATGACTTTTTCTTTTTCGTTTTCCGTCGTGAGAATCAGGAACGGTAGATTTTTCCATTCAGGAACCGAACGCACGAGCTTGAGAAGTTCGAGCCCGGTCATGTTCGGCATGTTCCAGTCGGAGATAATGAGTTCAAAAGAATTGCCCGCCGCTTTGCTCGCGATCAGAGTTTGGTAGGCGTCGCGGCCGTCGACGGCTTCGGTGATGTGCTTGAAACCCAATCGGCGCAGGTAAGCCTTCAGCAAGTCCCTGAGGCTGGCCATATCATCGACGATTAAAATGCGCGTATTCGCGGAGAACATGCGACAATGTTAGCAAGTCAAATGCCCGAGGGCCAGTCACGAAATCAACTGAGGATCGTACGGGTTTGTTTTGATGATCGGACGAAGATCCAGTGGTTCGGGAGGACTTGGGCTCCGACCACGTAGGTGTGGGTGTAGGAGTAGGAGTAGGTGGGCGCGAGAGTCGCGGAAGGTTGAAAATGACGAAACTCATGAAGAGTTGGATCGGAATCGTCGCTGTCCTCGGCTTGATCTGGTCTTTGCTCTCTCTCTCAAAGATGTCGACTCCCGTCGAGGCTCCGCCTGAATTGCCAAAGGGAGTTCAGGAAGCCACGCGACCAGCAGTGGAACGAGGCACGGAACGCCCACTGACATCTAGCGAAAGCGCCTCGGGTAGCCCGGGCTCTGTTTCCTCGGCCGCCATATCGGATGCCAAGAGCGAAAGTACAGAGCAAGCGACGCAAGTCCCGGCCGAGCAAGGGGTGGCTGCGTTTCGTAGGAGGACGATCTCGCCGAGTGAGGTCCAAGACTTTTTGGGTGATCAGGCGCAGACCGGCGATGCAAGGGATGAGCTTCTTGCCGCCGCCGAGCGCGGGGAACTGAGGCGTGTGCTACCGCTGGCAGGTGAAGTCGAAGTTCGCGCGGCGACCGTGACGGCGTCTGAGTGCTCCGAGTGGAACGAGACGGACCTTGCGCTCTTGGTTCGCGTGGATATGCAAGGGCGTCCACGCGCGGCGGCTGTCGCCAAGGACGACGGCACCTATCAAGATGCGCCGTCTTGGGTCTTGAGCTGCCGCTTTCAGTCGAGCGACCGTCGCGTGAAAATCAACGGTCGGGGTTTTCTATTTCTGAAATCAGGGCGTCGCTGAAGGCGCGTCGCGGAGCGCCCGACGCAGGATCTTGCCGACGTTTGTTTTCGGAAGCTCCGTGCGGAACTCGACCTGGCGTGGGACCTTGTATGCGGTCAGGTTTTTTCGCGCGAAGTCGATCAGGTCTTCCGCGGTCAACGCGCGGTCTTTTTTAACCACGACGAGCTTCACGACTTCGCCGGACTTTTCATCGGGTACTCCGATGGCCGCGACCTCGAGAATACCCGGATGGGTCGCCATGACATCTTCAATTTCGTTCGGGTACACGTTGAAGCCTGAAACCAAGATCATATCTTTCTTGCGGTCGACGATCTTGAAGAAACCTTCGGAGTCGACGACGGCGACGTCGCCAGTTTTCAACCATCCATCCTTGGTCATCATTTTCTCGGTTTCGTCCGGGCGCTGCCAATAGCCTTTCATGACTTGCGGACCCTTGACGCAAAGCTCGCCAGGCTCGCCGACCTGGACTTCATTTTCGTCCTCGTCGATCAATTTCACGTCAGTGCTCGGGACAGGAAGCCCGATCGTTCCGACTTTGGCGCGACCGTCGAGAGGATTCACGCAAACGACCGGAGAGGTTTCGGTCAGGCCGTAGCCTTCCGCGATCGGAGTTCGGGTGAGTTGTGTCCAGCGCTCGGCGACCGCTTTTTGCAATGCCATTCCGCCGGCGACAGTGATTTTTAATTTCTTGAAGTCAGCGCCATTGAAATTTGGGTCGTTCATCAGGGCGTTGAAAAGCGTGTTCACTCCGGTGAGAACAGTGAAGGGCATTGTTTTCAGGACTTTCAAAAAAGCCGGGATGTCGCGCGGGTTCGTGATCAGTACGTTTTCGCCTCCGAACTTACAAATCGCCAAGCCATGCACGGTCAAACAGAAAATATGGTACATCGGCAAGGCCGCGATGGCGACTTCCTCCCCCTCTTTAAGGAGGGTACGCATCCACTGCACGATTTGCTCCATATTCGCGAGAATATTCCGGTGCGTGAGCATGGCGCCCTTCGAAATTCCCGTCGTGCCGCCCGTGTATTGCAAGAAAGCGACATCGTCGATCGCCCGTGGTCCTGGAGTGAGCGCGAGAGATGCGCCTTTTTTTAAAGCGGACGTGAATGGGATCGCCTGGGGAAGAGAGTAGCTCGGCACCATTTTTTTGACGTGCTTGACCACGGCATTAACGATCCAGCGCTTCGGAATGCTGAGCTCATCTCCCAGTTCCGTGATGATCACGTGTCGAATCTGAGTTTCCGAAAGGATCTTTTGCAGATTCGAGGCGAAATTGGCCACGATCACGATCGCTTGAGCGCCTGAATCATTGAATTGATGCTTCATTTCGCGTTCGGTGTAGAGCGGATTCGTGTTGACGCAGATCAGTCCCGCTTTGAGCGCGCCGAACATGGCGATCGGGAACTGGAGAACGTTGGGCATTTGGATGGCGATGCGATCGCCTTTTTTCAGCTTCAGCTCTTGCTGTAAGAACGCGGCGAAAGACGTCGCTTTCTGGTCGAGTTCACGGTACGTGAGCGACTGACCGAGGTTGGTGAAAGCCTTACGATCCGGGAAGCGGCGAACTGACTCGTCGAAAACATCCAAAATGCTCGAGTAGCGGCTGATGTCGATCTCCGCCGGAACCCCTTTTGAATAGCGCTGGATCCAAATCTTTTCCATCCTCGGAACCTCCCGTGGGCGTTGCTTGCATCAATCGGCATTTGCAACGGTAGTGCGGAGAGAGGCCGAGGTCAATCCATCGTGGTGGGTATCTAAATCACACCTGTTTCGTCTAGGGCGCCGCAAACAAGCTCGAAACTCAGAAGATAAAGCCGAGTCCAATCGTACCGTAGGCGGTTCCGACATTGACTTCGGATTCAGCTGATTTGACGACGTAATTGAAGCGTTTGAGACCGAAGCCGGCTTCTCCGTAAATACGAGGAGTCCAGAAAACTTTTCCGTGAAAATTGAGATTGTACGAGGAGCCCGCAGAGACATCGTTTGCGGTGGAGAGAGGGTAATAGATCAGTTCCATGTCGACATATTTCGGATAGCGGAAAAAGAAGAAGATGTTGAACAGGTCGTCGAAAATGCGTGGCATCGTACGGGCCCAGTAGAACCCGGCACCGGCGAGGTTGGCCTTTAGGCCTGCAACCTCAATGAGTTCCGAGCTCACGACCAAACCCACCAGCTCATCGCGATTCCAAATGCCTGGGATGAGGTTGTAGCGCAGATCGACGTTGAGGACGGAGAACTCATTCAACGACGCCGCATCCCCTGAGAATGCGAACGCCTGCAAGGCGCGGAAATAGCGCGCGTTCATTCCCCAGCGGCGTTCGGACAAGTAATAACTATCGCTTCCGAAGAAACGTTCGAACCAGGCACCGGCGGCCGCTTCGCCGATCAGGACCGTTTCGAAATTCGCGGACACGATGCCCGTGAGGCGTCCGCTCAGCTCGAAAGGGAAGCCGCGATACAATTGGTAATGTGCGACCCAGTCGCGAGAATCATCGCCCTGGCCATCGATGATAATGCGGGACCGGTTGTTCTTGCCGCGCTCCTTGGCTTGGAAGTTCCAGCGGAACTCCTTGCTTTTGATGCCACCGCGGCGCTCGACTTTGGTTTCTTTGGATGTGAGTTTCGCTCCTTGCGGAGAGAGAACGCGGATGCGAGCGCCATCGACATACGTGCCGGAGCCGGTGCGCGTGTTGATGTAGATGCGGTCGTCTTCGCGCGGCAGAGATTCATAGCGGATCAGGTAGACAAACGGAACGTTCCAGGCGCCGAGCACTCGTAAGGTCGGTGTGTCGCGTGGAATCGACATTTGCCAAACCACATCGGTCTCAATTCCCGTCGCGGACCAAAAATGATTGGGCGGCACTTGCAGGTCTTTGACTTGTCCGAGTGGTTTGGTGCCCTGGCCGGTCAAAATCAAAGTTTCTCCATCCATACTCAAGACGACGTCGAGAAACTTCACTGGAATCGGACGGCTCGAGATCAGAACAAACGCGCCGTTCGCGAATTGAATCTTGAAATCAATCTGCCGGCCCTCGGGAAAATTCACGGTCGCGCGTGGACCGAGAGCGTCTTTGCCGACAAAAACAGTCTCGGTTTTCGGTTCACCGACGGGCTCGACGCGGATGGAGTCGCCCGACCGGGTCGCTTCGTGAAAAGGGGAGCAGGCGCGGAAGCGTTCGTTGGAGGCGACGATCTTTGTTAAACAGAAGCGGAAGCGCGTGCCCGATTTCAGGAACGCCGATTTTGTATCGACGTCGAGAATGCCCCATGGACTTCCGCTGTGTGCCTTCAGAATTTTGTCGTCGTCACTGCGTAAAGATGCGCTCCAGTCAGCGCGTTTACCCTCGTCGATCGAGGTGCTCCAAATCACTTTGCCAGCCTCTGACTCCGCCGTCAGGCGTCCCGTCCGTGACATGACCGACGGCCAGTAGAAGCTGACGTTGGTGACAAGGGCGGTGGAGCGGCCTTCGCGAAAGCGGCGCGGGACGTCTCCCCGCTTTTTTTGATCGATCGTCATGCGCATCATTGAGCTGTCGATCACCAAGCCACCGAGATTGATTTTTCCTCCGGACAACTCCCACTTGATCTGTGGGCTGGTGAACTC
>JAMPXM010000041.1 GCA_023701225.1 Pseudobdellovibrionaceae bacterium | reverse complement strand
ACACTCAACCGATGCGTGACCAAGAGTCGAGTCCGCTCTCTCCACGCTCCCGAGATCAACTGCTCGATGAGCTGCCGTTCGGTCGAGATATCGACCGCACTCAAACAATCATCGAGGAGCAAGACCGGCCGCGGCTCCATATCAACTCGCGCCAGGCTCAAGCGTTGCCGCTGACCACCCGAGAGATTCACGCCGCGCTCGCCGATTTCCGCCTCCAAGCCTCCTTGCACATTCTCCTGCTCCAAGCGGAATTGAGAGCGCCCCAACGATGCTACGACTCGCCCATCAACGTTGGCCCCCACGCCATATTCCAGCGCGACGTTCTCTCGGAGACTCGCGCTCATAACAAAACTTTCTTGTGGAACGTAGCTGAATCGACGGCGGCGGTCCTCGGGAGTTAAACCCTTCATCGACTTCCCACCGATCTCAAAATCTTCGAATGTCGCCCCCGTCTCACCCATCAGGGAGAGCAGCAATAAGGATTTTCCGCTGCCGACCTCTCCGACAATCGCGACGAACTCGCCGGATCGCACACTCAGATGAATTTCCTGCAAGCACATCTGCCTACCGATGCGCAATTCGAGACCCCGCACATCCAGAGATGCCGGCGTGGATGCGTCTTCGAGCGGCGCAACAGGCGCGGCGAATTCGCCTTCATCTCGATCCGCGAGAAACGATTCAATTCGCCGCAAACTCGTCAAAGCGTCGAGCAGAAACGTGAACATCCAAGGGATCTGCCGAAATGGACGCGCCAAAAATACGCCAAAAATCCACAACAATGCCAATAGCTCACCCGGCGTGACCACACCCCCTTGCAAGGAAACCAATGTCGCCACGCCGAAGAGATTGATAAAAAAGCTAATCGACGAACCGACCGAGCCCATCATTTGGCCGTTGGTCACCATGGCAACACGGTTGGCTGTCTCCTGAACACGTTTCTCAAAAATCTTTTCTTCAAACGCGCCAACCCAATCCAAGATGCGGAGTACCCGAATATTTTGAATCCATTCCGACACCAGGCCGGTGCGTTCCGCCGCCAACTGTTTAAAACGAAAAAAGAACCGCGATTGCCGATAAGAGAAAATCGCATTGAGTACCACGATCACGCCAATCAGAGTGATCGACGCACCCAGCGGCACGCGCGTGATCCAGTTCACGACGAATGGCGCGAAGATCAGCGGAAAAACAATCCCCGCCCCCATCGGCAACGTCTGCTCCAGAAGCGCTGTCGCACCCGTCACGTCCGTCGCGTAAATTGAAACCACTTCCCCCACCGTGCGACTGCCGAGTTGGTCGGAGCGCATCCGCAAAGTCTTCTGATACATGCGTTCACCGAGAGACGCCTGGATACGAACGGATTCACGCATGCCCACCCAAACCGAAGCGATTCCGCAACCGGCCGCGAGCAACATCATGAAAAACGCGGCTAGGATCAGGGCCTCGACCGGCCAACTCGCAAAACGGCCTTGCGCCAACGAATCTTCGACACCCAGAAGCCGATCAATGAAGAGCTTTTGAAAAAGCGGACTCATCAAACCAAAGACCGCCGTACACAACGACAAGGCGAGAATCGCCACTCGCATTTTCCAGCGACTGAACAAAACTTCACTCAGCAAGCCGAATGAGCGCGCGATGGGGGATTCCTCCCGTAGATGCTTGGGGTCTTTCTCTTTAACACGCGCAAAAGGCACGGCCCAGCTGGATTTTGCTTGTCGGTGAAGGGCCTCACACATCAGAATCCCGCTATTCATGAGGTCATAAATTATGCTCGATTTTTTGGCATCTCCAGAAGCCTGGCTCAGTCTCTTGATGCTTTCCACGATGGAAGTCGTTCTCGGAATCGACAACCTGATCTTCATCAGCATTCTTGCAGCGAAGCTACCCCACGAACTTCGCGACAAGGCGCGTCGCGTCGGGTTGGCGGGCGCCTTTATCACGCGACTCGGTCTTTTGGCCGTGATCAGCTGGATTGCGCGCCTGACAACACCCCTGTTCACGGTTTTTAACCAAGAGTTTTCCGGTAAATCGCTGATCTTGATCGGAGGAGGTTTATTCCTGCTCTACAAGGCGACCAACGAGATCCATCACAAACTCGAGGGCGAAGATCACACTGACGGAAAGTCAGCCGCAGCGGTCACGTTTGGTTCCGTCATTGTGCAAGTGATGCTTCTCGACCTCGTGTTCTCACTGGATTCGGTCATCACCGCGGTCGGCATGACTCCGCATATTCCCATCATGGTCGTCGCCAACGTCGTCGCATTATTGGTCATGCTCGCTGTGGGCGGCACGATCAACGGATTCATCGAACGCCATCCGACGATCAAAATCCTCGCACTGAGCTTTTTGTTGATGATCGGCCTCGTCCTGATCGGCGAGGGCGCGGGCTTCCATATCCCGAAAGGTTACGTCTATTTCTCGATGGGCTTCAGTATCGCGGTGGAGATGATCAACATGGCCTTGCGCCGGCGCGGTCAGCCGGTGCACCTGCATACGAACAAGCCAGGATAAGAAGCGTCGCTTTTCCGAAGACGTCCGCCACCCTGGCGGATGTCCTCCTGGCATCACCAAGCACCGCGAAGATAAATCGCGTAAGTGCCTTGGGAGATTTTCTTCGCGTTCGTCCACTCAAACTCATTATACATCGCCTGAACGGAGAGCGACGCAAGCTTGCCGGAGCTGATGCCGATCGCCACCGAGCGTGCCGATCCGGATTGATTGAACGTGTACACGCCCCCCGGCGAAGACAGATCCGTCGAGACGTCCTGAGCGATTTCTCCCGTGGCCCGATAAGAGTCCCCGGCAACTCCCGTGTAGAGCAGGATTTGGTCGGTCACACGATATCCGTAAGAGGCTCCCAAGCCCGTCACGGCCACATTCACCTTGCCCCGCCACGGAAACCCACCCGGCCCGAAGAGGCGCTCCTGGTCACCACTTTCGGTTTTCGATACAACGCCGCTCCGGACATAAACGGACACGGACGAATTTCCCCGGTTCGCCGCAACGGCGGGCTGACCGATCGGTTGATATGTCAAATTGAGGATCGCGGCTCCGCTGACCGGCCCCAAAAGGACGCCGGCCTGAAACCGACTGCCGATGCCGACATCAAATAAAGCGGGCAGTGCCGCAGTTAAACGCGTGCGCGGAGTTCCGAAGGCAGGAGGACGCGCCTGCGCATCCTCCACGACCGACGCTTCCATCGCTGGTTCGGCCGCGATCCCGTAAGTGAGACCCCACGACTTCCCGTACACTTCCGGCAGCCGAACCTGTGGAGCGGGAATATCGACGTCGAGAGTGGAACATCCACTGAGCGCGAAACCTGTGCCCAGCACAAAAACCAGGCGGGAGCAAAATGATGTGTTCATAGTCGAAGTAGAATTTATCTCTTTCCTGAGGCAGGCAAGCGAATTTTCGAAACGCGGACTTGATCATGGACGACGATCGGCACGCGGCTTTTTTCTGCCTCGAGCCACTGCGCATAGTCCGCCTTAGGAAAAACCGCGGCTTCGAACTCGAAAACTTCGTTTGCCTCAGGAGCCACCCCCTGCACGCGGCCAAGGTAGCGCACGACCTGCCAGCGCTCTCCGCCGTCGATCACCTGCTCAAATACCTCTCCCACTTTCAAGCGACCGACGATCTCTTGGACCCAGCGACGCCCCTCGTCCTGATCCTGCTGCTGCCTGCTTTTTTCGACTTTGCTCGCGATTGACCCGGGCAATGCCTGTTGGCCCGGAGGAGGGGCCTCGCTCGACCGATGGGGCTCTCCCCACTTCACTCCTTCACGCGCGCTCACCGTCAAACGCGCTGTCTGCGCTCCCGCTTTCTCCGCCAAAGACTTGAACTCAGCTGGTCGTGCGCGAACCGTACGCGCGAAGTCCTGCGCGCGCGCCAGCGACGGTGCCTGTAAGTTCGAATGACGCAAAAAGAACTCGAAGTAAATCACCCGCTCGGCATAGATCGGAAGAACGTAGACACGCAAATAAGCTTCGGGATCCGGATCGAACACCGCTCGCACGCGCGCCAACATCTCTGGCATCAATGTGCTGGATTCGATGCGCTTGGCTTCGTTCGCCAAAATCGGATCGTCGATCACATGACCATTTTGCTTTAACACCGTCGCCTTGAGATACGCATCGACCAGTTGCTGCAGCCCATCGATTTCCACAGCTTGCGGATAATAGATACGCATGACTTGCTCTCGCTGCTCGATCATTCGTGGCGTGATGGTAAAGTCCCCGACTTTCAGAACGACGGGTTCTCCGCGCTCGCAGCTTCGCGAACACGAACTCAATAAGCAGAACAACACCACCGCGATCCCGAGCTGTCTCATCTGCAAAACTTCTTCCTCTCACCGCCAAAGTCCCTTTTTCTGTATCGGCAAACGGCGCATTTTCATATCTCCGACTTTAGACGAGGCAGGCCAAAGGTCGGTTGTGGCTTGCTTTTGAAACGAGGTCGTTTAGGATTTCCCTCGCATGGAATGGCTGAACTATCATCACCTTTACTACTTTCGTACGATCGCGACCGAAGGCGGTGTTGCTCGCGCCGCGGAAAAACTTCGCCTCGGGCAACCCACCCTCTCCACGCAGCTGAAACAACTCGAAGACTCCCTCGGCACGCCGCTTTTCGAACGCCGCAACCGACGCCTCGTGCTCACGGAAGCCGGCCACATCGCGCTCCAATACGCCAACGAAATCTTTCGCATGGGCGACGAAATGCGCGAGGCTCTCCATGACCGCCTGCCCACCTCGCGTTTGCATGTGCAAATTGGCGCGCTCGACAGCGTTCCCAAAAGCCTGGTCCTGCAATTGACCCAATTCGCATATCAAGCCGGTGACTGCGTCGTCTCCATCCTCGAGGGAAAATCAGACGAACTTTTCCGCGAACTCCTCACACACCGGCTCGATGTCGTCATCGCCAATTTTCCACCGACTTTGGGTGAAGACATCAAGGTTCACTCTCGCACCATCGCAAAGGTGCCGGTCGTCGTTTGCGGGGCGAGCCGATTTAAAAATTTAGCTCCCAAGTTTCCGAATTCCCTCAACGGGCAACCGTTTGTCATGCCCACGCTGCACAGCAAATTGCGTCACGATCTTGAACATTATCTCCGCACACACGGCATCCGCGTCGATGCCATTGCTGAGACGCAAGACACCGCACTCCAAAGCCTTCTTGGCGAAGCAGGCGTAGGACTCGTGCCGATGGCGGCACCTGCGGCCGAAGATCTCATTCGGCAAAAGAAGCTTTACCGGATTGGTACCATCGACGGTGTCTTCGAAGAGCTTTGGTTGATCGCCGCAAGCCGCAAAATTGAAAACCCCATTGCCGCGCGGATCATGAAATCTTTTTCGATTTCCTAATCCGGACAGAGGCCGATAGGGAGAATCCCATCGTCTAAGTTCGCATAAAACAAAGTATTATTAGTAAATTATCTATTTTAACAAATACGCCAAAACCAGTAATATGTAAGAAGAAGCTTTACACCGCGAACAGAGCTCTCATATTGAGCGCAAATCGAACGGTGTTTGAACATCAGAATTGTCTCTGGTGAGTTTTCTTGAAGGAGATTGGAAATGCAGATCGCAAAACGAGTGCTTCTGTTCATCGGGGTCAACATCCTCGTGGTCCTCACGCTGTCGGTCGTCGCGAGCCTACTCGGCATCCCGCGCTACATGACAGCCTCTGGCCTGAATTTCGGAGCCCTCATCGGCTTCTGCTTGCTCTGGGGTTTTGGTGGCGCCCTGATCTCGCTCGCGATTTCACGGATCATGGCCAAGTTCGCCATGGGCGTGAAAGTCATCGATCCCAACACGCATGATCCGCAGTTACGCGAACTGGTCAATACAGTTCATCGCTTGGCCCGCTCATCGCAACTTCCGAAAATGCCGGAAGTCGGTGTCTATGATTCTCCCGAAGTGAACGCATTCGCCACCGGCCCGACCAAATCGCGCTCGCTGGTCGCGGTCTCCAGCGGACTTTTACATTCCATGGATAAGCGTTCGGTCGAAGGTGTTCTCGCCCACGAGGTCGCGCATATCGCCAACGGCGACATGGTGACGATGACACTTCTCCAAGGTGTCGTGAACGCGTTCGCGATGTTCCTGGCGCGCATCATTGCTTTCGCTGTCGACTCGTTCCTGCGCGATCGCGATGAGGGCGGACAAGGGCTTGGCGGTTTCGCTCACATGATGGTCGTTTGGGTGATGGAATTCGTCTTCATGCTTTTGGGCTCGATCGTCGTGATGTGGTTCTCACGTTGGCGCGAATTCCGCGCGGATGCAGGTGGCGCACGCTTGGCTGGACGCGAGAGCATGGTCGCGGCACTGCGCTCGCTGCATACGATCACATCACGCGGTCTACAGCCGGACCTCGGAGACAATGCCGTCGCGGCGCTCAAAATTTCCGGACGCCCGAAAGGTGGCCTCACTCGCCTGTTCATGAGCCATCCGCCGCTTGAAGAACGTATCGCACGCCTGGAACAGGCACGTTCGTTCTAAACCCCGCCGTACGAGAACAAAAAAAACGCGAACCTCGGAAGGGTTCGCGCTTTTTCGTTTTCAGAAATATGGAGTAAAAGGGGGGGGGCCGGCGGTGACGGCAGGTGCGAGTCCTTCGCGACGCCTTGCCACCGCCGGTTCGGAAATTGAATCGAACTTACAAATAGCCCGGCATCGATTGGGAGCTTGTGCCGCCACCGTGGTGGAACTGCTCAGCTTCCGTCGAATGCGTGAGCGCAGCCGTGGATGCCTTGCCTTCGGAAACCGCCATCAACACTTGATCAAAATAACCCGTACCCACTTCACGCTGATGGCGAGTCGCCGTGTAACCGGCCTTTTCACGCGCGAACTCCGCCTCCTGAAGGGCAACATAAGCAGGCATGCCTTGCGCGGCATATCCTTGTGCCAAATCAAAAGAGTGATAGTTGAGCAGGTGCCAGCCCGCCAGTGTGATGAACTGGAACTTATAGCCCATCGCTGCCAGCTCTCGCTGGAACTTCGCGATCGTCGCCTCGTCGAGGTTTTTCTTCCAGTTGAAGCTCGGGCTGCAGTTGTAGGCGAGCAGTTTGTCCGGATGCTTTTTATGAATCGCTTCAGCGAATTCCTTGGCCTCGGCCAAATTCGGAGTGCTGGTTTCGACCCACAAGAGGTCCGCATAGGGCGCGTAGGCCAACCCACGCGCGATCGAGGCCGCCATACCCGGCTTCACGCGATAGTAGCCTTCGGCCGTGCGCTCACCCGTCAAGAAAGGACGATCATACTCATCCACATCCGAGGTGATCAGCGTCGCGCCGAGAGAATCCGTGCGCGCGATGATCATGGTCGGCACATCCAAAACGTCGCTCGCCAATCGCGCACCGGTCAGGGTACGAATGAACTGGCTGGTCGGCACCAAGACCTTTCCGCCCAGATGACCGCATTTCTTTTCCGAAGCCAATTGATCTTCGAAGTGCACGCCAGCCGCGCCCGCCTCGATCATGGATTTCATGAGCTCAAAGGTGTGCAAGGGGCCACCGAATCCGGCTTCCGCATCCGCGACGATCGGCGCGTACCAATCGATCTTAGCACTTCCTTCCACGCGCTCCACCTGATCGGCGCGCATCAAGGCGTTGTTGATTCGGCGTACGACCGCCGGAACTGAGTTCGCTGGATAAAGGCTTTGATCAGGATACGTTTGCGAAGACAGATTCGCGTCTGCGGCGACTTGCCAGCCGCTGAGATACAGAGCTTTCAGACCACCTTTCACCATTTGCACGGCCTGGGCGCCAGTCATAGCGCCCATCGTATGGACATAGGATTCGCTATGGAGAAGCTGATTCAGCCTCAAAGCACCGCGCTCCGCCAGCGTGTATTTCACCTGAATAGAGGGACGCAAGCGAATGACCTCCTCGGCCGTATACGGACGCTTGATGCCCTTCCACCGCTCTTCCGTCTCCCAGGATTGACGAAGAGCTTCTGCATTTTGTTTCCATTCGCCCGTGATCATCTCAATGCTCCTTAGTTGTCGTAACAGTTGTCGTAAAAGGTGTCGTATCGGTTGTCGTAATTGGGTCAGGGATCAAAAGGAGTTCGTAAGCAGGGATCGTCAAAAAATCAGGGAAGCTCGGCGCGACAACGAGCCTTTCAAGCAAAGTCGCGGCATCACCCATGCGTCCACGACCGGAGCCGCCGAGTGCGTCGAGCTCTTCTTTTAGGCGCGCGACGAAATAAGATGCGTTGAGAACCGCGCCGTCTTGGAGACGCGCATGGTGATGCACCCACTGCCACAGCTCGGCGCGAGAAATCTCTGCCGTCGCGGCATCTTCCATTAAGTTATGGATGGCGACCGCGCCCTGACCTCGCAACCATGCTTCCAGGTACTGAAGCGCCACATTGATGTTGTTGCGGAGGCCCTCCTCAGTGATGACCCCTCCTTGCACAACCGTCCTGTTCGCCTCTTGAGCTTCAGGAACAGCCTGAGGCAGGAGCGCAGACGCGCTCGCCGTCGAACCCGACGGCATTTGTGTCTTCTGATTCGGCCGAGATCCCAGAACGGAATCAAAGACCTCTTTTGCCAAAGGCACCAAATCCGGATGCGCCACCCAGGTGCCGTCAAATCCGTCGCGCGACTCGCGCTCCTTATCTTCACGAACTTTCCGGAACGCGAGTTCGTTCACCTCCGCATCACGCCGCGAAGGGATGAACGCGGCCATGCCGCCAATCGCATGAGCGCCCCGGCGGTGGCACGTCCGCACAAGGAGATCGGTGTAAGCGCGCATGAATGGCACGGTCATCGTCAACTGTGCCCGATCGGGGAAGATTTTATGCGGATCATGGGCGAAGGTTTTGATCGTGCTGAACAAATAGTCCCAACGGCCAGCATTGAGGCCGGCGGCATGTTCACGCAGCTCATATAAAATCTCATCCATCTCGAAGGCCGCGAGAATTGTCTCAATTAAAACAGTCGCACGGATCGCACCCCGCGGAATCTGAAGATAGTCTTGAGCGAAATGGAAGACATCGTTCCACAAGCGGGCCTCGAGAGAGGACTCCATCTTCGGAAGATAGAAATACGGTCCAGATCCCTTCGCGATCAGCGCGCGCGCGTTGTGAAAGAAATAAAGACCAAAGTCAAACAAGCTCGCGGACATCGGCTGCCCGTCCACGAGAACGTTTTTCTCTTCCAAATGCCAGCCGCGCGGACGCACGACCAAAGTCGCCAGCTGACTTCCTAACGTGTAGCGCTTCCCTTCGGGCGACTGGTACGCCAATGATCCACGGACCGCCTCCTGAAGCGCGAGTTGCCCCAAGATGACATTTTGCCATGTTGGCGCCAACGCATCCTCGAGATCCGCCATGAATACTTTCGCGCCGGAGTTCAGCGCGTTGATCATCATCTTCGCCTCAGCGGGTCCCGTGATCTCAACGCGACGATCGTTGAGGTCCGCTGGCGCCGCGGCCACTTGCCACTCGCGCGCACGAACCGAAACGGTTTCGTCGAGGAATGTGAGTGCCTCGCCTGCGCGAATGCGCTCCAGCCGCGCCCGGCGCCTTTCGAGAAGCTCCAAACGCCGCGCCTGAAAGGCACGATGTAAAACCTGCAAAAACTCGATTGCATCCGGACTCAGAACCTTCCCGCTCTCCTCAAGGTTACGCCCTTCGATTGAGAATGTTCCGGCTGTCGGAACTGAATGAGCAGGCTCCACGCCTTTGCCTAACGAAGAATGAGACGCTGGGAAATGGGACGACGGTGAATGGGACTCGATGGTCATACTCGCCTCCGGAAATAGACAAGAGCAGTCTGGCCTCGCGTTATACATGCAATCAAGAAATAATTTCTTCAAGCAAAAATCACCATCTAGAGTAGTTACTCTAAACCACATCATGAAGTTTTATTTATGTTGATTCCTAAGCAAACTTAGAGCAGAAACTCTAAACACGAGCGACACGTGACATTTTTCTTCGATGTCAAAAAGAGCAAATGAGAGGATAAGCCGAACCATGAAAGCCGCAAAAAATCGCGAGCGGATTCTCGATGCGAGCATTGAACTCTTCAATCAGGCCGGTGTCGTCGCGATCACGACGAATCATATCGCGGATCATCTCAAGATCAGCCCGGGCAACCTCTACTTCCATTTCAGAAACAAAGAAGAGATCGTTCGTGAGCTTTTCGATCGAATGTGCGACGCGACGTACTCTGTCTGGAAAACCAATATCGATCCCGACAAAAAAGAAGTGCCGACTCCCGCAGAATTGATCGAGCGATCTTTCGCCGTCTTCTGGGACTATCGTTTCTTCCATCGCGAGATGTATCACCTGCGCAGAAAAGATCCAGCGCTCGCACGCAAATGGCGTTCGCACTTGGCGAAAACCATGCGACTGCTGCAAGCGACGTATGGACACTGGGTCAAGGCCGGCATCATGAAGAAAGTCTCCGACCCAAAAGAAATGCAGATGATCAGCGACGTCGTGCTGATCACCTCCAGCAGCTTCTTGCAGTTTTTCGAAAGCCCCGAAAAACCCGCGAGCCGAAAGTCCGTCAAGCAGGGCGTACACCACATCGCTCGCTTACTTTCTCCCTATCACACGGAAGCCGCGCAATCGCAGCTTCGCACCTATTTGGAAGGATAATGGTGAATTGACATGACAGCTTGGCAAAATTCCAGCACCCACTCGTCCCCCACCGGCTCTCAACGCAAAGTCGCGCTTGTCACGGGGTCGACCAGCGGAATCGGTCTTGGCATTGCCCGCGCTCTTGCTGCGGCCGGGGCCGACATCTATCTCCATGGTCTCGGCGATCCGTCCTCCATCAAGGAAGTCATCGCCCAACTCAAAGGCGAGACCGGTGCGCGCATCGTGCACGGCGGCCAAGATCTCTCTCGTGCCGAAGCAGCCCTTGAAATGGTGGCCGATGCTCGCGAACAGCTCGGCGAAATTGATATCCTCGTCAACAACGCAGGCATTCAGCACGTCGCTCCTGTTGAAGATTTCCCAATCGAAAAATGGAATATGGTATTGGCGATCAATCTCACCTCTGCCTTCGCCGCGACCCAATCCGTGCTGCCATCGATGAAGGCGCGCCGCTTCGGACGCATCCTCAACATCGCCTCCGCCCATGGCCTGGTCGCGTCGGCACATAAGTCCGCCTATGTCGCGAGTAAACACGGATTATTGGGATTGACGAAAGTCACGGCACTGGAAACAGCTCGCGACGGAATTACTTGTAACGCGATTTGCCCGGGATGGGTTAAGACACCGCTCGTTGAAAAACAAATTCAAGCCAAGGCCGAATCTCTGGGGATTTCAATCAACGAGGCGACCGCTCAGCTCCTCGGCGAGAAGCAACCCAGCCAGCGTTTCGTTACACCTGACGAAATTGGCCAAATGGCCGTCTTTCTCTCAAGCTCCGCCGCTAGCGGAATGACGGGCTCGATCGTGTCCATGGATGGCGGCTGGACCGCCCAATGATGGATCGTTGAGTGATGAACCGCTCACGGGTTCGTGGTAGTCGAGATCTTTGCCAAACGTCTCCTGCATGAACCACAGAGCACCAAAGCAAAATGCAAAACACGCGGCGCCGACAATCAGGCCCGCGTGACGGATCCCGACTGTTGCCTGCAGCGCTTGAAAACTCAATGTGATCGGCACGACCGCGCCGCGCACGAAATTGGGAACCGAAGTCGTAACGGTCGCACGCAGGTTTGTACCAAACTGCTCGGCGGCGATTGTCACGAAAACCGCCCAGTAACCCGCTCCGAATCCAACAAGAGTGCACAGCGCGTAGTATTCACTTGCCGTCGCGCCCGAGGCTGAGAGCATCAGCACAGAAACCAGAGCCGTGAATGTCGCAAACGCACCAACGATGCGCAGACGCGTTTTTAGAATCTGACTTAAAAACCCGCTCGCAAAATCCCCAGCGGCAAGACCGATATAGCCATACATGATCGCCTGACTCGCTTGGAGCGGAGCCGTCGTTCCGAGCGCCCGACCGATTTCGGGTGCGAAGGTCAATAAGATTCCAACCACAAACCAGATCGGCACGCCGATCAAAATACAGCGAATGTAACGCGCAAAGCGCGACCACGGCTGAAGGAGCATGCGAAGATCTCCCTTGCGCACGTCCGTCTCCAAAGTCGCCTGAAAAAGTCCCGACTCATACATGGACACCCGCAAAACCAGCAGCGCCAAACCCATGACGCCGCCAATGATGTAGGCTGTTTTCCAGTCAAAGAAATCTCCCACAAGAGCGGCAAATACCGCACCAAGAATTCCGACCGACGCAACCACAGCCGTTCCATAACCGCGCTTTTCCTTGGACATGGTTTCGGAAACAAGAGTGATGGCCGCACCGAGCTCGCCCGCGAGGCCAATGCCGGCGACAAAGCGCAAAGCGCCATACATCTCCACCGACGTCACGAAGGCATTGGCGATATTTGCGACCGAGTACAAGAAAATGGAACCAAACAAGACGGAGAGTCGGCCCTTTTTATCGCCAAGAACACCCCAGAGCACTCCCCCGAGCAGCATTCCGACCATCTGCGCGTTGATCAGAAACACTCCCTTAGAGAGAAGGTCTCCCTCACTCACACCGATCGCTTTCAAACTCGCCACGCGCACGATACCGAACAAAAGCAGATCGTAGATGTCGACGAAGTACCCCAAAGCCGCAACAATCACGTTCGTATTGAGAATGCGTTGTTCTCGAATGGTCACGTCCGCCCCCTTTTTCCGGCTGCCCTCGCTACCGGCACGCTTCCATCGTAGAAATTAGGCCTTCGCTTTCGCCTGATTGGCGACGGCTTGCGCGGCTTTTTCGATTTCGGCGGCATCACCCAAGTAGTAACGCCGGATGGGTTTCATATCGTCCGAAAATTCATAAACCAACGGAACCGCCGTCGGGATATTGAGCTCAGCAATGTCGCTGTCGGATATGTTTTCCAGATACTTGATCATTGCCCGGATACT
Organism: Pseudobdellovibrionaceae bacterium; assembly: GCA_023701225.1. Classification (GTDB taxonomy): domain Bacteria; phylum Bdellovibrionota; class Bdellovibrionia; order Bdellovibrionales; family JAMPXM01; genus JAMPXM01. Next base: position 3,271 of record JAMPXM010000041.1, on the reverse strand, counting down.
ATTGCCGTGAGCGGCGATCAAAACACGCTTGCCGGATGCGACGTCCGGCTTGATGACGTTCTCCCAATGCGGAACCACTCGCGCGACACAATCTTTTAAGCTCTCGGTCGCTGGCAACTCGTGTGGCGAAATGTTTTTATAACGGCGATCATTGCGAGGGTGGCGAGGGTCATCGAAGTCCAATGGCGGTGGCGAGATATCGTAGCTACGTCGCCAAATGAAAACTTGTTCATCGCCGTGCTTTGCAGCCGTTTCGGATTTATTCAAACCCGTCAGTCCGCCGTAGTGGCGTTCGTTCAAACGCCACGATGGCTTGACCGGGAGATACATCATATCCATTTCATCGAGAGCCAACCAGAGCGTGCGAATCGCGCGTTTGAGGACGGATGTGTACACCAAGTCGAATTCCCAGCCTTCGGACTTCAACAGCCGGCCCGCGGCGCGAGCCTCTTCGATCCCTTTTGGCGACAAGTCGATATCGTACCAACCGGTGAACCGGTTTTCCTGATTCCACAGGCTTTCGCCATGGCGAAACATGACAAGCTTTTTCATGAGTCCCCCGAGAACGCATATTCAGGTCAAAGTCGAATCCGCCCAAGGCGGCGAGCCAGGCTAAAACTAGCGTCGATTCAGGGGATGGGGAAGAAGAAAAAGAAACGAAGCGATGCCGAGCATTCTGACCCGTGCAAGTCATCCCTGACTCACATCGCCCCTCCAATCCAATGATGAGAAAGCATCGGCGAGAGTGCAATCTCAAAATGAGATTCCCGGCCCCGAGCCGGCCGGAGCGTGCGTAAGTGTTTGAAATCGGCCGACCTCGAAAATCAAGGCTCCGGCTTTGTTCAGGACTTGCCGAAAGAATGGATATGAGCTTCTTCGGCAGACTCGCTCGCACACTGATGACCGCCGCGGTCGTGATTGGCTTTTCGCTGATCCTGGCGCAGACCTTGACTCCCGAGGGACATACGCTCGCCGATCTCCCCGAAGTCATGCGCTTGATCCGCGATCGAACTCCGAATCCACTCGCGCAGCAAATCCTGAGTTGGATCATTGGCGAGGAAAAGGCCGAAAAACTGGCCAATGACGTCAATGACGATCAGGCGCCAAAGGCACAACGGCAGCTGGGTGTCGGTGATGAGGTTCTCGATCAGGCCACCGCACGCAATGCGGGAGTCGTCACTGGAGCGGTGATCGATCCGCAGATCCTCGCCGCTATCGATCGACTCTTGCTGGCTCCAGAACTCAAACGCCAGCTTCGCGAGAGCTATTTACGCACAGGTCAGGCACCCGGACTCAGCGGACTGCCCGGAGCGACGGAGTCACCCTCTGTTCGGCAGCCGGCCGCCTCCCAGCTCAACGCCCCTGGGTTGATCTGGCCGACGCGTTCTTTGCAAGCCATGGTCGCGGTCACTGTTGGTGCGCTCTCGGAGGACGAGGCTCGTCCGAAACTGAAGACACGGGAACTCGAAGCGCAGGCGGATACACTTCTCGCGAAGATTCATGCCTCTCTAGGACCTGAAAATGCACTTGAACTGAGCTCCAGCGCTCCGCACCACACCTACCACCTGGCGACACAGGCCGTGCTTTTTGCCCTTTTACCTTGAAGACTCGAACTTACCCACCGCCGGAGGGAGGGCCACGCCGTCCCTTACCGCGTCGACCACGCCTGCGGCGACGCTTTTTACCACCGAGAGGCGCGCTCCCGTTCCGTGGGCCACTCGATGACACGGCATTAACATCCGAACCGTCATCCAGACTGTCATCTGAACCGTCGTCATCCCCGTCGTCGTCATTTACGGTGCCCTGTTGATCGTCATCCAACTCACCGCCGTGCCCTTCGCTCTCGTGCCGATCAGCACCCACCGGGCCCGTTTCGACTTTACTGTCTTCATCGTCACGGAGCGCGTCGGACTTTTCTTCGTCGCTCATGACCAGATTGCCGAGGACGGCGCGCGATTCCTGCATCTCGTCTTTGTTGTACTTGCCGCGCGGTTTTTTTCCGGCCGACTCTCGCTCCACCTGTTCGGTGAGGTCAACAGTGATATCGCCGAAGCAGCGCAGCTGGCATGACAACCGCCGCCGATCGACAAACCAGGCGGTGCCAATCAGACTCAACTCCTGCGAGGAAGGTGGAATGACATTGTACTCACCTTCAATGATTTTGACCCGGCATTCCGCGCAGGACGGAACGCCTCGACACACCGACTTGATATGAATATTGTTGTCTTGCGCCACATGCAGAACGCTCTGACCCGGCAGGATCTCGCACTCAATATTTTGTGGCACGAATTTCACTTTCACGAGAGCCTCACTGCAAAACGAACTTGGCGAATTTCTTTTTTCCAGCTTTCACGACGATATCCTGGCCGGGTTGGCCATTCCACTTCACGCGGATTTCCTTGATTTTCTCGCCGCCAATCTCGACCGCGCCCCCTTGGATCAAGCGCCGCGCATCACTGGTCGACGGTGCCAGCTCAAAATCCTTGAGCAGAGCCGCGACATCGATCTCGCCCTGAAACCGCGCGACAGGGACTTTGTGAGTCGGCATATCATCCGGCAAGCCCTTGTTGGCAAAAACGCGATTGAATTCCTCTTCGGCGGATTGAGCCTGAGCGGAGCCATGGAAACGCGCCACGAAGGACTTCGCCAATCGCACCTTCAGATCTCGAGGGTTGATTTGACCGGAGGACATCGACGTCTTCATTTGATCCAATTCAGTGACAGTCACGTCCGTCAGTAATTCATAATACCGGAGCATCAGCGGGTCCGAGATACGCATCGTTTTTCCGAACATGTCACGCGGCGAATCCTCAACACCAATGTAGTTGTCGAGGCTCTTGGACATCTTGTTGACGCCGTCGGTTCCCTCAAGAATCGGAACGGTCATGATGCATTGGGGCTCTTGGCCGTAAGACCGCTGCAAATCACGGCCAACGAGAAGATTGAACTTCTGGTCCGTTCCGCCGAGCTCCACGTCCGCCCGCATCGCCACGGAATCGTAGCCCTGCACGAGAGGATACAGAAACTCATGAATCGAAATCGGGGTTCCACCCTTATAGCGCTTCTCGAAGTCGTCGCGCTCGAGCATCCGCGCCACGGTGTAATGGGCCGCAAGCTTGATGAAGTCCGCGCTTGAGAATCGATCAAACCACGAAGCGTTCCACAGAATTTCCGTCTTCGCCTCATCGAGAACTTTGAAGACTTGCCGCGTGTAGGTTTTCGCGTATTCCTTGACCTCATCACGTGTGAGCGGCGGACGCGTCTCGTTTTT
>JAMPXM010000040.1 GCA_023701225.1 Pseudobdellovibrionaceae bacterium | reverse complement strand
CGCGCAAACGCTTTCGGGGCTTGAGAACATGATTCTCTTGCTGGATCCAAATCACCATCGGCTGACAGTTCGACAGGCAACGTATCCAGCGGTCCTGCTTTTGCTGTACGGCAACGCGGAAATTCCGTTTCTGGAATTGGTGCGCGACGTTCAGCAGTACAGCATCTCGCGCATGATCGTGAAATCGCTCGGCCCGCGCATGGAAGAAATCAAAAAGCGCTTCAAAGAAACAGAAAGTCTCTTGGCCAAGCCTGTATTTGATTCCTATATGAATAAGCTCGCCGAAATTGACGCGGGCTTGGCGCGCCTTCGAGACCGACCGTTCGCGCTCACGTCACTGTCCATTCAGGGAGTGACGGGGCCCGGCGGAATGAACTCCGGCGTGGAAACGAAGGTGAAGAACTTCTCGCCGTCGTATGTCCATCCCGTCGCCCGGCTCCAAAGTTCAGCCAGATAGAGGCTTGCGTCCACCATTCGATCCACCATCAGCTTGCGATAGGCCGAGCGGGCCTTGCTCATGCTCTGGCGACCGATTTTCTTGTCGGCCTTCAGAAGGTCCGCCAACTGTTTGTGGGATTTTGTGGTGAGCTCTTCGAGCAACGCCAGATCGGATTTTCCCGTCGCGGCCTGAAAGAACGTCTTTGCCTTGCGTGCGGCTTGTTGGCCGATCTCGGCTTCCAATTCTCCTGGAGCGAAGGAATCGACGACATCGGATTCGAAAAACGCGTGCACGCCTTTTTGTTCGCTCATCTGCCCATCGTAGTTCTCGGTGACATGGAGCGGTTGACCGAGGTCACCCACGTAGTGACCGATGACGCCGGCAACGACCAGCCACGTCGCCTGATGCTCGTGGCGCTTTTCGCGAGTGAGATCGGTCTTGCTCAGTTCGGTCTTGGCTTTCTGCAATCTTTCCATGAGTTCGCGAATTCGCCAATAGGCGCGGCCAGCCGTGACCGGGACATCCGGGAACTTGGCTTCAAATTCGGCGCGGTTCAATTCAAACGGCTTTAACAGGACCGCGTCTCCGGCCTTGGCCGAGAACGCGCGCTGGAAGATTTCCATGTCCATGAAGTGGTTGTTCGACTCGATTTTGTATGTTTCCGGCTTTTTCCAGATGATATCCGGAACGTTGGCGTAATAGCCGAGGTCGAAGGCGTGATTGCGAAGGAATTCGTTTTCGGTTTTGCGGTCAGCGCCGATCATGGCGGCGGTCTGCGCGATCACAGAATGTCCGCGCTTCCCCCAGGCGTGGGCCTGCGGCGCGGTCATGAGCGATGCGGCGAGCAAAAGAAATGCCGTCGAAAAACGACGAACGGAACGAGTTCCCATCGGAGCGGTCATAGGAGTCGTTATCAGAGTCGTCATAGGGGCAACCTCTCAATTTTTTATTTTGATTTCATTGCGTTCAGGAGCCGGTCCCGTGTTTTCATCACGGCGGGTTCATCCGGCCCAAGGGTTTCAAGCACATTGAAGAGTTCCAGTACGATTTCATTGTAGGGCGGCACCGGCAGTCCGGCGTTGTCCAAAAGACCTTGCACGTAGCGCACGCTGCGGTCGATGAGTTTATTGTTGCTCGACTTCACCCACAGCATGACATTGCCTTCGAAGCGATACAGACGGCCCATGACAATCGTTGAGCTCGCATTGAGCAGCAGTTTCAAAAGCAAGTGTTCGCTGAGGAGCGACGTGCCGCGCGTGAAACGAGCGGTGTGTCCTTGAAAGGTGAGACGTAATTCATGTCCTTCGCCGCGGATGTCGAAGCGGTGTTGGCGTTGCCCACCGAGCTTGGATCGCCGGCGGGATTCCACGCCCTCGGAGAAATCAAAACCCAGAAGAGAACGCGAGCCGAATTTTTCGGCGATTCCTTCCCAGTCGAGCGCTCGAGGTGGGCGCGCCAAGATCGCCTCCCAAGCCTCGCTCGCCGTATGTGTGCCTGGAATTTCCATATAGGTCCATGCGGGACGTTGCGGACCGGGTGTTGCGAAAAGAGAGTTCTCGAAGGCCGGAAGGCTGAACGTCGGTGAGCGTTCCGTGACGTCGGTGAAGACGGTGATCGCGTGTTCATCGCTCGTATGCAGGCACGCCTCGCCCGCAGCATACGTTGCCGCTTCAGCTTCGATGTGCGGGATGAGTGGGCGCAAATCGGCTGACCGGCACAGCTGCATCAAACGATCGAGCTCCAGCTCCGGTTTCTCGCCGAGGCCGGCCGCATGAAACAAAGCCGAACCCGCGGCGAACATCAAAACGCTGGTCGCTTGCAGGCGGGTGGAGCCTGTGATCGCCATTGGACCGACTGTCAGATTGAGTTTTTGAATGCGTTCGTTCTGAAGCACTCGACGCGAACGATCCGCCGTGCGCTCCAAAATCTCATCAGGATTGCAGTACAAGAACCAAGGTGCGCGGCCGTCGCGACTGGCGGCGGCTTCCGCGGAGCCGATCACAAATGGTGTTTCCCCGCCTTCGGTGATGGCGAGAAGGAGATCCCCTTTTCGGTATCCCAATTCCTGCAACTGCCGTTCACCGTATTCCGGATGATCTTCGAAATTCTCGATCGAGCGCACCAAGGCGAAATCACCTCCGGCCATGAAGGAGACGATTGCGTCGCGGCGTGGATCGCTTGCCGTATGCCGGCGTCGCCACAAAGTTTCCAGGGACAGCGATAGTCGTCCGGTGGCGCCACACCCGCTCAAGAAAATACGGCCGCCGTCGCGGAGCGTGGCGCGGATGTCCTCTATGAGGTGTTCTATCGCGGGCATGTGCGAGCGTATTTTGGTGTACGCTTCGAGCTCCACGTCGCGGAATAATTCCAATGCGGCCAAGACATCGCTTTTCGCCAAGCGTGAAAGTTCGCGTGTTTTGGGATGAGCTTGCTCGGTCGGTAGCCCCCCCAAGTGGAATTCATGAGCGGTTTCCAAAAACGTGCGGGCCCGCTCGCGAGCGGCGGGCGGAAGCTGGGATATTTTCAGGTGCAGGGCGTGTGAACGGTGCGTGGTGTCTGACATGATCGAAGACCATGCTAGCCGAGTCGGAATGACCCTGTCACGAACGGTCGCGCATTTCCCGCACGGCTTGGGCGGGCGTTGGCGCGGAGAGTCCAGCCCGGCTCACGTCTTGAAGCAGCTGATCGTAATGGCGCAGGACACGTTGATGATATTGGACTCTCCCTTGTGCCTTGGACTGGTGGCGGTAGCCGCGTGGTCCTAAGTTGTACGCACTTAAAAAAGCGGTCGGGGAGTTTGGGAATTGCTCCTGCAGATAAGAGAGATAGGCCGCCGCTAAAGTGAGATTCAGATTCGGATCAAATAGGGCCTCTCGCGTCGGCGGTGGCAAGCCGAGGCGTCGCGCAACCCAGACCGCAGTCGAGAGTTTCAATTGCATCAACCCGACCTCGCCATTGCGGCCGATGGCGCGTGGATTGACGCGGCTTTCCTGGGTCGCCACGGCCAGAAGCAAAAGGGGGTCGAGGCGGTGGCGTTGTGCGGCTTGGAGCAGGGCTTGAGCGAGAGCCTGGGCTGGAGCGTTCGAAACAGATGAGGAGAGTTCCTCTCTCTGGATCCGCGTCTGAATCATCACGCCCAGAAAGCCGGTAAATGCATGGGAGGGCGAATTTTTCGGCTGTGTGTGGGGGGCGTGAGTTGGAAGAGGAAACGAAAAAAGAAAGACGAGCGTGGCAAGCGCGAAATTGGCGATGGTGACGAACGGTGAACGCATGCGACCACGCTCCTGCCGCGTTCTCCGTGAACCGGATTCGCGAAACGTGTCGCGACCGAGATCGGAGACGAAGCGGGATTAACTTCGCAAAAGAGCGCTGCGCTACGAAAGAGGCGGCTGCGGGTGTCGGCGAATCTTCGCATTTGCTATGCGAATTCTGAGACAATTGTGGAGCTGTCGCGACAAAACGCACCGGTCGTCATGCACCAATCTTCCGAGATGATCTGGTGCATGATCTTCATGTTCAGGGGGAGTGCCTCAGCGTTTGGCGACGCGTTTACCGCGTTTGATACTGTTTTCGAGGCTCTGATATTCGGAACCGAAGTAGTCTTTGGCATTGCCGGCGCTGCTGTAAAAGGCCTGCAAATGATCAAAGGCTTCTTGATTTCGCCCTTCATTCATCAGAATACGCAACAGCCCTGTCATCGCCCGCACGGGCAAACGTTCGCCGGCCGCCGCAATCGATTTGACATATAGCTCGAGAGCTTTGGAAGAGTCGCCAGCATTCTCGAGCAGGTCGGCATAACGGAAAAGAGCTTCCGCGTTCTGGCCGCCGGCGCGCAGGTACCAGTCGTAGGTGAGGCGGGCGTCTTCGGTGCGATTCAGTCGCTCGCGAAAGTGCGCGAGACGCGCGAGTACTTCGGGGTTTTTCGTTTTTTGATAGAGTTCGCCATGTGCGTCCTGAACGCAGTCCCACTTGCTGCGATCGAAGCAGGCTTGAATGACGTGTTCGAGACCTTGCGGTGAAATCGTACCCGTCATGCGGGCCATTTGGCGGAACGGCATCGAAAGAGCGTAGCCGCCCCAATTCACGAGGTGCGCGAAGCCGACCAAGATCAGCGCGCACACGATCATGAACGCCGTGATCGTGCGCTTTTCGGCGGAGCGATCGGCATGCATTTGAGCGTTGCTGTCAGAATAGCCGCAGGTACAAACCAAGGTGGTTCCTGAGGCGGTTTCCAGGGCACGAGATGCCTCAATCTCTTGACTGCAGATGGGACAGATTCGGCCGAACATCATATGAATTCCCCTTTCCGTGAGTGGCTCAATGAGCAAGCCCTGCGCCAGCCATCCGGGCGAAAGCAGGGGAGAGTCGCGAAAATCGCCGGGAAGAGATTTCACGAAGTTGGACGAAAAACGGCGTTTTGAGCCTGGTTTTATCGCGTTCTGAAAGGAATGGCCTAGCCCAAGCCGAGTTCTCTCGTCTCGGGCAAGAACATGAAATGACTATGGCCCTGACTCCGAACTCGATTCTATTTTCTAGGCTACACTGCTCGAGCGGAGATTGGAGGGCGTCGGCCACGGCACCCGAGGCAATAACCGCATTTGTCCACGGATGCTCCCGCGCTGAGTGCAGGAAGAGTTGAGGCGAAGCGAAGCGAGGCGAGGGGCGTTCAATGTGGGGAAGTTCCATTGATTGGCCACATCGACTCTTTCTGGAAAAAACTCGGCCCGGGCAAGGCGAACCAACCAACCAATCAACCAACCATATTTATATGAAAAAGGGCTATGTGCGTCGATCTGCGAAGGCACACTGACGCTTGCCTCACGGCCTGTCGATCTATTCATACTTTTGAATGAGGAAATACAACCCACTCCTGCAGCAGAAGCCAAATAGCAGCATCTCAGTAAAACTGATTTATGCGAGTGCCGATCGCGCATATTTGCCTGGATGCAAAATATTTCAAAAAAGATCTTGACCATCATCTTCATGAAGAAGTCCGCGACAAAAATGAAGTCAGAAAACTCCTCCCAGGCACCGCTTCTGAGCACATATTTGCTTTTTAAGGCACGCTATAAATCTAAAAGCCTCGCCCCGAAGGTTAATCCGTGAAGGCCCGCTAGAGAGGAGATAATCGCGAAAATTTCGCTCTCCAGAACCGTGATACTGTCTTTCGCGAAAGTGCAGAAGATCACGAAGCACAGGAGGCCGAATGCGCACCCACCTCACCCAAATTCGGAAAAGCCAAGGCGAAAAACACTTACGCGCGGTACACGCGCAAACTTGCCAGGCTGTCGAGCGCTTGAAATCTTGCGAGGCTGAATTGATTCGCTGCCTGCAGGAGGTCGACCGATTCTTGGTGCATCGGTTTCTTGGATATAACAGTTTGTTCCAGTATGGGCTCCATGCCCTGAAGCTTTCCGAATCCCAGAGCTATGCTTACATCACCGTCGCAAGAAAGGCGCGTGAGCTTCCTCGGCTGCAAGAGGCGATCACGGCAGGTGAACTCACCGTTTCGAAAGCCGTGCGGATCACATCGGTGATCAATGAAGCGAATCAACAAAAGTGGATCGGTCTTGCGCTTGAACTTCCTAAGCGGGACTTAGAGCGAGAAGTCGCACGTGAAAACCCCAGAGCAGCTCGGCCCGAGCAAGCTCGATTCTTGGATGCACATACTCTTCAGCTGCAGACGCCGATTTCGGAAGTGGGCTACAACAAACTCGAGCGAACCAGGGAGTTGATGGCCTCTGGCGATGGCGAGTGGCTGAGTCTTGAGACCGTCATTGAACGGCTCAGCGAGTTTTACTTAGAAAGAAAAGACCCGGTCCGCAAGGCTGAGCGGGCGATTGCCCGTGCCGCTCACACCTTGCCCGTGAACTCGGCCCAGGCAAGGTCCGAAGAGCAGAGTTTGAAACTTGGTTCACCGGTGAACGCCAAAACTATCCCCACCTCTGATGCTGCCATTCCCGCTGCCGTCGCCCATCAAGGTCCTATTGAGCCACTGGCAAAGGTCCTTGGCTCGGGCGAAGTCCGATCTTCTGAATGAAAGCCGAAGTTTTGTGCGTCGCCTCTTGGCATCGTCCTTCTTCAGCGCCTCATCCTTCGGCGGAGCCTGGGGTGTCGAGCTTCGGATTGCGTTTTTGTGGTTGAGTTGAGAAAAAATCGTGACTCTTTCGCAATCTTGCTCAGCAACTGAGGCAAAAATGGACGGATTGAATATCTTAAAGCTCATCATGGGTGTGTGTTTGATGGCGGTGGCTGGTCTCGCGTTTTCGATTTGGCGGGATCGGTTTCGGGCGGTCAAGGACGAGGAGCGGGCGCAGTTCCTTATGTACAACTGGGCCGGAGGTGTGTGGTTGTTCGCGGTCTTCGCTCTCTGTGGGGGCTGTTACTTTCTTCTCGAGCCTCTTTTGGGCCAGTGATTTCACCTCACTGGTTCCGCGCTGAATCTGATCCGGATTCCAATCTTGCCTTATGAAGTTACCGTGTGAGTGGCGCTTCGCGAGCAATCGAAGCGCGTTCGCTCGGCGACTTCGCGGTTTCCGTGCGCGTGCGTGTGAGCGCCACGAGGCCTACCGCGCCGAGACCGAGCACGACGTGCAAGGCGTATTGGCCGCCGCTGAGGAGATCGCGGTAACCGAATAGTGCGGGCGCGAGTATCATGAGAATGCCGAGGGCCGTGTCCAAGGCCATGTGCATGCCAAGTGGGATGATTCTGGCGACGGCGTAGTAGTAGTTCGTCAGCAAGCTATACATGACCAAGGCGATTCCGCTGATCAAGAACAAGTTGGCCGCCGCCGTGATGTGCGCGAAATTGAAAAGAAATGGGCACACGATCAGGACAACGCCAACGACGTAATCCGCAATATTGTGAGTTCGTAAGCTGATCATGGGGCACCTCCTCCGCATCCATACAATATCCATACGCCGGTTGGCAGAGGAGTGCCAAAGGAGGGCATGATTGTTCGGAAGCGCGGCGAGGCGTTTCAGGACCTTCACGTTTCAAACATGCACGTCGGGGAGCCGGCGCTCAGCCGGAGCTCAGCCGGAGCCCGTCTGCAAATACGGTTCCCACGCTTCTGGAACTTTCTCCATGCGGAAGGTCGGCTTCAGGCTTGGCAGCCAGGCCGGCACGCGAGGCTCGTTGAGAAGCGGCATGTTCGCGCCGAGCGGAGTGCGGTTGCCTTTGCGGTGATTGCAGTCACGGCAAGCGGCGACCACGTTCGTCCAATCCTTGCGACCGTTTTTGCTCGCCGGTACCACGTGGTCCAAGGTCAGCTCCTTGGGCGGAAACGGTTGGGCGCAGTACTGACATGTATAGTTATCGCGGAGATACACGTTCTCACGGGAGAACTTGAGCCGCGAAGCGCGTCGAGGCGCGACATATTTTTTAAGTCGGATCACACTCGGCAGGCGGTGAGCCTGCCTCTGGCTACGCGCGCTCTCGGAATGATATTCGAGAACTTCGACTTTACCTTGAAACCAAAGAATGAAGGCCTTTTGCCAACTCACGAGCTTGACTGGCTGATAGCTCGAGTTGAGAACCAAGGCGCGGAACGATTCGCTGAAGAAGACACCCTCCTTCCGATCGCTTCTGCTGATCGCACCTTTTCGCACGGCTCGGACACGCGCCACCATGTCCGTCTGCGAGCGATCATTACAGGGATCGTCACATACGGATCATCTCAATCACTTCTTTTATTTGGACCTGTCTTGCTGTTTTTTTCAAGGTCCAGTTTTTTGAAATCGCATAGAAACGGCCTCCGCAACACGCTCGTCTCGGCCTGAGACGATGCTTCGTGCTCGAGAGTTAGACGAATCATCTCGAACACTTCACGCTCGCAAACGGGCCATGATCTTGGCTTTGCAGGATAACAGGCCTGGACTGTCCGACATCCTATCGGAGGAGGAAGACATGGGCGATTTTTTCGGAAATCTTTCGGTGATTTTCGGCGGAGTGGGCGGAATGCTGATTGGCTTCTTGCTTCTGGCTCTTGTCTTCGTCGTCGCGTTTCTACCATTTTTATTTTGGCTGCGGAGGCCCGAGCGCCCCGTGCAGCACACGGGGCTAGAGCATTTCGCGGCCAGTCTCGATACGCCGGACGAGGGCTACGATGATCGAATCCCTCCCAAGACAAGGCCGTCCTTGTCACAGTCGTCGTCACAGCTGCCATCACAGCTGCCATCACAGTCGCCGTCGCGGCCGCAAGCTGTGACGCCTTCGAATGCGCCTCTTGGCCACAGTTGATCGAACAGTTTGAGTGAGTCGTCATAATAGGCGGCGAGGGAATTGTGCATTTGCGGTGACAGCCCGCCTGCGCCTTTGACGAAAGGGCCAGTCGGGCGGCTCAATGAGAAAGTGCGCAATGAGAAAGTGCGCAAAGCGCGCGCTCTGAGATTTGCGCAAGAGACTTGCACAAGGAGGTCTGGAGTATGGGTCTTCTCATGACGCTACTGATCGGTTTCATCGTCGGCGTGATCGCCAAGTTCCTGATGCCCGGGAGGGATCCGGGCGGTTTCATTATCACAATCCTCTTGGGTATCGCGGGTGCGTTCGTGGCCGGCTATCTGGGACAGGCGTTCGGTTTGTATCGGTCGGGTGAGCCCGCCGGATTCTTGGCCGCAATCGTCGGAGCGATGATCTTGCTCTTCATTTATCGCCTGGCTGTTGGGCGGCGGGAGTTTCCAAGATAAGTCTCGCCGTCAAGCGCAGTTTTGATTTCACGGGCGAGTGGATGTCGCCGAAAGGGCGCTTCTGTGTGCCAAACCATTGACGCGCTGAAGCTAGCGGTGGCGGCCGGCACCGCTATTCGTGACAGCGAGAGTGAAACCCGTTAGCCTGGGCGCGTTCCTTGGTTACGGAGATTTATATCAATGGCGGACAGTTCATCTCGCCCGTCTCACGGACGTGGGCCCTTGTGGGCATTGTCACTTTCGGCCCTGGGTGTCGTGTACGGCGACATCGGTACGAGTCCACTTTATGCGCTTCGCGAATGTTTCAGCGGATCCCATTCTGTCGAACTCAGTGAAGCGAGCGTTCTTGGTATTCTCTCGGTTCTCTTCTGGACGCTGCTTCTGACCATTTCCGTGAAATACATGGTCTTCGTTTTGCGAGCCGATAACCGGGGCGAGGGCGGGATTTTGGCGCTGACAGCGCTGGCGCTGCCGGGAAAGCTCCGCGAGAGTCGACCTGTTCTGATGGGGATCGGACTTTTCGGCGCAGCCCTGCTTTATGGTGATGGCGTGATCACACCAGCCATCTCGGTTTTGTCGGCCGTCGAAGGTTTGAAACTGGCGACGCCTGTGTTCGCACCCTATGTGATCCCGATCACATGCCTGATCCTCATCGGGCTGTTTGCCGCGCAGAAATTCGGTACGGCACGCATTGGCGCTGTGTTCGGTCCGATCATTCTGGCCTACTTCGCCGTTTTAGCCGCACTCGGAATCAACGGCATTCTCGACAACCCTTCGATTTTCCGGGCGCTCAATCCGTACTACGGGTGGGATTTCTTCGCGACTCATCAAAGAGAAGCGTTCTTCGTGCTCGGTGCGGTGTTCCTGGTCACGACCGGTGGCGAAGCGCTCTATGCGGACATGGGCCATTTCGGCAAAAAGCCGATCCGCGTGGCGTGGTTTTCGGTTGTGCTGCCGGGGCTGGTGTTGAACTACTTTGGCCAAGGCGCATTGCTCTTGCGCGATCCCGCGGCGGCGGAGAATCCGTTTTATCTTCTGGCTCCGAGCTGGGCCCTTTATCCGCTGGTCGCTCTGGCGACTGTGGCGACCGTGATTGCGAGTCAAGCGGTGATTTCCGGCGTGTTCTCGATGACTCGTCAGGCGATCCAGCTCGGTTATTCTCCTCGGCTGCAAATCATTCATACTTCCAGTCGCGAAATTGGTCAGATCTATTTGCCGCATGTGAATTGGGCGCTTCTCATCGTGACGCTTTGGCTAGTGCTGACGTTCCAGTCGAGTTCGGCTTTGGCTGCGGCCTACGGGATTTCGGTTTCCATGACGATGGTGATCACCACACTTCTGCTTTTCCTGGTCGCGCGTCGTGTGTGGAATTGGAGCAACTGGATCGCGGTCCCGATTTTGACGTTTTTTCTCGTGATCGACGTCAGCTTCTTCAGCGCCAATATCATCAAACTCGGGCAGGGGGGCTGGTTCCCGTTGACCGTGGGTTTGACGATGTACACCTTGATGGCGACCTGGCGCCGCGGACGTCAGATTTTGGCTGAGCGACTGCGTATCGCAAGTCATTCCATCCAGGATTTTCTCAAGCATATTTCGACTTCCAAACTCGTGCGCGTACCAGGCACCGCCGTGTTCATGGTGGGTGACCCGGAGACCACGCCCCCGGCCCTCACGCACAACGTGAAACACAACAAAGTCTTGCATCAGACGACGGTGGTACTGACGGTGCTCACCAAGGAAATTCCGCACGTGCGTGGGCAGGATCGCGTGTTTGTTGAAAAGGTCGCCGACGATTTCTATCGCGTGATCGCGCATTACGGATTCATGGACTCGCCGAACGTGCGCGACGTCTTGGAGAGGTGTCGCGCGGCCGGATTGGATCTGCGGCTGGAAGATATCACCTTCTTCCTGGGCCGGGAAACGCTGATCGCCAGCTCCAACCCGGGGATGGCAATCTGGCGCGAGAATCTGTTTTCATTCATGTCACGCAATGCGCAGAGAGCGACTGCGTTTTTCAATATCCCGGCGGATCAGGTGATTGAGGTCGGAATGCAGGTTGAGCTGTGATTCAACTTCTGATTCAAATAAGGAAGAAGCGATGAAGCGTCCGCGTGCCCTGACAACGCCACCGACGACTCCCTCCGCAGCTCCCTAAAAAACAGGTCACCTATTGTCAGGCGTTGCCTCGGCGTGGTGGGCGTAAACGGCGCGGTCGACTCGCATCGGGCGGCCAGTCGTCGTCGTCTTCGTCATCGGCGTCGTCATCCTCAACATCACTCACTTCGATTGGGTCCGCGTCTTCGTCTTCTTCTTCAGGCAGAGCGACGAGAGATTCGGCATCGTCCATTTCGGTGACGTCGTCCCATTCCTGAAATCCCGTCCATCCTTCGCTTGGCCCATCACTCGATTTTGTACCGGGTTCGCTGCTCTGGCGGCGTAGCTCGGCGACAACCGCGGGATCTGGTTCGTATTCGATGTCGACTTCTTCTTGCGCGCGTAATTCACGGCGGTGACGCGCGAAGTAGAGAGATCCTGCGATCAGACCGATCATCAGGCCCAAGAAATGAACTCGATAACTGATCTGCGGCTCAAAGCTCGTCGGAAAAAACAGCGCGAGCATGACGCCGACAGCGCGTAGAATTCTCTGAGTCATGCGGAGGTTGCGAGAAACAAAAAAGTACAGACTCAGCCACAGTCCGCCCATCAAGTGCACAAGACCTGAAGCGCCGATCAATTGCGTGCTCGGCGGATACGTGAGCAGTGCCAAAGCTGTCATCGGTATCGCCAGCCCCCACGCCAAAGCCGGATACACAAGCGGACCGAAGTAGCCGGAGAGCACATAGGCCAGAATCACATACATTAAACTGTTGGCGAGAAGATGACCGAGATCGCTGTGCGCGAAGAGAGTCGTCAGCAAGCGCCACACTTCGCCGTGTTCAAACACCGCGCGCCGCGTGGCGGGCATCCAGGTATCCGCGTCGAGCGCTGTCGACCAGTAAAGTGCACAGCCGCTGAAAAGCGCGAGCGTCGTCACCACGGTCCAAAGTCCGGCTTCTGGGCGGTTCGGTCGCGAAAGCAAGGTGTTCAAGATGCGGATGTGGTATCGGAAGCCGGAGGAAGCCATGGTTTATGCGCTCTCCATGAGAGGATCCGTCGCTTGATTTCGCGTCGGCCTGGCTCCCATGACCGTGAGCACGACGGCGGAGAGGATACCGATGCCACCCAGAACATGCCCCCAGCCGATCGTCTCTCCGAAAATCAACGCCGAAAAGACCGTCGCTGTGACGGGCTCAACCGTACTGAGAATCGAAGCTGCGGTAGCGCTCATTTTCTGCAGACCTGACAAAAAGAAGATCATCGGTCCGATCGTTGAAATCACCGCGAGTCCTATGATCGCCCCAAATTCACTCGTGCCGAACGTGAGCAGGCGTGAAGGATCAGGACGATGAAACACGACGAGCGCCAACGTCGCAAACACGATCACGTAAAACCCGGAGGTGAGGGGGGAGATTCGCGTCTGCCAGCGGCGACTGGCCAGAATATACGCGGCATAGCAGGCCGCCGATCCTAGTCCGCTCGCGACCGCGGTCCATGCCCTCACCTCGATTTTTCCCCAGAGAAGGACCATCAACCCGAGTGCGGCCGCTGGTAACGCCAGCCATTGTCGGGGTCGTACGGCTTCCCGCAAGAACACGCGGCCACCCACTGTGACGAGGACGGGAAACGTGTACAGAAGAAGTGAGGCCAGCGACACCGAAACACCTTCGATGGCCGTAAAATACAAAGTGGAAAATACCGCATAACCGAAAACGCCGAGGCCTGCGCACACCAGAAGTTGAAATCGATCGAGGCGCAGCGTGTTCGGCCTGCTCAATGCGAGCACAAGGCCGAGGAGAAGAGCGGCCGTGGCAAATCGCCAGGTGAGAAGTTCGCCGACGGCCATTCCAGAGGCGAAAGCGAGTTTTCCAAAAATCCCCAGAAAGCCGAAGCCGATACCGGCGGCAAGAATCTGCAGCGCTCCTGAGAGTGAGGTATTCGTTCGCATAGCCAGACCATCGTAGCGTGCGGCGCCGCCCTTTGTCCAAAAGAAGTCCAGGAGGGCCGGCGCTCTGCACGTGTCCGCGCGTATCAGAGGGGCGCACTGTGCGATACTGAGAGAAGCCCCGAAAATTCAAGACAGTCCTAGGACTCGGGTCGGCTCAAGGAGGAGCTGTGCGGATCGGATGGATTCTCGGTGCCGTGGCATGCGCGTCCGTGTGCTTGGCGCCCGTGTCGATACCAGCGTCGATTTCCGTATCGTCCGCCGCCACAAATTCGACGCAGGAGCGTCGGGATGTCGCAGATTACTGGCAATGTGACAATCGTGTCGGCGGAGCGTGGCTCTTTGGACAAGCGCCGAGCGCCTGTGATGCGGCGAGCTTCGGGGAAGATCGTCTGGCGTTGAGTCGATACTCCGCGCTCATTCTCCGCGATGACGCGGCTTCGGAGAGCGAAGTTTCACGCTATATAGAAGACCTGCATGCCGTCCTCCGGGATGCAGCCGCCCATTACATACGCCGGCGCAAACCGCGCGCTTCGCCGATTGAAGTGGTGGTTTTTCGCCGTGCCATTCAAACGCTCGCGCATCAAGAAAGCTACTGGACACACTATCGCATCGCTTCGGATCAGCGCTTGAAGCTGATGCGCGGCGACTTGGGGCATGGCCACGGTTTGATGCAGATCGATGATCGGTTTCATTTCGTGACGATCGAATCCGGAGAAGCATGGGATCTCATCGGTAACCTCGCCTACGCTTTGGATATTTACTATACCGAATGGGAGAATGCGGCCAAGGCTCCCTGTCTGAGTCGCGCCGATGATTACGAAAAACGCGCGCGTGCGGCGTACTCCGCTTACAACGGCGGCCCCATGCAGATCTGCCGCTGGACGAATGCCAATCACCGCTGGGCGAGGAATGATCAGGGGTATCATCAAAAGTTTCTCGCGCAAGCCTGGCTCCGGCGGGTCGAGAACCCGAAAAAAGCCGCATCCTTCAACGTCGGTTGCGAAATGGATGGCGGAAAGAATTGTTCGTCCTCCGAAGGCGCGAGCGGTCAAAACGCTGGTGGTGGCACTCATCCGGTTGGACAGTGGATACGGGCGAAAGCCAATCTCGACTTGCGCCCGAAGTTGAGCGGAGGCAAGCGTGGCGTATGGCTCGCTGGTGAGCGCGCGCAGATTCTGGATTTCGAGATTCGCACCGATGCCTCCTTTACGCGGGCCTATCGCGTGCGAACCGAAGACGGTAAGATCGGATGGATCTTCGTTGGTGGCGTCGTCGGTGGCGTGTCGTCTCAAGATCAGTGGATCGAAGCGATGGATGGCGGCAGAGATGGTTGGATTCCGCTCCGGCGAGGGAGAATTCTCGCGCCAAGCGGGATCAAGATTCGACGGGTCCCCGGCGGCCAAAGCATCGGGATAGCAGAATTCGACTCGGTGATTCAGGTTCGCGACGTCATCGTTCACGGCGAGACGAACGAAATCTACTTGGAGATCATCTCTGCGCAAGGAATGCAAGGCTATATCTACGCCGGCCGCACTTCGCCGGAGCCTACTGTCGCGCGTTGGGTTCGTGCCGAGGAGAATGAGTGATGTCCGCACGTCGGCGATTTCAATACAGATACGTCGTCTTAGTTGCGGCTCTGCTTGTTCTTGGTGCGGTTTTGAGCGCGGGCGTTCTCTTTGCCCGAAGAGCTCGATCAGTCCCACGGGAATTCTCGCGCGTGGATCAGGCGTCGGTCGCAAATCCGAGCCGAACTCTGCCTTCATCGGAAGAGGTCATGGCACGGAAGGCTTTGGCGCAAGTGGAAGCGTCGATGGAATCGGCACCAACAAGCCGGTCTGCAGCAGGCGAGGATGTCGCGATTCGAGGCAAACTAAAAAGATTAAAAGAATGTTGGAGCCAGGAGGACTCTTGTGAATTTGTTGAGTCAGATCCGAGGTCCCGGCATTTTGAAATTGTCGCGCAAGTGAAAAGCGCATTGCGTTCCCTCGTGACGCTTAAGCTAGCGAATCCAGATGCCGATTTTTCATCTGACGCGCGCGAGTGGCTGATGTCTCCGGATGATCATGTCCGGGAAGTGGCACTGGAGCTGCTCGGCCAGCATGATCGGTCTCGTGAGAACTTACAGGCGTTGGTGGTCGGTCTGAGCGCGAGTTTGAGCGGGCCGCTGCTACGACGAGCGCTGACCGACCTGCGGGATTTTCAGCAGGCCGGTTTTGATCGCGAAGTGAGTGGTTTCTTGGCCGAGTTTCTGCGCTCAGGACCTCTGAAGGCGGGCGAAGCGGTGGCCGACGGGATTTTGCCGCTGGTGCGCGAGACGAATGAAAACATATTTACAGAGGCCGCACGAGCGCTTCCGCCAGGCAGTCGGAGCCGGCGGGCGTTAGAGGCGGCATTGGATGAGTTCCGGCGCATGCGCGCGGGCGGTTGATGACGAAGGTGACTGCACGATGACGAAGACGGCAGCTAAAAGCAGTGCGATCCCGATTCTCGCCATTGGGCTTGAAGAGCCAGCGCAGAGCTTCGTCAGAACCTGCTTGCCGGAAGCGCGGATGCAACGGATCTCGACGGTCGAAGAATTCACCGCATCCTATGAGCGCTGGGGCGACGGAATGTTCGCGGCCATCCTCTGCGGACCCAAGGTCGCGTCGATCCACAACACCGAAATCGCCCAGGTCCTTCTCACGCAGTGTCCGGCCACGCCGAAATACTATATCACCTATGATACAACGAGCTTCAATGCGCGCGAGCTGATTAAGAACGGTTTTCAGTCCGTGTTTCTCTTGCCGATGGATCAGATGCTTCTCAAGACGGCATTGATCGACATCATTCTGGCGGCGGCAAAGAGCCGTACGTTTCGTCCCGTGCGCCTATTTGATCTGGAACCCGGGTCGGTCCTGGAATTCGATACGTATATATTTTTACCTCTGAACAACAAGTATGTGAAGTTTTCGGCCGCCAACGAACCTTTGGATCCGAGTCGGTTCGCCAAGCTGACCGAGCATGAGCTGCGTTCGATTTTCGTCGATCGCAGCGATATGCGAAAGTTTTACGCCTACGCCAGCCAAAATTCACGAGGCGAAGGCG
>JAMPXM010000300.1 GCA_023701225.1 Pseudobdellovibrionaceae bacterium | reverse complement strand
GGAGACAGCATCACGGTGGCTCCGCAGATGACATTGAGCGATCAGGCCTACCAAGACATGCGGGACGAAGCGCGCAAGATTGTCGATGCCGTGGGTTTGGCGACCGGCGGTGCGAATATCCAGTTCGCGGTGCATCCGAAAACGGGCGAACGGGTGGTGATCGAAATGAACCCGCGCGTGAGCCGCTCGTCGGCTCTCGCGTCGAAGGCGACCGGTTTTCCGATCGCGAAAATCGCGGCGCTCCTTGCGGTCGGCTATCGTTTGGACGAGATCCGTAACGACATCACGAAGTCGACGCCATCTTGCTATGAGCCCGCGCTTGACTATGTCGTGACCAAGATTCCGCGCTTTGCGTTTGAAAAATTCCCAGGTACCGAGGATGCGCTGACGACGCAGATGAAATCCGTCGGCGAGGTGATGGGAATCGGAAGGACCTTCAAAGAATCCCTCATGAAAGCGGTCGCCTCACTCGAGAACCGTGACGGTGGGCTTCCGGAGGTCATTTTTGACGAAAAGCTACTCGCCAATCCCAATAGCCAGCGGTTTTATCAGATCGTTCAGGCGTTCCGGGAAGGCAAGACCGTCGAGTACGTTTTGTCGATGACTCAGATCACGCCTTGGTTCTTGGAGCAGGTGCAGCAGATCGTCCAGTTCGAAGGTCAGATCCGTGAGGCGACGACTCTGGGGAATGAGCTTCTGCTGGCCGCCAAACGCATGGGATTTTCGGATGCGCACATCGCGCGATTGCGCGGGTCGAGCACCAAAGACATTCGCACCGAGCGTTGGCGTCTGGGTCTTCACCCAGGCTATTCGCAGGTGGATACCTGCGCAGGAGAGTTCGCCTCCGAGACGCCGTACTTCTACTCGTCGTATTGGGCCGACCCTGCGGTCGGCGGCCAAAAAAATGACAAGGCGGTCATGATCCTTGGGAGCGGACCGAATCGGATTGGACAAGGAATCGAGTTCGATTACTCCTGCGTGCGTGGCGTAAAAGGTTTCCGTGAAGCGGGCTATCGAGTCGTGATGGTGAATTCGAACCCGGAAACGGTTTCCACCGACTACGACACATCCAACGAATTGTATTTCGAGCCGCTCACCGAAGAAACGGTGCTCGAAGTTCTTCGCCGCGTGAACCCATTGGGCTTTGTCGCGCAGTTGGGCGGGCAAACGCCGCTCAATCTCGCGCATCACCTGGTCGATGCCGGTTTTCAGATGCTCGGGTCTTCATTGGAGTCGATCGATCTCGCCGAGGACCGCGGCCGTTTCGTGCGGATTTGCCAGGAGTTGGAATTCAAAATCCCGGCTTCCGGCATGGCGGGCTCTCTGGCGGAAGCCATCAAGATCGCCGAGAAGATCGGCTATCCGATCATCTGCCGCCCCAGTTATGTCTTGGGCGGCCGGCGGATGGAAGTCGTCGAGAGTCACGAGGAGCTGCATAGCTACTTCGATCGTCACGGTTCTTTCATTCGCGACGAAGAACCTTGCTTGATGGACCAATTCTTGGCGGGTGCTTTGGAAGTCGATGTCGATTTGGTGCGTGGCAAGGACTGGACGGTGATTGGCGGGATCGTGGAGCACATCGAAGCCGCGGGCGTTCATTCTGGCGACAGCATGGGCGTGCTGCCTCCCCAGCGCCTGAAAGACGAGACGTGCCGTCGGATTGAGGATTTGGCGATTCGTCTTGCGGACCGGATTCAAACGATTGGACACCTGAATTTGCAGCTTGCGGTGAAAAGCGACCAAGTGTTCATGCTTGAAGCGAACCCGAGAAGTTCGCGTAGCGTTCCGTTTGTCGCCAAGGCGACGCGCATTCCACTGATCGATCTCGGCGTTCGGGCGATGCTCGGACACACGAGCGCGCAAGTGGATCCGCAGCGGTTCAACTGGCAAGATGCACCCGTGGTCAGCGTCAAAGGGGTGGTCTTTCCATTCAAAAAGTTTCGCGACGCCGATTCCATTCTCGGTCCAGAGATGAAATCCACGGGCGAAAGCATGGGACGCGGTCGGGACTACTCCGAGGCTCTGATGAAGGGATTCATCTCCAGTCAGGTCCAGCTTCCGGAGCAAGGCGAAATCTTCTTGAGCCTGCGTGATAAAGACAAAGAAGAGCTATTGCCGATGATCCGTGAGTTTCTGGACCTCGGTTACACACTGACGGCAACCTCGGGCACGGCGAAGTTCCTTTACGACGAAGGTATTGATTGTGTGCCGGTGAAGAAGGTGCATGAAGGTCGCCCCAATTGCGTGGACCGGATCCGTTCAGGCAAGGTGGCACTCGTTATCAATACGACGTCCGGCAGGCATGCGATCGAAGCGAGTTTCGGGATTCGTCGCAGTTGCATCGACTATTCCATCCCTTGCGTCACCGAAAGTCATGCGGCCGAGGCGCTCTTGATCGCTGTCCGTCGCAGCCGAGCCAAAGACTTTACCGTTTCCGCAGTCAATAAAATGATCTAAACTTTTCTCCTGATACAAGACGTATCGCCCCGTGGTGATCCACGGGGCAGAGCGGTTTCTCTCAGGAGGAAAGCCCGTGAGCCAGCCATGCCTTCGTGTTCGTGACTTGAAAAAGACGTACCGTCGTGGGTTCGCCGGCAAAAAGGTCGAGGCGGTGAAGGGCATCAGTTTCGACATTCAGCCCGCGACGATCACCGGATTCCTCGGTGCCAACGGCGCCGGCAAGACCACAACGATCAAATGCCTTTTGAACCTCGCCTTCGCGGATTCCGGAGAGGTCCATTATTTCGGGCAGTCGTCACTGACCTCGGAAGCAAAACAGAAGATCGGCTTCTTGCCCGAGCGTCCTTATTTTTATGAATATCTGACGGGCGCGGAATTTCTCCGGTTTTACGGCGAACTTTCGACAAGCTTGAAGGCGGCGGATTTAAAAGACCGTATCGAGCGCTTGCTGAAACGTGTGGGTCTGACGCATGCCAAAGATCGTCAGTTGCGCAGCTACTCCAAGGGGATGCTGCAGCGGGTGGGAATCGCGCAGGCGTTGGTGCACGAGCCCGAATTCATCATTCTCGACGAGCCGATGACTGGATTGGATCCAGACGGTCGTTATGAAGTCACCGAGATCATTCGTGAAACGGCCAAAGCCGGGACCGCTGTTTTTTTCAGCAGCCACCAGTTGCCCGATGCCGAACGCATTTGCGACCGTCTCGTGATCCTCAAGCTCGGTCATTTGATTTACGAAGGAACAACCAACGGCTTTTTGGACCAGACGGAAAGCGGCGTTCTGATCAGTTACCGTCCCGCCGGAGGGCATAAAATCGAATCCAGCGTGGCCAAGGACAGTCATGGCGCGCAAAACCTGATCGACGCTCTCCGTCGACAAGAAGCTGAGATTCTCGAAGTCAAAACGCAGCGCATGTCCT
>JAMPXM010000299.1 GCA_023701225.1 Pseudobdellovibrionaceae bacterium | reverse complement strand
GTCCGTCCCTGTGGGTGAAGCGCTCCTGGGCCGCGTTGTTGATACGTTGGGTAATCCGATTGACGGCCGTGGCCCGATCAACACGCCTCACACGCGCGTGGTGGAATTGAAGGCCCCCGGTATCGTGTACCGCCAATCGGTGCATGAGCCGCTACAAACGGGTATCAAGGCAATCGATGCACTGATTCCGATCGGTCGTGGTCAGCGCGAATTGATCATCGGTGACCGCCAGACGGGCAAGACAACCGTGGCTATCGACACCATCATCAATCAAAAAGGCCAGGGCGTTTACTGCTTTTACGTCGCCATCGGCCAGAAGCGTTCGACGGTTGCTCAGGTCGTTGAGCGTCTGCGCGCATCGGGAGCCATGGAGTACACGACGGTTATCGCCGCGACGGCATCCGATCCGGCACCGCTTCAATTCTTGGCGCCCTACTCGGGTTGCGCGATGGCGGAATACTTCCGCGATACGAAGCGCCACGCTTTGATCGTTTACGATGACTTGACGAAACAGGCGCAATCGTATCGTCAGCTTTCGTTGTTGTTGCGTCGTCCTCCGGGCCGCGAAGCATTCCCTGGCGACGTGTTCTATCTCCACTCGCGTCTTCTCGAGCGCGCCGCGAAGATGTCGAACGAAGCCGGTGCCGGTTCCTTGACGGCATTGCCGATTATCGAAACGCAAGCGGGTGACATCTCCGCATACATCCCGACCAACGTGAGTTCGATCACGGACGGTCAGATTTTCTTGGAGTCTGACCTCTTCTTCAAAGGTATTCGTCCAGCGGTGAACATCGGTAAATCGGTTTCCCGTGTCGGCGGTGCCGCTCAGACCAAGGCCATGAAACAAGTGTCTGGTTCTCTTAAGCTCGAGCTTGCGCAGTTCCGTGCCCTGGAAGCATTCGCCGCGTTTGCGTCCGACCTGGATAAGGCTTCGCAGGCCCAGTTGGCTCGTGGTCGCCGCCTGGTTGAGTTGATGAAGCAGCCGCAGTACTCCCCTCTGAAGGTGGAAGAGCAGGTTATTTCGTTCTTCGCCGCGACTAACGGGTATCTCGACGGTATTCCAGAGGGCGACGTTCGTCGTTACGAACGTGAATTGCTGGAGTTCGTGCGCGGTAAGCATTCGGCTCTGATGGAAGAGATTGCGAAAGAAAAACAAGTGAAAGAGGGCGCAAAAAAGCAGCTGACGGACGCTCTCACGGAATTCAAAGCCGTATTCGAGCCTTCGAAGAAAGCTTAAGGTGAACGATGCCGAGTCTTAAGGACATCCGGAGCCGGATTGACAGTACGAAGAACACGCAAGCGATCACGCGCGCCATGAAGCTCGTGTCCGCCGCGAAGCTTCGTCGAGCTCAGCACCAAATCGTCAATCTACGTCCGTACGCACATACTCTTCTTTCGGTGATCTCCGACATCGCGGCGACTCATCGGATCGACCATCCGCTGTTGGTGACCACAAGTGAGGCGCCGAAAAAAGTTCTGGTTGCGGTGCTGACAAGCGATCGTGGTCTTTGCGGGGCGTTCAACACGAACATCAACCGTTTTGCCGAACGCTGGTACAACCAGAATAAGGCCAGCTACGAAAAAGTCGATTTCATCTTCATCGGCCGTCGCGCAATTGACCACTTCCGGAAACGGGGTCTGGATCCAATTGAATCGGTCCAGAGCTTGGCGCGTGAAGTGTCCTACAATCTCGCAGTGGGCATCGCGGACAAGATCATGAACGCGTATGCCTCCGGCGAATACGATGAAGTGAAGTTGATCTACAACGAATTCAAATCGGCGATTCAGCAGAATGTCGTCTCTGAGACGATGTTACCTGTGAACATCGAGAGTTCGACGCTGACCAAAGGCGAAGGTGGGTTCCCGCCGGATATGATCTTCGAGCCGGCTCCGGAAGAGATGATCGATTCGCTTTTGAAAAAGCACTTTGCAGTGCAAGTTTATCGGGCGATGTCCGAGAGCGTGGCGGCTGAACACGGCGCGCGCATGACGTCGATGGAAAACGCAACCAAGAACGCGGGTGAGCTCATCCGGTCGCTGACGCTGACATACAACAAGCTCCGTCAAGCGGCGATTACGACCGAGCTCATTGAAATCACTAGCGGCGCAGAAGCTTTGAAAGGTTAAGGGGTTTTGATATGGAAAACGGAGTAGTTTTGCAGGTTATGGGTCCCGTCGTGGACGTTGAGTTTGCGTCGGGTCAAATGCCGGCGATCAACACGGCTCTGCGCGTATCCAATAAATCGATCAGCGATCAAGATTGGAACCTGGTTCTCGAGGTTGCACAACACTTGGGCGATAAGGTTTGCCGCGCTATCGCGATGGATGCGACCGAAGGTCTCGTTCGCGGAACGGCGGTTCAAAACACCGGTAAAATGATCACCACTCCTGTGGGTCGTGAGGTTCTTGGTCGAATTATCAACGTCGTCGGTGAACCGATCGATGAAATGGGACCGGTGAAAGCGACCACGCAGTGGGAAATTCATCGTGCGGCTCCGCGCTTCGAAGATCAATCGACGAAGGCGGAAATGCTGATGACAGGCATTAAGGTCGTCGACCTTTTGGCTCCCTACGCCAAGGGTGGAAAAATCGGTCTGTTCGGTGGCGCCGGTGTGGGCAAGACAGTTCTGATCCAGGAACTCATTCGCAACATCGCGACCGAGCACGGGGGTTTTTCGGTTTTCGCCGGTGTCGGCGAGCGGACTCGCGAAGGAAACGATCTTTGGCACGAAATGAAAGATTCGGGCGTTATCTCGAAGACCGCGCTCGTATTCGGTCAGATGAACGAGCCGCCGGGAGCGCGTGCGCGCGTAGCTCTGACGGGTCTTACGGTCGCGGAATACTTCCGTGACGTTGAGAAGCAAGACGTCTTGTTCTTCGTTGACAACATTTTCCGCTTCACGCAGGCGGGCGCTGAAATGTCGGCACTTCTCGGTCGCATTCCATCTGCTGTCGGTTACCAACCGACGCTGTCGACGGACATGGGCGCTTTGCAGGAGCGTATCACGTCGACCAAAAACGGCTCGATCACTTCGGTTCAGGCCGTTTACGTTCCTGCCGATGACTATACCGACCCCGCACCGGCTACGACATTCACGCACTTGGATGCAACGACCAACTTGGATCGTGATATCGCGGCCCTTGGTATCTATCCCGCCGTTCACCCGCTGAACTCGACTTCGCGGATTTTGGACGCGGAAGTTGTGGGTGGAGATCACTACAACACCGCTCGGGATGTGCAGGCTCTGCTCCAGCGCTATCGTGAACTTCAAGACATCATTGCGATCTTGGGTATGGACGAACTTTCGGAAGAAGATAAGCTTGTCGTCGCGCGTGCACGTAAGGTGCAACGTTTCCTTTCGCAGCCGTTCTTTGTCGCCGAGCAGTTTACGGGTATGCCGGGTAAGTACGTT
>JAMPXM010000039.1 GCA_023701225.1 Pseudobdellovibrionaceae bacterium | reverse complement strand
TGTCGGCTTCGATCGCCGAGAGCATGTTGAACTTTTGTTCAGCTGTCCAAGATCGCTTCGTCTTTTTCTGTCCGGTCATTCGTCATTTCCTTCTCGGTTATGACGAACCTATTCTGCAACTTTGGTCCCATTTTCAAAAAACAGTACATTAGAATCGACGGTTCTTAGAAATGGTGAACCATCTTTCTTTTTGCCTGTGATTAGCAAGCCTGTTTCTGTTTTGGCAGGGAGGTTTTCGATTGGAGCATATGCGTCTGTTCTTCGACCAACGATGAACACGTCACCATTGTCGACGTTTTTCAAACAATCAGCCTCACTGTATGTGATTGTGTTTTGAAAGCCCCTGTAGACGGATTTTTTCTGAGTGGAAAGCTCCTGAGAATAAGCCTGAAACGGGCCACTCCAAGTTCCAATAAAACTTTGATATTTTTCATCACACGCAACACGCTCACAAGTAGCCGACGCTTTGTAAACCTCCGAACAATCAATTTTAGCCGCGCTCACTGTGTGACAAGCAAGAATTGCAGCTACTGCTGCGATTGATTTCAATTTCATATTTACCCCGAATTTCGGAAGTTTGTAGCATTGCCTCGTCATTTCTGCGAGGCTCGGCTATTCGATATGGATTTAATATAGGTCTATATTAGACAACCTAGAGCATGGCAATTCGGCCATCTGAAGATGGCGATTTAAATTCTCGATTTTGATTTTGTTTTAAATCTTAAATACTTAAGACAATCTCAAGGGCATGTCCCATTGATCGTAACCAGCGATAAGTACGTCTATATAATCGTTGAAATATACCAATATAGGTTCTAATATACCAATATGAAGGCTCGCCTTAGATATTACAGCAAAAGCAAGGTTCAAAACCGCTATGTGGTAGAGCTTTCGATTCATGAGGTCGGCAAATCGGCGAAATACCCTGATGGGATCAAGTACGGGCTGATCTGCAAAGACCTTAAGACCGGCAAGTACGTTCTTTTGGACAACCATCATCCAAAAGGACCGCACGCCCACATTAGCGATCGCGAACTTGCGTACGAGTACGTAGACGATGACAAGCTCATCGAAGATTTTCAGATGTTCGTTCTGCAAGAGTTAGGAGTGAAGCTATGAAAAAACTGGTTGTTTCAATCAAGTCCTCAAGCGAGGTCTTCGACGACTTCAAAAAAGCTTTCAAAGCAGCTCGAAAAGGTCGCCTCAAAGGCGACCACTACGAACTTTCGTTCGACAACAAAAAGGACTTCGATCGCTTCGTGAAGAATCTTGGAATTCTATCGGCGATCCTCATACATAAGCCCAAATCGGTCTATGAACTCGCGAAGCTAGTTGAGATGGATGTCTCTAATCTCAATAAGCTTGTCTCATTCTTCGAAGCAGTTGGCGCTGTGAAGATTAAGTCTGCAAAGGTCGACGGAAGGACAGTGAAGACGCCGATTGTTGAGTACGAGCAAATCGAGTTTGACTTAAAGGCAGCAGGATAATTCAGCATGTTGCCCAAAGCATTGGAAGTCACTCTTTTGCGGGCGCTTGTTCGGAGCCGAACAGCCTAGAACTTCGTGATCGACATCAACTTTTGGACCACCAGAGGCCGCTTCTCAGAATCGGGGTAGCGGTAGGCGACAGCCTAAGCCGCCAGTTCCTTTCGGCGGTTGTCAAATTCAGACAGCTCCGAATGGTCTAAAATTATTCGCTGTCCTTCTTTCGACCGTTACCAAATTTTGGCTTCAACACAGCTGCGCGCGCCCAAATTCGAATCGAAAATTTGAATCGACCGAGAAGGAAGAAGCCCCAGCGTTCGTGCTCTGGAACTGTTGTCGATGGCCCTGACGATTTTGTTGGATGCTCGAAGCCAAGTCGTCGCCCATAAAGCGAACGCCAAGAACCCTTTTCCATTACGTCGATGCCAATCACTTTGAACAGCACCAAGCGTTTAGTTCTAAATTCCATCCACGAATCCCTCCCACCTAAATTTTGTGGCGATTGATTCTTCGAGGACTATTTACTGAATGTTGCTGTGAACCGGTGGTTCCGTAGAACACTCCCTTCCCACATCTTCGCACGCTTGGACTCTGCAGCTAAGAAGAGAAGCCTAACGAAACGTCAGTGCCCCCGTTAATGGGGAAGATCCGGAGAGACGCTTGATCATTGGAAAGAGCCGATTGCTCGGATGTTCCGCTTTTCAAAAACGAACGGCATTACAGAAAAGTTGCACAACAAGATGGAGATGATTTCCCGACGCGCCTATGGCTTTAGGAATTTTGAGAACTATCGGTTGCGGGTTCGAGTACCTGATCTTATCCAATTTTTCCAGGTACGAAAATTGGTTGCGGGGGCCGGATTTGAACCGACGACCTTCGGGTTATGAGCCCGACGAGCTACCAGGCTGCTCCACCCCGCGATAAGGTGATGCCTTGAAAGAAAAGCTAACCTACAGGCCGCTGCCACTCGAGTCAATCACTCATCTTCAGTTCCTGCCGAATCGGTCGCATATCGGTCGTAAAGTTATCTGAACTTGCTTCCTCACTCGATCTCTTTCGACTCGCTCGGCCCGGGCAGAGTTGGGTTTCCGGACTGCCGCCCCTCTTCCGTCGCCCGTGATATCGATATGTGGAATCATGCGTTATTCCACGGAGATACTCCCTCCTCAAAGGTCTTTGGACCGCAATGTTCGCATTGCATTGAGGTGCGGTTGAAATATGCTTTTCTCATCAGCATTCCAAATACCTCCGAACACGGCCGCCGTACGCACGGCAATGGGAAGATCAGTGGAAAACGCGATGAGTCCGGTCCATCAGACGACGGCTATGAAAATTGAGATCGATGGTCTGCGCAAAGAATACGGCCGCCTCGTGGCCGTCGACGATGTCCGCTTCGAACTGCCACCGGGAGCCATCTTGGCGCTCGTTGGCCCTAATGGCGCGGGCAAGACGACACTGCTGAAAATGATTGCAGCGCTCATCGCCCCGACTGCCGGCACCGTTCGCATCGGCTCCATCGATGGTGTTGAAAATCCCAAAGCACTCCATCAAGTCATCGGCTTTCTTCCCGACTTTTTCGGCCTCTATGACGATCTCACCGTCACCGAGTACTTGGAGTATTTCGCGCGCGCTTATGGACTCGCGCGCGCCACGCGCGATGAGCGTGTGCGCGCCGTGATTGAAAGCGTGGGTCTTTCCGCAAAAGCGAACGAGTCACTTGCGCACCTCTCGCGCGGCATGCGCCAACGCGTGGGGATCGCGCGTTCACTGATTCATGATCCCCCGCTACTTCTCCTCGATGAACCCGCTTCAGGTCTCGACCCAGAGGCGCGGGGCGATATGCAGGCGCTTCTTGTCGACCTCGCCAAACGAGGAAAAACACTGATCGTCTCCTCACACATCCTCACCGAACTCGAGGAATACTCCACCCACGTCGCGATGCTCAGCCAGGGGCACCTCAAGGCTTTCGGCTCCATCCAAGGCATTCGCGCGTCGGCCTCGGCGCAGCGAACGTTCCGAGCGCGTGTCTTGAACAATGCCGCCGACGCAGGCGCGCTGCTTCACGCGCAAGCAGGAATCTCGAATCTGCTCATCGAAGGCGATCAACGCTTGAGCTTTTCGTTTGACGGTTCCGAAACTCAGTTGGCGGACATCGTTCGCCGACTCGTGGACGGCGGTATCGCTCTGACTTCGTTTCACGAAGAAGAAGCGAAAATGCAAGACGCCTACATGTCCGTCATGAAGGGGACCAGCCTATGACTGAATTCCTGCCAGAAGTTTATCGTTATCTCTGTCTGGACATGCGCCCGAGGCGCCTATTGATCTCTGGCATCGTGGCAAGCCTCATCTCCGCCTGCATTCTGTTCATAGGATGGTCGTCGCCATCGACCTACGCCCCCGACCTCGCTGTACGGTGGCTGCTCGGTATCGGCTTCTTCGTTCTCTCGACATACGGCACCGCTTCGACCGGTGACGCAATTTTGAGCGAACGCTCGGCCGGGACCTGGGATTTCCAACGACTCACCCCGCAGCACGCTGTTCATCTGACGCTTGGCAAATTCATCGGAGCATCGATGTTTCCGCTGTTCCTCGGCTTTTGCTTTTGGTTCTGGGCGCTCATCGGCTGGCTCATGATCGAGGGCGACCTTCGGGGCGCTGGCTTTTTTCCGGTCAGCGGCCTTTTTTTACTCAACAGCACCGTTGCGCTCGCGCTCGGGATTTTGGTATCCACCCACGCTCCGCAGCGGAAAAATCAGTCGATCGGTCGCATCTCCGCGGGAATCGGCGCCGGTCTTTTCTTTCTCAACATTCCACACCTGAGTTCGGCTGGCTCAGACTCACTTGTCAGTGAGTTTTTCGGTCTTCCGATGAGCTTAGTGACAGTTCAGGTCATCGTCACGATACTCATCATCGGCTGGACTCTCGCCGGATCGACCTGGCGGATCGGGGTCGAACTCTTGGAGCCGAGTCGCGCGTGGCGAATACCGGTTTTTCTCACAATGATGATGTGGGTCGCCTTGGAGACCCAGGCCGCTGTCTTATCCGTCATCCCGATTGAGACCAGACAGTCCTTTCTCCTTCCTCGCTCGAACCTGGGGCTGGATATTCGCATCTTGGAAAACACGGTCCGCCTGGCCTGCGCATTTGGCTATATCCTCGCTTTGTTCGGCACGAACACGCTGATCGACTGGCGTGGCGCCTGGCGAAAAAGCCGCTGGGGTGCCATCCCAGGCTGGAGTGTGGCGTGGGTCGTGCTCGTCGCCAATCTCGCCGCTCTGGATTTTTACGTTCGCGTGCGTTTGGGCGTCGCGATCCGGCCCGAGCAAGCGGGACAAGCGCTCGCATTCATGATTTTATTACCGCTCTTTTGCCTGCGTGACTGGATTCTGATTCAGTCGATCCGTTTGGGAAAATGGACAAACCCCGAAGCGGCATCGGTGCTTTTGCTTTTCACACTGCACACGATCTCGTCTTTGCTCTTCGCGCAGAGCTCGCTTTCTCCGTATCGCTTTATTGTCGCTCCGATCATCAGTGATCAGGCCCGAGACATGTATTCGATGCCCGTGATCGCCGGCCCTGTGGTCGCGCAAATCGCCTTAGCGGCGGGTCTCTTGGCATGGGCGCTTCGTGGCTCCAACGCGTCTCCGTCCGCACGGTCGTCTTCAGCCGCGGTCTCTTAGGAGCCAGACGCCAAAGCCGAGGCCGGAGACGAGGGCGCGCATCGATAGG
Source organism: Pseudobdellovibrionaceae bacterium (assembly GCA_023701225.1). Lineage (GTDB taxonomy): Bacteria > Bdellovibrionota > Bdellovibrionia > Bdellovibrionales > JAMPXM01 > JAMPXM01. The sequence continues at coordinate 11,382 of JAMPXM010000039.1, read as the reverse complement.
CGCTAGCCACTCGTGCACGGAAGCGCGGCGAGTGCTGAGCTAAACACTCCACGACGTCTGAGACCATCGGATGCTGACGATCGCGCATGTGATCACAGGTGTTCGGATAAACCGACTCACTGGACGACTCACTGGACGTCGCAGTGAGGCCAAATTCACTCCCATCGCCCATCTCACCGTTGAGCATGGAGAACGCGACACCCACGGCTTCTTCTAAATAATGGCCCGGGCAAAGGCCATCGCACGGTCGATCGATCTGACCTTTGCGATTCAAGTCGGTGAGCCGAAATAAGCAACTGGCCAACTCGCGTGATTCGCCCATGCCTTCCCAGAAATCGAAATACGCCTCGGGCAACTCCGCACCGAGATCGCAGCGCCGCTTCACCTGATCCAACCATCTGAGCGCGCGCAACGCCTTCGGCCGACGCTCCGGAGCGGCTCCCTCGGCTGCGGTGGTTTGCATCCGGACCATGCTGCAGGCGTGGCCGAACTCGTGATGGAGAGTCGGCTCCAAACCCCTCACACCCTCATCCTTGGAAACGTAACTGGTCAGAACGATTCGGCCGCCGACCGGAGCGAACTCCTCCGGCTGCATCTCGGAACGCAAACGCTGGGCATCGACACTCGCGAGATTGCGAGAGGCGATTTCGCCCAACTCCATCGTGTCATTGGAGCGATACAGGCGTGAAAGGCCACCAAATATTTTTGAATAATTCTGACCCGCCATTTCAAATGTCCCCCCGAACACGCAGGGATCGCTCGCATCCGGGTCATCCTTGGGCTGGCAGATCGAGACTTCCACTCGATTCATGGCTTGCCGACACTGTAGGTGATCGCCACAACAGAGTTGCGACGCCGACTCGCGAATCGCCTCGATCCGCCTGTAAAGACCTGGGAGTTCGGACTGGTACTCCGGATCAGAGAGCAAGTTGATTTTGCCTTTCGAGTACATCTGCTTACGGCTAGGCCAACTTGCATCGCTTCGCGCGGTGCGTGCGGAGGTCAGCGTATAGGGATCGGATCCGGCTTGACCGCAACGATCCAAACTCGCGCGCGAGCCACGCACGAACGGTTGGCAGAGCCCGCCGATCCGACCAACTTCGAAGGCGAGTTTTTCACCGGCCGGCTTGGGATATTCGCGCAGAATCGAGCAGACCCGCGCACGCGTGTCCGCGACTTTGGCCGCGACGGACGGCTCCGCCCGCTCGCTCTGCGCCGCACGTGTTTGCTGGGATTCGCTCGAGACACGTCCGAACATCTTCGGATGTATCGTCAGACTCGAGAGGACAAATGCTCCCAAAAGAACCGTCAATAAAAGAAAACAACACGATTTGATCACAACTTGATCATGCTAAAAAATTTGGCGAGGTTTTCAACCCCGTCGATGACGGCGTGAAATCGCTTCTCGGTCAGGCCTCATGTATTGCAACTGAGGCCCGCGCCCTGGACCTTCGTCGATACTGAAGGCCTCATCGTCAGGCTCCGCCGAACTCAATTCCTCCTCACGAGAGGCGGCTGAGGCAGGAATTTGGGTTTGCCGAATGACGCTCGCGAAAGGGACAAGAGTTTTCCCTGGAGTACGAAAATGACTTCGCATTTGCGACGTCGCATTTGCTACGATTAGACCCATGACGGAATCCACGAACCCATCCTCCGCGAACGAGGACGCCACACAGTCGCGCCCGACCGACCAGCGATCGTTCAAGAACATTTTTGTTTCGCCCGGAGTGCAACTGCGGTCGGCGTTTTATGTCGGCGCGGCGGCGGGAGCATGCTCATGTGCGCTCGCCTTTGGTTTTCTGATGGTGACGCTTTCCCTGCTCTCGGAGCCGGGTTTATTTCTCAACGCCGAGCGAGGTGTGGCCGTGTTTGAAAAAATCCGCGCTTGGGGTTTCGGATTCATCGCTCTGACAGGATTGGTGGCATCGACCGCATTTTGGGTCGGCTTACGTCAGTCTCATCGCATCGCCGGCCCTCTCTATAGGTTGGATCAATATCTCGGCCTGCTCCTCGCCGGCAATTACGGCGACCGCGTGAGTCTGCGTGAGAGCGACGAGTTCCGTGAAATTGCCGATAAAATCAACACTCTCGCCGACCGCCTCGAAGGCTACTCCGACCCGGCGACTTCCCTCGATGTCACGAAGGTTTAGCGCAAGAATCTCCACCTTCATCTCAAATTGAGACTGCAATTGAAGCGCCGTTCGCGGGACTGCCATGACCTCCGCTCAGGCCTTGGGCCAGTTCAGCCGATAAGCCTCTTGTATAGGAGGTCATTCATGTTTCTCGATCAAGACTTGCTCAGCCTCTATGATTTTCTGCGTTCCACACCCGAGGGTCATCTCAAGAAAATGATGGTCGGCGGAAAGATGAGCGAGGCGCATCTGCGCGTCCTTCTGAAAGTCGTCCGCAGTTGCTCGAATCAAGAATTCATTCAATATGTCCAGTCCTCCGGACTACCCAAGATGAAACTCAGCGCCGCTGAAATGGCCGTAAAAGAGGACCTCTGGGACGTCTCTCTAAATGTGTGCACCCAACTCGGTCTTCTGCCGAAAGCAGCGAAGGCCGCCTGAAACATTTCAATCGTATCTTCAATCTTGCGCTGACCGCGGCGGCGATTTACGCCGTCGCGACGCTCGCGCTGCGCTTTTTTGTCCCGGATGCACGCGTGGGAGGAACCGCCCCGCGTTTTGATGTGAAAGAAATCCACCTCGAAGGCCAGACTGAAATCAGCGGCAAAATCATGACCTTGCCGCCTGAACATCAAGCGAGCGTGATTGTTTTTTGGGCGACCTGGTGCGGACCATGTTCCCTTGAACTCGACCGCATCCAAGCCGCAATCAATCAGGGCGAGATTCCCGCCCAGCAAGTCCTCGCCGTGAGTCTGGGTGAAAACCCATCGGTGGTACGCACGCACATCACGGAGAAAAAATACACGTTCCGCATCTTCATCGACGAGTCTGAAGAATCCGCCCGCACGTATTCGATTTCCGGTACTCCGACGACTGTGCACATCGATCCGAGCGGAAAAATCCAGTGGGCGGCGGCGGGTCTTCATCCTCTCTCCGTGCGTAAAGCCCGCGAACTCCTTTCTCAACGCTGAATTGCCGTCACACGCGCCAGACCAACGAAAAGTCCGGAATTACCGCCGATTCCTCCCGTCGCATTCCACGTGTTTACATCCCTTGGTACGATGAAGTGCTACGACAAGACGTAAGAAAAACGATCGGGCTGCCCGTATCGCTCTTTCGTGAAATGCAAGCAGGAGGCTTTGCCTATGACATGCGTGATTGGAACGCACCGGCGATGGACAATCCTACTCCTCGCGGTCGTGATCCTGGGCTGTCAAAAACAAGCAACCACCCCGAGCTCAGTTGATGCGACGGGGGAGGCTCCGGTGGGGACCGAGCCCGCCTCGAACCTCAATCTGAACCTCACCGAAACTGTTTTGAGCCGCGACACCGTCCCAGCCGGAGAAAAGGTCAAGGTTGAAGTCGTCACGAAAAATGCATCCGGCGCGAAAACCAGCTTCAAGAACGTCCGCGTGCAACTCAACTTGCGCGGCGGCTCCAGCCTGGGCACTTTCAGCGAGGTCGTCGCCTCCGGAAACGGCGTCTACACTGCCGAGTTCACTGCCCGTCGCGCCGGAACTCCGGCGCAACTCGAAGTGCTCATCAATGGCACGGCACCGGAAGGACAGCCGCCAAAAATCACGGTCGTGCCGGGACCCGCGTCCCGAGAACAATCGCTGGTTCTCGTGTCGCAAACTCAAGTCAAAGCCGGCGCCAGCGCGCGCGTCGCGTTTAAAGCACAGGACTCACTTGGCAACCAACTCTCCAGCGGAGGCCTGAATGTTTCCTTCGCTCTCAACGGTGGCACCAGCCAGGGACAATTCGGTCCCGTCACCGATCATCAAGACGGAACGTACAGCGCCGAATTCACCGCTCTCGTCGCCGGAGGTCCCGCGCCTGTCCTAGCGAAGATCGGCGGCGAAAACGTGACGAGTCCGCTGCCCGCGATCACGGTCACCCCTGGGCCCTTTTCCCCGCTCATGACCCAAATCAGCGTGCCCACCACTCAAGTCAAATCCGGAGAGGGCATCGAAATTTCGATCACCGCCAAAGACGCCTACGGCAATCGACTTCTCGAGGGTGGCCAAACGTTTCAGGTGGCACTGAGCGAAGGCTCCAGCACCGGCACCTTCGGCCCCGTACGTGATCTCGGCAATGGTATGTATGTCGCTACATTCACCGGCTGGACGGCAGGATCGCCGACGCGAATCACGGCCATCAGCACTGGCCAGACCGTCGGCACCTCGGCGCTCATTCATGTCACCGCAGGCAACCACGATCCCTCGCGCTCGTCGATCGCTTGCGCCGCCTCCAAAATCACGCTCGGCGGATCGTTCGTCTGCACCCTGACGCTCAAAGACCAATACGAAAACCTCACCACCGTCGAGACTCTTCCGATCTTCGCCCTCACCGACGGCACGTCGGGCGGCGAATTCGCTCCCGCGCAATCCTCCACGCCCGGAATCTACACCTCGGTTTTCACGGCCAAGAAAGATGGCTCACCGACCCGGGTGATCGCCGCTGTCGGCGATCGACCCGCCACCTCGGCTTCGCCACTGCTCGAAGTGCTCTTTCCTTCTCTCACGCATTCCTCTCTGCTTTTAGAAACCACGCAAATCGGTTCTGGTAAAAACACAAGCATCCGTTTTCAAGCGCGCGACGCTAACGGCGTCGATATCGCCGCCGAAGGTTTGACGGTCACGTTCACTCCTGCGAACGCACAATCCAACACGCCGCCTGCGGCCGGCACGAGCACCGCTGAAATCGGTGCCGTCCAAGATCGCGGCGCGGGACTCTATGTTGCCAACGTTACCGGGGTCCGCGCCGGCAGTCCCATTCCAATCACTGCGCAAATCAATGGCCGTGCATTTGCTGGAACTCCTCCGTCACTCACGGTCACCGCCGGAGAACTCGCGCATCTTTTCATCGAAACCGCGGCCGATGGATCCGGACGCACCATCGGCGCTCAAGAACTCGACGATGGACAAAGCCTGCGCGCGCACTTGGTCGGTCGCGACGCCGCCGACAACTTCGTCGCCGAACTCAAAGCATCATCGTGGAGCCTGAGCGATGCACGCTTCGGCTCGCTCTCGCAGAACTCTGGCTCATCGACGGAGTTCTTCGCCAATCGTGCCGCCACCAACGAAGCCGGCGTTCGTATCCGCGCGTTTTATCCCGGTCCCCCGGCACTGACCGCGGAGTCCGGAGTCCTGCGCACTCGCAATCTCCCCTCTTCGATTCAAGGACTGGTGCGCTGGTATCGGGCGAGCAGCTTTTACCCCGTCGCGGCGAACCACGCCGCCATCGGCGACACAAAAAATCTACCCTGGCCTGACTCCGCCGCGAGCGGCGACGGCACCGAAGGAAGTTCACAGCGCCGACCTCGTTATCTGGCCGAAGGCGTGAGCGGCAAACCCGCCGTACGCTTCTGCAGCGCAAGCCCTGGCTGCACGGACTCCGTCGCGGATCGAATCAGAATCGACTGGAGCACCGGCGATTCGCCCGAGAGCGAGTCGGATATCACGGTGTTCGCCGTCGCGGCCCGCGAAACCGGCGGCACGAATGCGATCCTCTCTTCACAAAACAAACAACACGGTCTGTTTCTCGGCTGGTCGGACGACGCACAGTTCAAATTCGGATTCGGTTCGAAGAGAGGTTCCTTCTTTGTCGGCAAAGTCCCCGCTTTTGCTCAGGCCGCCTGGGAGTTGATCACCGCGACTTTGGATCGCGACGAAGACGATCGCAACACGCAACTCTCGGTGTTTCTCAACGGAAGCATACTCGCCGAGGACGAGACGCGAGGCTCCGGAGACGCGAGCGAACAGAAATCCGAAAACCATGGGAACTCGCATCCCGCAGATTCTGATTCCGCTAGCGGAAGTGGATCGGCTTCGAACGGCCTCGTGATCACACAACTGGGTCAAGACGTCAAAGGTCTGCAGATCGGTGATGTATTGATTTATAAAAGGGTGCTGAGCTCGGATGAACGCTGCACGATTCAAAGCTACTTAGCGAAAGTCTATCAGCTGACCCTTGCCGATCCTTGCAAATAACCGCCGCAAATAACCGCCGCAAGTCAAGTGCATCAGGCCGCGGGCATCGGGCATTGCAGGCGGCAACACTTTTCGCGATCAAAAACCGCGACCTTCTCCCCGCGAACCCGCATCCGCCCGCACAGCGGTCGACAGGCCTCTTGCAGGCGTGCGCGTGCGGCGCGCGCCACCGTCAGCGACTCGTCCGATTCGGCATTGGAGTTCTTCGGAACACGCAGAAGCGTCGTGTGAACATGAAGTCCTCCGGGCATTGACTTGGTCACCAATTCGGATTCGATTTGCTCGCGCACACGCCGGAAGACGTCGTTTTCCTCCAAAACCAAAACAACGTAATCATAGGGTGTTGTCAGTCCGGCCAGAACCTCAACTCCCACCACTCGCAATTCAATGTGTGAAGCCGCCACTCGCTGAGCCAGGTCTTTGATGCGATTTTCTGTTTCGCACCCAAGTCCGTATCCGAGGGAAATATGCGCATCTCGCTCGGGCTTTTCCGTCGCCACTCCGCAGGAAGCCAAAGCGCGCTGAAGCGATTCTCGAATCGAATGCAATGCTGTATCGGTGAATTCGACAGCTATGTAAGGGTCTTGGATGAGTGACTCAGCTTGTGTTTGCGTGGCTTGTGTCTGCATTGTTTCCGCCCTCGTGTCGAAAGCTAGAAATACCACCACCAAGATTTGAATGAATGAAGACAGAATCTCCATCTGCCATCGCCGAAGCGAGACAAGGAGTCTCGCGTCATTTCGCCCGAATGGACTTCACGACATGCAAAGGACGGTCAAAGTAATCTTGTGCCTCGAGGCCTAAGGAGCGGACGTGCAAGCGTAGCTCGTCGGCCCTCGGCACCTGGGCAAGAACGAGCACGAAGTTGTGCTTCCAAGCCCCTTCGATCCTTCGAGGATTCGCCAGCCAGCGATCCACGTAAGGAACCTGGCGAACATGCATCCCACTGGACACAAGTTCATAAGTTTCATAACCGGTCTGCGCGGATTCAATGCGCATGATTTCGCTAAAGTGCATATCGCCAGAAACCAAAACCGTCGGAACCGCGGCACGCGACATTCTTGCTAGGAGCCGGCTCATTGAGAGAGGATGATCCGCTTCAACGGACTCGCGAGCATGGTACTTGCCGAAAAACTGCGAGCCATTGATGAGCCATACGGGCCCCTGCGCAGAACTCAGGATATTTCCCATCCAAGCTTCTTGGGCCTCACCCCAGTGTGATCCCTTTTTTTTGCCCTTAGGAGACCGAAAGGTGCGTCCATCCAAAAAGACGAATTCACCGCCAAAGGCGCGCAGGTGACTTGAGATACCGGGACCGCGCCGAAGCTCCGACATCTCGGGTCGAACTCCTTGCGCAAAGAAAGCCTCGAATGTTTTGGCGGCCTGCAGTTTGTGCTTGAAATTCCGATCTCCGTCGTTGGCGCCGTAGTCATGGTCGTCCCAAGTCGCAAGAATCGGAATCAAGCGCTGCCCACGAAAAACTTTTAGCACTGAACGAGTTTCAACATAGCGGGCCCAGATCAACGACGGCGTGACATCCACTTCATCGACATCAATATAAACATTATCTCCGCCGAAGATGATCATCTCCGGCTCTTCGCTCATCAGCCGATCCCACATCTGCGCTTGCACGCGAACTTTACGATCTTTCATGCACGACGCGATCGCCATTCGCACAGACGTTTTTTGCAAATCCAATGCGCGCAGTTCTCGTTCGTCGCGAACAATGCCTTGACGGTCGCGCACCCGCAGAGTGAAGGCTCGGTCCGGTTGAAGCTGAGAGAATCGGAATTTTTGAATCGCGAACTCAGAATCAGGATAAGTGAATAATTCCTGCCGCGACGGCAAAAGCGTGCGCCCTTGCACGGCATCCACCAGCTCGGCCGTGATCGTCTCCCGAACTGACGTCAAGACCGCGACTTCAGTGGATGTCGCGTTGGTTGCTCCTTGCAGAATGGCCCAAAAACCCGCCCGCAGATGAGCGTCTTTCGGGCGTGGCTTCGTTTCGCCAACCGAAACGCCAACACAACATAAGGTAAGAATCAGCGCGAAGCGCAATCCGAAATGAATCCCTGTCCCCATCTTGAACAGAGAAGACGATACGCCTCTCCAGATTCAAGCGAAATCATATCGGGGGCAGCGCATTAACTATATTCAGAGACACTCATTGTGTCCTCGCGGACCGCATGGCAGACTTGCCGCGACTCAAGTCGCCTGAAATAGATACGCGACCCCAGTCGCGCGACAAATGCCGCTGGAGCCACTGGTATCCACGCGCGAAATACGATGGACATGAGCGTATGAATCTCACTGTGAGCGTCATAGCCGAACTCTTGATCGACTTAGCGTTTGCTCTCATTCCCCGGCGCCGGCCTGACGCTCACCGACTCGAACAAGTCAAACTGATCGCTCATCGCGGCAACTGCGGCCAATCTTCAACTCCCGAAAACACACGTGCGGCGTTTGATGAGGCCCTCACATGCGGAGCGTGGGGAATTGAGTTCGACGTGCGATGGACGGCCGACGATGTCGCGATCATTTGCCATGATGCGATCATCCCTCTCTCCGGCAATCGTGTTCTCAATGTCGAACAAACTCGCGCGGCCGATCTCGGGCACCTGGCACCTCACATTCCAACCCTCGCCTCGATTCTTTCGGCTTACCGGGGGCGAACTCATTTTATGATCGAGGTAAAACTGCGCGCCGGAGGACTCCTCCCCGTCCACATCGACTCTCTTCAATCCCATCTTCAAGAATTTTCACCCGGCGCTGATTACCATCTTTTGGGTTTGGATCGCGACATCCTGGACGCGTTCGACTTCATCCCAAAATCCGCCCGAATCGCCGTCGGTGGATGGAATTCGGCCCAGATGAGCGAGATCACTCTCACACACGGCTACGGCGCGACGGCCGGGCACTACCTCCTCTTTTCAGACGCACGCGTCGCACGACACCACACGCATGGCCAAAAAGTCGGTACCGGATTTATTCGCTCACGCCAAAGCTTATTCCGCGAAGTGAATCGCGGCGTGGATTGGATTTTCACCAACCACACGGCTCATCTGGCAAAGATCCTACGCTCCGAATACTCAAATTGAGTTCGCTCAGGTCGCCAGCCGCGTTGTTGGGATTGACGACATACACCCTGAACTTGATGCCGGACCATGTCTTCCATGTCTTCCATGTCTCAACTGTCATCACCTAAGACTCCAGGCTCCTGTGCGAAATTCTGCCAGGCGCATCAGAATGAAACAAAAGCTCAAGCCTTCACGAGGACTGCGCAATTCGGATTTATCCGCTCACGGATAGGAACTTCATCAGAAGAATTGGCGATCTACGATGGATCCATGAACAAGCGAGTCGTGAGGGCATATGCGACGTGAGTTGCCGGTTCGATCCATTCTAAATGCTCTCTCCTGGCGGCTTTCTGGAAGGTTGAACCTCAAATGAGACATGATGATCTGAGTGCCTTTTTGACGAAGAATATTTTTTCGCCGCTTACGGGATTCACGTTTCGTGATTGGTGCAAAATTCTCAAACAGCGCGGAAATCGTATCTCTCCGAGATACTGGCCACGCGCACTACTGATGACGGTCGCGAGTATGGCCGCATCACGTGCACGGACGCGCGACTTGAAAATCATCGCGGGCGCCGGATCACAGGTTCAAATTCCGGACCCGATTTTTGTACTCGGCCATTGGCGCAGCGGCACGACGCATCTCCATAACCTCTTGGCGTTGGATACGCGCTGGACATTTCCAGATTTTGTTTGCGCGACGCAGCCGCATGGTTTTTTGTCCGGCGGAGAAACGATTCGAAAGTCGAAGTTGATGCGCGCACTCACGCCTAAAAACCGGTTGATCGACAATATGTCGGCCAGCATGGAGTCGCCGGTCGAAGATGAGGTCGCATTGACGATCTTAAGTCAGCTTTCCCCGGCCATGGGCTTTTTGTTCCCGAAGGATGCGGCCGAGTTTGATCGCTACCTGAGTTTTCAAAATGCGTCCGATGCGGAAAGAAAAACATGGCAGGCCTCGTTGCGGATGCTTTTGTTGAAACTTGCGATTTTCAATCCGAAACCCGCGATCTTGAAATCCCCACCCCATACGGCACGAATTCGCTGGATTCGGAACGTGTTTCCCAGGGCCCGCTTTATTCATATTCACCGCAATCCCTACGATGTTTTCGCATCCTATAAACGATCCGCATTGATCATGCTTGAGATGATGAGACTTCAGAATGTCGAATGGGAGGACTTCGATCAGCGAATCATATCGCAATACAGCCATCTGTACGACGCGTATTTCGCCGACAAAGGCTCCGTGCCGGAGGGGTTTTTAACTGAAGTGGGCTATGAGGATCTAGAAGCGAATCCGATTCAGACTTTGGAGAAAATTTACCAGGATCTCAACTTGGGTGATTTCGATCCGGCCCGTCCCGCGGTTATCGAATACATGAATCGCCTTGGCAGTTATCGCAAAAGCGATCTCGCCGACATTTCTCCGGAGTTGCTCGCGCGACTGAACTCGTCCTGGGATCGAAGCTTTCGGACTTGGAACTATAAAAAGAGATCTGTTTAAGGATTGGCGAAAGGAAGCCCGATGAAAAACGATTTTGCTCTGGAGCGCCGCCGTCTGACGCATTTGGAGCGCCTCGAAGCGGAGAGCATCCATATCATCAGGGAAGTGGTTGCCGAAACCGAAAATCCCGTCATGCTTTACTCGATCGGCAAAGACAGCGCGGTGATGCTTCACTTGGCAATGAGGGCGTTTTATCCCGCCAAACCGCCCTTTCCCTTGTTACACGTAGATACGGGGTGGAAGTTCAGAGACATGTACGCGTTTCGTGATCGAATGGTGCGCGAGCTGGGAGTGGATCTGATCGTTCACATCAATCCAGAAGGTCTTCGGATGGGCATCAATCCCTTCACTCATGGCTCGGCTGTTCATACGGACATCATGAAAACGGAGGGGCTCAAGCAGGCGCTCTCGTCGCATGGATTCGATGCAGCCTTCGGCGGCGCGCGCAGAGACGAGGAAAAATCGCGCGCCAAAGAGCGGATATTTTCGTTTCGCTCCGAGGCGCAGCGCTGGGATCCAAAGAATCAAAGGCCCGAACTCTGGAGGCTCTTCAATGCGCGCAAGAACAAAGGAGAGTCTTTGCGTGTGTTTCCACTTTCGAATTGGACGGAATTGGATGTTTGGGAATACATCAGCTGGCGAAACATTCCTGTCGTTCCGCTTTACTTCGCTGCGGATCGC
>JAMPXM010000038.1 GCA_023701225.1 Pseudobdellovibrionaceae bacterium | reverse complement strand
GGATGGAGAAAAGAGTCAGAAGCAGAGAGGGGAATATTCTCTTGATGCGGCGACTATAAAACTCGGAAAACTGAAAAGTCCCGCGCGCAAGGTTTTCAAAGAGAATCGTTGAAATGAGAAACCCAGATATGACGAAAAAAACGTCGACACCAATGAACCCGCCCCTCACCCAACCGGGAAAGGCATGGAACCCAACCACAGAGAGAACCGCCACCGCTCTTAAGCCGTCGATATCGGGCCTGTACTTGGGATGGATCAATTGCTGAGATTGTGGCATGGATGGCACGGTTGGGGTCGATTGTGGAAATTTTTAATACCGTACACGAAAAAATCGTGAGGCGATAGCTATTGAGCAAACCGGTTCTGAATTCTCGGCCGATTCGGGAAGCCTATGGCGGCATCGGCATAGCCAGCCGATGCGCTTGACGGGTCATCGGTTTTCATTCCACTCGGAGCCAAGCATCGTGTTCGGAATACGGGAGCGGAGCCTCTGGAATTTATCGAAGTCCAGACAGGCACGTACTTCGGCGAAGACGATATTGAGCGATATCAAGACGACTACAATCGCGTCTGAGTCTACGAGATGTGAGTCAGCGGTGTATGAATCGGCGATGCTGACTCAATCCAAAAGGGTGTTTCTTTTTGGGTAGGCATCATTTAGTTTTTCGCCATGTCAAAACATGATTATCAAAGCCTCCGTTCCAAAATGAAGCCCGAAAGTCTGGCGATGAGCTATGGCTACAACCCCGCTTTTTCTGAGGGCGCGGTGAAATGTCCGATCTATCAAACCTCGACGTTTGTGTTCCGCACCGCCGAAGAAGGGAAAGAGTTTTTCGAGGTGGCCCTCGGCAAGCGTCAACCCGACCCGGATCGAGAAGCGGGTTTGATCTATAGCCGTATTAACAATCCCGACATCGAAATTCTCGAAGATCGACTCACGCTTTGGGACGAGGCGGACGACGCGGCCGTTTTTGAGAGTGGAATGGCGGCGATTTCCACGGCGGTTTTGGCGTTTGTTTCGCCCGGAGATTTGATTCTTCACTCCGATCCTCTCTACGGTGGAACTGATTATTTATTCAAATCTATCCTCGCTAGGTTCGGCGTACAGTCTTTGGGTGTGTTGCCGGGCGAAAGCCGCGAGGCCATTCGTCAGAAGATTCTGTTATCGGGAAGGCAAGATCGATTGGCGGCGGTCTTTGTGGAAACCCCCGCGAATCCGACCAATCACTTGATCGACATCCAAATGCTGGTGAGTTTGGCGGCGGAGTTCCGCACGCCCGAACGCTCCGTACCGGTTTTGGTCGACAATACTTTTCTTGGGCCTCTCTTTCAGCGGCCGCTCGTGCTTGGCGCGGATTTAGTGATCTACTCCGCGACGAAGTATTTGGGCGGGCACAGTGATGTGATCGCGGGCGCATGTTTGGGGCGCGGAGCGCTGATTCAAGAGATCAAAAAAATGCGCACGTATTTGGGAACGGGTGCTGGTCCTTGGACAGGGTGGTTGCTCATGCGCAGTCTGGAGACGTTGTCTTTGCGCATGTCTCGCCAGGCGGAGACCGCAAAAATAATCGCAGCGCGCCTCGCACAGCATCCTAAGGTCGCCAAAGTGTATTACCCCGGCCTCTATCAGGATGGAGACCCACAGATCGAGATTTATCGAAGGCAGTGCCTCGGACCTGGAGCCATGATCAGTTTCGATGTGATGGGTGGTGAGGCGGAAGCGTTTCGAGTTCTCAACCGATTGAAGCTGATCAAGTTGGCGGTGAGTTTGGGAGGCACGGAGTCACTTGCGGAACACCCGAAGACCATGACTCATGCTGGAGTCGACGAGGAACTCAAGCGATCTCTCGGAATTTCGGATCAGATGATTCGTTTGTCGGTCGGCGTTGAGGATCCCGACGACCTATGGATGGATTTAGGTGACGCGCTTGGATTGTTAGAGGGCAGTGAACCTTCGGTTTAGGTAGGACCTCGGAGATAAAATATTTGGCCGATATGTTGGATATGATCGATGAGGTCGGGATTTTCAATTTGATGAAAAAGCGACAGATCGATTTTATAGGGCAACATCAGCTCTTCGATTTCGTTTTCGATCCGCAGGAGGTCCTGCGTCGTCAGCTTGGGCGATGAGAAAATGGTGAGGTCTATATCGGATCCATGTTTATACGTTCCCTTGGCGCGAGAGCCGTACAAAACGACTTTTTCGATGGATGGATGCTGGGAGAAGATCTTCTTCAGAGCTGAAATGGTTTCGTGGCTCAGGCCGTGTCGATCGCTGAGATTCATTTCGCAGCCAGCTTTCTCATCGTACTTAAAAACTCTTGAAAGAGATGGAAATAGCTGTGCCGAATGCGATCGGCGATATCGTTTGCGACGGACTGGTTGTAGGTGTGTGAAGTTTTGTTGCGACTTTTTATCATGTCCATCCACTCTTCGCCCTGCAAGATGAGACCTTTTTGAAAAGCCTCACGAGTCGCATCACGAGAACCAGTAATCAAACTAGCTCCCTGATACTCGAAAAAGTCCTTCATGACATTCCAGGCAAGTTCGTGAGTAAACTCAAAGTACTGAATCAGACCTTGTTTTTCGAGATCAGAAAGCTCCCGTTGTGAGGCGAGTTGTACGGCATTTGTCAATTGTTGAAGGGCGAGAGCAAAGTTGTTCAGCCGCTGTTTCCACCGAACATCACCTGAATTCACGTGTCTTTCCTTTTCTCAGATTTCGAACGGTCGGGCCACACCGGAAAAGCAAGTTAATGCTGTGCCAGAATCATCATAATCTGTGTTGCTTCGTTATTCTAGACAGGTAGCCAGGAAAAAGTTCGGATGAATGATTGACGCCTACAAACACGCGTCTTTTGTAGCTGCGGTGAAAATTCCTATCCGTCTGGGGGGGCTTTCAGGTCTGACAGCATTGAAATTGAGTTGAGTTGGGATTAAGCTGTCGGTCAGGATATGAAGCACATTCATTGCGATCTTCACATTCCATCTCTCGCCCGGAATTTTTCTTATCTCCGGAGCAAAGCCTTTATTTCATTTGGCGGTTGAGCGTGTGTGCGCCTGAGTGCGGCGCGACCTCTCACCGCGGCCTCATTCTCAACTGATTTATTCTTTTCGTGCGCCTCGCGTTTGCAAATCGGAGCGGGTGCGCGCTTCATTTGAATTCACTCAAGGAGATGCAGATGGCGTCGGAGCAGAGTTTGCTTATCACCGATCAAGATTATGAGCGTTTGTCTTTGCTGACTCAGCACGCGGAGGGCGAAGCCGCCGCTTTTTTGGACGAGGAGCTCGGGCGGGCAACGATTGTGGCGCAAAAAGAAATTCCGGCGGACGTGGTGACGATGAACTCACGCGTTCGATTTCTAGATGAGGAGACCGGCAAGGAATCTGAGATGACCTTGGTTTATCCGCAGGACGCGAACGTGACCGAAGGGAAAATCTCTGTGCTCGTGCCCGTCGGAACCGCGCTCATCGGATTGCGGATAGGTCAGTCCATCGACTGGCCGATGCCAAAGAATAAACAAAGAAAACTGAAGGTCGTCGCGATCACCTTCCAACCGGAGGCATCGGGAGATTGGAAGCTGTAAGGGCCGCGTGAACCAGGCGGGGGCGTTGAGCTACCGTGTTTGTCCGCTCGACGGACTGAAATGAGTTTAGCTGCGAAGTAGCGATCGGTGGGCAAGATCCCTGTTTTGCATGAGCCCCCGTCGGCTCCCGACGACCCATGCTTCAGGAAGAAGCCTCCTGCTTACACAGGAGGCTAAAATGAAACGAAAACAACCCCGTTGTTTTTGCTTTCGGCGTCCGCGAGTGAAATCTCGAGTCCAGTTTGTGATCGCGTTGCGCGTCGCGCTCGTGATCATGCGATTGGTTCAGGTTGCGCTCGCGGTTTGGTTTCTGATTCGCGCGTAAAGTGACGCGAAGGGCTTAACGAGTTCGCCTCGGGTCTTGTGGGCTATAAACCCGATCAGGACGCGGGCCAGGATCTTTGGTCCTGGGACGTCGGGGGCCACTGCCTTGGTTTATTGAACTCAGTAGACGAAGCGCTCAGCACCGCCTTCGTGCCAGGCACGGAAATTTTTTAAAAGAGCGCGCCAGATATGTGCTTTGCCATTCGCGACGGGTATTCCATCTAAGAGTGCCATTTGTGGTTCAGGCCAATTGGTCTTCGTGGGTTCGCGGTTCACGAGGGCCAGTGCCTCATTGCCATGCCTACAAAAATGATGAATTCGCGAAGCAACTCCTGAAAATCGAGCGTCACTTGGTGATTTGATGAAATATTCCATGTGGCGCCACGATTCGACGAGTGCATGCGTCCATAAGTCTTGCCCAAGCGGAGCGACACGCGATCCGGCGAATACGCCGTCCCCCGATTTTCCGAGCGTAATAGGCAAAGAGACGGGATATTTTTCCGCGTGCGAGACGTAGATTGAAAGGTTCTTTGAAAAGCAGAGAACTTCATCAAATTTTCGAACGATGAAATCCGTAACTGGAATTGAGGAGAACTGCACGTTTTTTTGCTCGTTGAGACTGAAGCCTTCGTCGATCCACTTCGACCATGCCCAACGTTCTAGAGCTTCTGCAATTGCTCTTTGTCGCGTGGCCATGGAGTCAAACGATCGCGTCAAAAGTCCGACTAACAAAAAAGCGGAACATGGGCGTGAGCGCTGCCAAAGAAGCACTTGAGTCTGTCGGCGGCTCGTTTCACATTTCTTCAAAACTGGGCCACGGTACATTCGTCTCTTTGGCGATGCCGATAATGTCGGCTCCGATTTAAAGTGCGTCCGCACAACGGATTGGAACAAGCATCAGGGGAAAGAAGAAATTGAGAGGTCGTGACCGGCATATTGCATGAGCCCCCGTCGGCTCCCGACGACCCATGCTTCAGGAAGAAGCCTCCTGCTAACACAGGAGGCGACAATGAAACGAAAACAACCACGTTGTTTTTGCTTTCGGTGTCCGCGAGTGAAATCTCGAGTCCAGCTTGTGATCGCGTTGCGCGTCGCGCTCGTGATCCTGCGACTGGTTCAGGTTGCGCTCGCTGTTTGGTTTCTGATTTGCGCGTAAAGTGACGCGAAGGGCTTAATGAGTCCGACTCGGGTCTGTGGGCTATAAACCCGATCAGGACGCGGGCCAGGGTGTTTGGTCCTGGGACGTCGGGGGCCACTGTGTTGCCCTTGTCCGCTCGACGGACTTGTGCCGGTATGACTGAGAAGCAGCGATCAGGTGGGTGAGATCCCTGGTTTGCATAAGTGCCCGTCGGCTCCCGGAAAATCCTTGGCGTGGAATTAAATAGTTGGGGATGGTGCGTGGCCATCGGAAGTGAGATCTTCACCTCTGGTCAGTCAGTAGGCTATTGAAATCTCTTGATAAAAGTGGATGCATTGACAATGTACGGATAATTCCATACATTTGAGGGAGCGTTCAATTTGTCTTCTCAGGACGACTTTCGAACCAGGTTCTATGCGGCGGTGACCCCACTTGAGAAGGTCAAGCTCTGTATTCGCGAAGGGCGATACAAGATTGTCTCTCGACGGGATAAACCGAACTTGTTTCGGATTGAGTATTTGAATTCAATATTAGAATTGCCCTCGGATCATCCTCATAACGTCAAGAGCCCGAGGTTGTCAGGAGAGGCCGGAAGTAATTTTGTTATCGATTTTGAGTACAACGCGGAGATTGCAGGTACTGAGGTGACCATCTACTTCAAGGGTTACTTTGGAACCGAAGGGATTTTGAAGCTAGTGATTCAGTCATTGCGGAAGAAGAAGGACAACTAAATTGGAAATCTGTGTTCAGTGTGAAAAAGAGACGGTGGTATTCGGACCAGCCACGATCAAGGTTGGTGATAAGGAGTTCACGCTCGAAACGGAATATTGCCAGGGGTGCGACTCTGTCGGCCTTACGCCGGATAATTTTCGGCAAATCGACGAGTGGGGAAATGCATTACCGACCAATGTTGCCGAGTTTCAGCCTTATTTGCCCACAAAGATCATTGCTGCTTCAGAGAGGTACGCCAAACAATTCGGATTGAAGTGGGCCGAGTTCGTGAAAGCCTGTACGACCTTTTATCTCGTGGAAATGACCAAGGAAAAGGAGTTCAAGATATTGCGTTCAGAAGTGTTGGCTGAAGGAACTGACATTTTCAATTCCGCAAAGCAAAAGGTGTATGTGCCTGTCAGATATCGTCTTTTCAAACAGCTTCAGCTCTTTGCGGAGGTCTGGGAGCTTCATGAAACGAACGTCATTGAAGAGGCCCTACTCTTTTGTGTCACGGTTTTAGAATCCGGAATGTCGCACGAAGCGGAAAAGGCAGAGTTCCAGGAATTTCTAGAGAAGTTCTCAATGGCGTCCTGATGAGCGCCAGTTGAAGAGCTCACCGACTCGCTTTGCATAAGCGCCCGTCGGCTCCCGGCGACCCATGCTTCAGGAAGAAGCCTCCTGCTTACACAGGACGCGACAATGAAACGAAAACAACCCAGTTGTTTTTGCTTTCATTGTCCGCGAGTGAAATCTCGAGTCCAGCTTGTGATCGCGTTGCGCGTCGCGCTTGTGATCCTGCGACTGGTTCAATCTCGATCCGGAGTCGGCCCACGGTTCGGTCCTTGCCCGAGCAGATATTCGAAATCGTTCTGCGTGAGAAGGCCACTCTTGATTTGCAGCTGACTTTCGCTTTCCACGTCGCTTGCGGCGAACATGGCGGAGAAGCGCTTCTCTTTGCGCTCTTTGAGGAGCTCGATCTTCTCTTCGACGGACTCATGCATGATGTACCGGAACACCTGAACCGGTCGCTCCTGGCCGATGCGATGCGCTCGATCGGTCGCTTGATTTTCGACCGCCGGATTCCACCACGGCTCGATGTGAAAGACATAACTTGCCTTGGTGAGGTTGAGTCCCACGCCGCCGGTTTTGAGAGTCATGAGCATGACGGCTCCACCGGGGCCGTGCGCTTGGAACTGATTGAGTTCGTCTTCTCGCCGTGCGCGGCTGAGGCCTCCATGAATTCCGTAGCAGGGAATTCCCGCTCTCTTCAACTCTGTTTCGACACGCTGGTAAGTTGAGAGGAACTGAGTGAAGACCAATGCGCTTTCGCCGCTCTCGACGATTTCATGGAGGGACTCAAGAAGGGTTTCAAGCTTAGGAGGTGTTTCGGAAAACGTGGTTCCAGGGAGTGCGGCCGGATCCGAGCAGGCCTGCCGCAAGCGGAGAAGCGCGGTGAGCATCTGCAGCTGTGATTTGGCCTCGCCCTGTTCGGCGATGGCTTGCCGGATTTTCTCGTTATATGAAATCGCGACATCACGATAGATCTTCTGCTGCCGAGCCGTAAATGCGACAATCACTTTATCCTCGCGCTTGGGCGGAAGCTGCTTGAGGATCTCCGTCTTGGTTCTGCGCATGATCAATGGTTTGCAAGTCAGTTTGAGCTCCGCGAGATCTTCGGCGAGAATCGTCGCAGGAGTGATGTACCGCTTGCGGAACTCCGAGAGGTCGCCGACGCAACCCGGGACGCAGAGGTCGAGGATCGAATAGAGTTCTCCCATGTGGTTTTCAAGGGGCGTCCCGGTGAGGCAAATTTTGTAGCGAGCCTGCAAGGAGCGTGCGGCTGTCGTCCGTTTGGCCGCGATGTTTTTAATATTCTGCGCTTCATCGAAAATCGCGATATCCCAGGGTCTTTGCGCCAAGAACTCGCTTTGTTCGGCGAGCATTCCATACGTGGTCAGGACGATGCCTTGCCGGTTCTGTTCAAGGAACTTCGTGATGCGCTCCACGTCCCTCGAGGCACTCAGTGTTGTCCAGCACAAGTTTGGCGTGAAACGCTCGCTTTCACTTCGCCAGTTGTAGGTGAGTGATGTCGGCACGACGATCAAGACATGCCCGAGGCGGTTGCTCGACTGCCGAATCGCCAAGAACGTCAATGTCTGCAGTGTTTTTCCGAGGCCCATGTCGTCGGCGAGAATTGCGCCGAGGCCCAGTTCGTCCAGATCCATCAACCAACGCACGCCCGTAACTTGGTAGGGAAGAAGTTGCGCATGAACGCTCTCAGGTATCTGCAACTCCGCGCGCGGTTGATTGAGGGAATCGTAAAACGCGCAAATCTTTTGCCATCGTGGCCCGCCGAGCACAGGGATGCCAGAAGCCCGCAGCGCCAGCATCTCCAGAACTTGGCTTCTGGGGACCTGCAGCCAGCGCGCGTCTTTGGAGTCAGCGCCGCCGCCGAGGCCCTTCGTTCCTCCTTGGCTCTTCTGTAAGCGTATCCAAAATTTGTCCAAACGTTTGAGGGAAGGCAGTTGTCGACCGGGAATCAAGTAAAGCACGCCCTTGTGTTCGATCACTCCGTCATGAGCGACACGTTTGGCTTGCGCGGGGGAAATTTCCTCACCCTTGAGGAAAAAACGGGGATGTAGTTCAAACCAGTCGATCGGTTGGTTTGCCAAGCGGTCGAGTTCGGCGATGTTGCGGAGGTCAGCGGACGTGTCGGTTTCTGAGAGGTCGAGTTTTGTTTCGAATTCGCCGTCTTGGAGATGGACCAATGGTTTTCCATCAAAGAAGATCGCGGTGCCGTCCGCGGCTAAGGAAGTTAAAAACCGCAACCGTTCCTCAGGGCTGCCGAGGATGGCGGCCAGAGGCATGCGGGCAATGCTCGCAAGGAGCTGGGACGAGGGTGTGGAGCCGGTGAGAAGCGGGAGTTCGTTTTCTGGGTGATCGACGAAATCAGAAAAAATCTCTTTAAATGAGTTCGAGCGTGCCTTGCGGAAGCAGTCGCCGTTTGTTCGCAAAGCGATACCTTCGACGATTCGGTTCAGCAGCTGGAGCTCCGGGCGATGAATTCCATTGAGCGTCCACGCCCCCTCTGCGGTGTAGACATGGAATTGGCCACCATGATCGACCTGTGGAGAGGCAAATTCGAAAATCTTGGAAACATACTTATCCAAAAGTTCGATCATCCGTGCCGATCCATATGCGTAAAGCGGATGGGGCTTGGAGGATTTGGCCTTGCGAGAGGCTCGTCGCGCGTGGGGGGGAGGCGAGGCCGAGTCTGTTATTTCGCTTTCCGAATCTTCGCTGGCAACGCCGAGAAGCGCTAAGATTTTTGGAGCGAGTTTGACGGTGACCTCTTCCGGTTTTGCGATCGTCGTACCATCGCTCAGGTGGCCATCAAGAGCAGCGCTGCTGCCCTCCCAGAAAAGCAGAGAGGCGAGTCCCAGGTGTCGGAGAGCCCGGAGGTCGAAATCGCGCTTAGGGCCTCTCCGCTGGGCGGCAATGCCTTTCGGGTCCACGTCGAAATAAGCCGGGAGCCCGTAGAGGAGGCTCCAGATCCAGCCGCGCGCGAAAGGCGAAAAGTTCCACACCAGCGAGGACGGCGTGGCGTTGGGCGAGGATCCAAAGGGGACCGGGCCAGCGACGGCCTTTGCGATGCGCACATCGCCATCGGGCGAGACATACACGCGCGGCTGAATTTTGTCTGCGTCGAGGTTCGTGGTTTTCGGCGCGACCGAGAACGGAATTCGGCTCGCGGCTTCTTCTTCCATGTAGGTGTGGACGATCTCGATCATCGCGTGTTCTTGCACACTCAAGCGGAGTGTGAAAGGCCAGCCTTTTACGGTATGCGAGTCCATGTCCGTTCTGGAGCTCGCATCGTCGAGCATGGAGAGAAGTTTCGCTTCCGTCGACCAATTCCAAAAATAGAGCCGTCCGGATGGGAGGTGCAGAAGAAAGTGATCGAAGCCGATGTAGGTTCCGTTCGCGTCATTGGGTCGCAGCTCGAGAACCGCTTGGCCTCGGTCCAATGAATCGGTCCGGTCTCCTCCTTCTCGTGGAGCTTGGCAATCAAGCACCCATCGGAATGCCTGACTCGGGTCAAAAACCGTTTCCGTTACTTGCAGTGCATATTGTGTATCAAGCCTCGGGGCCCAGGTGCGTTCATCGCGTTCCACTAAATAAAGGCGCAATTCTTCAGATCGTAGGCGGGGAGCTAGATTCTCGAGAACCGTGAGGAGGGACTCTTCGATGGACTCTATAAAAAATGTGTGGAAGCCAAAGCTCGAGCGTGGAACAAGCGATTGAAATCGATCTCGAGGATGAATTTCGTCATGTATTGCGGAAGACGATTTGCGGTTTGCACGGGTTTTAGGTGGACCCGAGGGGAGGAGGTCCAGAGGGACGAATTGCTGGTAAGGATGGAGCCAGATCTCGCGGCTGCAAACACTTCTGCCGTCGCTGAAGTTGTAACGTAAGAGCGATGCAGCCCGCTCCTGCAGGTCTGTTCCGTACCAAAAGGATGTCGAATGTCCTGTGGGCTCGAGGAATACTCGCGGGGCGACCTCATGTGTCTCCGAAGTTCTCTGAACTTGGCGCAAAAGCCGAGCCGGTGCGGCGGAATGGGAGTACGGGGGAGGTGGGGAGAGTTGTTCTTTCTGTCGGTCAAAAACTTGATAGAAGTCGCGGACAGAGCCGGATTGACCGAGGAGGTCGTCGGGTAGGCTGAGAAAGATGGATTCGAGCCGAGGAGCCGTCACAACGTCAGAACTCTCGCGTTTGGACTGAGTTGGCTTTGCCACGTTCGTCTGTTTAGATTTGGGTTTTTCCATCGCATTTGACTCCGGCTCGGGGGGACTTGTGGCGATCGTCGAACTCTCTCACGGGTTCCAGCGTGCATTATGCAAGTTTTGAGCGAGGGGTTCTTGTTCCTCAATGTGGTAATAGGCCTTTGTGAACCGGGCAAGTCGGTTGTGTCTTTCGGTCCGGTATCGAGATTCGGACACTCATCGGGATTGATATGCCGCGTCAGTGTCGGTCGTTGTGTACGTCAACACTGCCCGGGCGGCGGACAAAAATTCATTGAGAGAGGCGGGAGTTGACGCATGCCGTGGCATCCGGTTTGTTTAGCGCCTTTCCACAAAAGGATCGAGCTGACGCGAACATCCGCGGGGTAGAGTGGCAAAACGGTCTGAAACTATCACTCACGAAAGTTTGGATGGATTGCTCCGGCACCATCCCTATTTGCTGATTTTTCAAAAAGAAGATTGGCGGGACTATCTCGTCCTTTTGGCCGATATTTACGATCTCTTGGAGGAGCAGACGGCCCGTGTTTCGGTAGATGTCGTGCGTTCGGCGGCCATGCGTTTTTTCTCGGTCAAGGGGCTGGCGTTTCCGGAACAAAAAGTGGGTCAGTTTCTGACCATGGCCATCGGTGAACTTCAAGTACTCAAAGATTCCCATGACCAATTCGGCCAGCGGTTCGTGGAAACCACGCGTGCGGGCAAGGGACTCTTGCAGATGATCGAAGGCCTGGTCGCGCAACGGAGTAAGTTTAGTGGAACCGGCGCCGAAACACTCTTGGGATCATTGAATGATATTCTGATTGGACGTCGTCAAATGACGGCGAACGAGGCCTTGGCGCATCATCGATCCAAAATCGCGGCCTTTCGCGAAGACATGGCACGCATCAAAGACGAGGGCCTTGCGGCCGCGCAACTCTTGCCCCTCGCTCACTCGAACGAGGCGCTTCTCAGTCAGGCCGAAGAGGCGGCCATTCACGTTTTGGATTCGATCGAGGACGTCAAAAGCGCGATCGAGGAGCAGCGTCAGGAGCTGGCGGCTGGATACTTTCAGAGTCGGCGTTCCGCCGGTGCGACTCTGGAAGAAGTCGCGGACTTTTACGAAGGATTATATCAGTCCTCGGCGTATGCGAGTTATGTGCAAGCCAAAGAACTGCTCTCGCATTTAGAAGGCTTTCAGGCGCGGTTCACGATGCGGAATGTGGATCGTCTGTTGCATTCCATTGAGTCGCGGGAGCTGGTGGCAGAAGATTTGATCAAAAAATCCAATTTACGTGCGTTCATGCATCAGTTTGAAGTGGCGGATGCGAGCATTCAAGAAAAGATCAAGGCGCAGTTGAAGATTCTCCAGCAGCAGGTTCTGTACGCGATCGCAACGGATGTGGAAGGTTTGCGGGCGGGATTGCATGATGTGCTTTCGAAGTTTTTAGCGGAGCCCGATCGAGTCGAAGGGTTTTGGACAAGCGAAGCGTTGGCGATTCCTCTGCGCGAGGACATTCAGCCGGGTCCGGTCGAGCTTTTTGACTTCGAGCTGCCGGTCACGATCGTGCCGCAAGTTCTTGAGGAAGAGTCTTTTGATCACGAGCAGGAGCGTGCTTTGTTGCTGGCGCTGGTGCGCGCGGAGGAAGGCACCTTAAAGGATATTCTCCATCGCCTGACAGCATACTTGCGGAAGCACGGCGAATTGCGAGCGGAAGAGCATGAATTCCCCAATGGCTTGGCGGAGTATTACGTTCTGAGTGAAATCGAATTGTTCGACCCGAAGATCGAACGACTTGAGCGGGACGTGACGGATTTAAAGTTGAGATCAAAATATGGGAGCTATGTCGTACGTCGAGTTCCGGCATTCACGCTCAGGAGTCGAGAATGGAAAAACTAGATTTGGAGCTGGCGGGATGTTTACGGCGTCTGTTGCGCTCACGATATGTGCTTCGCTCGCGCAATGAACGGTGGTTCAAGATGATGATTGACCATCGACAACGAATCCAGGACGTGGCGTCGAGTTTCGCGGCTTTTCTAGAGATCAATGAGCCACTCGGTGTCGCCTATTTGCGGCCCATCAACGAGGAGATCGAGGAACAGCTGGCGATCCGCCTGGCCCGGTCGCGCAAGCTCAGTCCATTCGCATCCACGCTATTGCTCCATTTGCGGTGGCAGCGGATGCAGTTCTTTTTGCAACCCACGGGTGACGATGTTCCCGTGATCGGGCTTTTGGAATTGCGGGATTTCTTACAGCGCTTTAGTCGCGCCAAGATCGACGCGCAGTTCGAGCGGCAATTTCGTCGTTGCTTGGAGGAGCTGACGGAGCTGCAAGTGATTTTGGAAACGGAAGATGGCAGCGGCTTTTTCGAAATCACTTCTCTGTGTGATTTGCTCCTTCCGGCCGATTCGATTCGAGATCTCCGAACGCGTGCGGAAGCCTATTTTGCGCGAACGGCGAGCGAAACCGGTTCTGGCGGAGAGCTGGCTGAAACGGACGATTCGGAAGGTTTAGGAAAAGTGCGAGAGATCAGTCGGGACGCGGTTGGGCGGGGCCTGAATTTGGATAATAGGGGGACTGATCATGTTGGATAACGGCTATAGTTTGGCGCGTGTGGAGCTCCTGAACTGGGGCAACTTTCATGGTTATCAAAAGTTCTCCCTTCATGAGCCGGCGACGGATGGACTTCTCTTTGCGCCACATCCCGCGAGCGCCATTCTCGGAGTGAACGGATCCGGCAAATCGACGCTGATCGACGCGTTGATGGTTGCGCTCTTGCCTTTCGAGGGCTCGATTAAGCTTGGAGTCACCAACGACGTTGAGGCCGGAGCTGGCGGCGGGCGGACCATACGGGACTACGTACTCGGCAAGCACTCCTCCAACAGCTCCGTTGTGTCGGACCCCGAAGCTATTTTCGGCCGTAAAGAAGGATGTGCGTTCGTGGTCCTGAACTTCGTTCATAATCGGCATCCGGGCCGTGTACTGACGTTGGGCCGCGCCTGGTGGTTTCAGAACTACAAAGTGAGCGAGACCCAGCTCGCTTTTGTCTCTTATGATCGTCATGGTGTGCAGGATTTTTGCCCCGGAGGAAAAACACCGGCGACGGTCAAGGCCTTCCGGCAGTACGTGAAGACGGAGCTGCCGAGCGTACAGATTTTTGAAACGATGCAGAATTATTTTACGACACTCAGTCAAGCGCTTGGTCGCGTCTCGCGGGATGATTTTAAAATTTTGAATCGGGCGTTCTTCGTAAAATCGATCTCGAATATCGATCAATTCATACGCGAGAACATGTTGATTGAGCAGGAGTCACCGAACCTCGATCGCCTGATGGAAAACGTTCGAAATGGGCAGGAAATCGCGCACACGATCGAGATTTGCGAGGAGAAGTTGTCGGCGGTCACCCGTATTTTGCGCGAGCTCAAAAAGCTTTGTGAATGCGTCGATGCGAGATTGGTGGTCGATCGCCGCCTGCGCCTGCTCAGTTTGCATCGTGAGTGGCGGGAGTGGCGCGATCTTTTGAGGCAAAGAGACGAACTTTCGCGAGCCTCGCAAGAGCTCTCGGTTCGGCTTCCCGCGGCGCGAAGGGACGCGGCCGCGGGTGCGGATTTGGCTCAACGCGCGCAGGAGAGATTGCAGGGAGACGATAGCGAGAGCCGGGTCGCCGCGTTGGATCGCGAAGCCAAGGCTCTGGAGGAGATGCAGGCGATTCGGCGTCGGGCATGGGAGAAGTGGCGCGAGCGGGCCAAGAGCCTTGCGATGAAACTTCCGTTGGAGGCCGGCGCGTGGCCTAGATTTCTTCTCGAATCCGAAGCTCGCATAGAAGAAAGTCGCGAAAAGGTCGCGACCATCGCACAAGAAATGGAAGACATCCGGTCTCGGCGTTTCGCGCTTGATGTGAGTAGTCGGGAAATCCGCGATGAGCTTCAACACATCGCTCAGAATGGCACGCTGATCCCGCGTGAGCTGCACGCGTTACGGGAAGCGGCAATTCGTGATCTGCGACTGGAACCGCGCGATCTGATGTTTGTCGGTGAGTTGCTTCAAGTTCGGCGTGAGTCTCTGGCATCCCGGGTCGCGGTCGAATCGGTTCTGTTTCCGATTGCGCGCAATCTCCTTTGTCATCCAGCCGCACTTCAGACTTTCACGCGGTGGCTGGATGAGCAGGGGCTGAGGGCAGATGTCACCGTCAAACGAATCAGCGACGATGAGCTCGAAGTTGATGTCGAAAGCGCTGAGTACGCGAGTGATGCGAGTGTGTTGGCGTGTCTGGAAATGCGCCCGGAGTCAAAGCACCCGTTTTCCGGTTACCTGTGGAAGTGGCTGCGTGACTCGTTCGATTACGAAATCGTCGATCTTAAGCGGTTTCGTACGTCAGATGGAAAGCTTGTAACGCGGGAAGGATTGGTCAAGAAGGACCAGCGTACGATGCGAAAGTTAAAGAAGGGGTTTCCGTTCTCTTTGGGATGGGACAACGAGGATACGATCGCCCGCTTGTCATCTGAACTGGGACGTCTGAATTCCGAGCATAGCGGACTTACGTCGAAATTAACCGAGTTGTCCGAGGAGATGGCCAAGGCCGAGGATCGCATTCGCTTTCTTCAAGATATCCGAGACGGTCATCAAGACATCATGCTGATTGAGGCCGATGATGTCCGTCTGCAAGCGCTTGCTCTTGAGCGAGCGCGGATGTTGGAGGCGAATCCGGATCTTCAGGCATTGCGGGATGAAGTTCGCGATGCCGAGGCGCGCGCGAGAGGACTTGCACAGGGCGTATTCCGTTTGGAATCCGATCTGGAAAGCAAGACGCAGCTTTTGACCCAGGTCACATCTCTCATTCCGGCGCGCGAAGCGGCGCTCAAGTTGTCTAAGGCGTATCAGGAGATGCGTGTCGATTTGGGCGGCGAATCTGATTTGGAATCTGCGCTGGTCGAAGTCGACCGACAGATTCAAGACAAAGGTCAGTCACGTTTGCAAATCCAAGCGGACCTCGAGGAAGAGTTGCAGAAGATTGATTTGGCGCGGAGTCGGGCGCTCACGCAAGCTTCGGTGCAGATGGGAAGGTACCGCGATTCCTATAGCGATCCCAATTTGCCCTATGAGATCGCCTCGGATTTGCCAGCGGCGGTTCTGTATCGGGAATGGGGCGCGGCTGAGCGGCGTCTGCGGGAAACGGAACTTCCGGGCGCGCAAGACAAGTGGGGCAAGTTTTTCAACCAGATTCTTGTCGATTCCGTCAAAGACACGATCAATGAAATCAAATCGCGAATTCATGAGATCGGTGAAACGATTCGTTCGATTAACGATGTGCTGAAGTTAACGAACTTCGAGGATCTGGTTCACGAACAGCGCTATCTGCGAATCGAGGCGCAGACTTCCGAAGATGAGCGGATCCGCAAGTTTCGAAAAAGTATGGGCGACGTCGAACGGACTCTGACGCCGACGATGCGTTTGGATATTCAAGATAAGAGCCGCGAAGTGATGACAGCTCTGTCGCCGTTCGTTGAATCCTTTCAGAAGGATCCCGCCTATCGGGCGTATTCGACGGACGTTCGAAACCATTTTCAGTTCAGCGTTCAATCGCTCCGGCGTGGTGCTTTGGCCGAAGACGATGCAATTGTCGAGGTCTTTTCAGGCGCACGTCGTGACGCAAAGAGTTCGGCGCAAACCACACAGCTGGCGTATGCGCTGCTAGCCTCGTGTTTAGCCTATCGCTTCCGATTCCATGATCCGGTGGCGGGAGCGGATACGCCGAGGCTCATCATTCTGGATGAGTTCGGCGGGAAGTTCGATAACGAGAAGCCTCGGGAAATTCTTAAGCTGCTCGAAAAAATGGGATTTCAAAGTATTTTAGTCAGTCCGATGTCTAAGGCGGATCTGCTCGCCGACGGCATTAGTCATTTGGTCCTCGTCCATAAAGTTTCGGCCTCCCGCTCGAAAGTGCAATCCTACCAACTGGCGTCGAAGGAGGACTACGATCGCCTTTTGGCGTCGTCGCGTGCGGATGTTGAGGTCAAGTCTATGGAGCTCAAGTCTGTGGCCGAGCCGACGGTCCAGCGAATGGAGGCGTGATGTCTGTCGGAGGTCAGGGAGAGAGCAGCGACGACTATCAG
>JAMPXM010000037.1 GCA_023701225.1 Pseudobdellovibrionaceae bacterium | reverse complement strand
GGTTCTTGCCGAGTATCGTGTGTCGCGTCTCTACGGCCACTCGTCCGCATCCGGCGCCAATCGGGAAAGCGATGTGGATCCGATCGAGATTTTTGAGAAAAAGTTGATCGACAGCAAGTTCCTCACATCGGACTCCTGCCAGGCGGTTTGGAAAAAGTACGATGAGGAAAGTCGGCGTGCCGCCGAGACGGTTCGTCAGGAACCGGTGCCGACATCGGAAAGCGTCTGGGATCACACCTACGCAAACAACGAGAACGCGGACTGGAGGAAGTTCTAATGGCGAATATGGCACAGGCCATCCGCATGGCCCTTCATGTCGGTGAAACGCGTTTGGGAGTCACGGATATCTTCGGTGAAGACGTCGGCGCCCCGCTGGGTGGTGTTTTCACGGCGACTCAGGGTTTGAAGACGGCTTGGAACTCTCCTCTCGATGAGCGTGGAATCATTTCGGCGGCGATCGGGATTGGATTGGCCGGTGATCGTTGCGTCGCGGAGATCCAGTTCGCGGACTATATTTTTAACACCATCGATTTGTTGAAGATCGCGGGCAACACCCTTTGGGCTTCGAACGGACAGTACAATGTTCCGATCGTCGTGATGACTCCCGTTGGCGCCGGCATTCGTGGCTCGATTTATCATTCACACAGCTTTGACGCTTGGGCGACACGTCTGCCGGGTTGGAAGATCGTATGTCCGTCGACGCCGCTGGATGCGTACGGCCTGATGATTTCCGCGATCAAAGATCCGAATCCGGTTCTGTTCATGAAGCCAAAAGCGCTGATGCGCGTGCGTGGGGAGGAGCTGATCCCTGGGGAGCCACGCGAAGAAAAGCAGCTGAAGGCGATGATCGATGCGCCGATCGGCGACCGCTCCAAATGGAAAGCGAAATGGCCTGAGTTGGAAGAGTTTGAGATTCCGATCGGCCAAGGCAAGATCACGCGAACAGGTGAACACGCCACGATCGTATCCTATGGTCGTACGTTGCCGATCTGTCAGCAGGTCGCGGACACGCTTCGTGGAGAAGGCGCACATGTCGAAGTGATCGACTTGCGTTCGCTCTATCCCTATGACTGGCAGATGATCAAGAGTTCCGTGAAAAAGACGGGGCGAGTTCTTTTCGTCAACGAGGACACCGAAGTCACCAACTTCGGAGAACACCTCGCGTATCGCTGCACGACCGAGATGTTTTACGAACTGCTGGCGCGACCACGTGTTTTGGCGGGGAAAAACCTTCCCGGCATCGGTCTTCATCCGAACCTGGAAGAAGCGTCGGTCCCACACTATGAAGACATCTTGCATGAAGCGCGTGAATTGCTCGCGGAAACGCCATGAGTCGCCGGCGCACGCTCTTGAAATCGGTTTCGAAGTCGAAGGAATTCGTATTCGACAAATACGAATACTATCGTCGTGCCGTGCAGGCTCCGGATGTCGACGTCCGTTTCATTCGCGAAGCATATCGAGAGCTCCGCAAGCGGGATCCGCGTTCTCTTCGTGAAGATTTTTGCGGCTCTTTTTCGATCTGTTGTGAATGGGTGAAGTTGCATAAAGAGAACGAAGCGTTCGGTGTTGATTTGGACGATGAGCCGATCGCGTATGGTACGACTCACTACTTGCCGAAGCTCAAGGCGGATCAGCGAGCTCGGATCCGAATCAGCCAAGAAAATGTGCTGAATCCGAATCTTCCTCGCGTCGATGTCGTCTGCGCGATGAACTTCTCACACTATATCTTCAAAGATCGCAGTGTGATGAAGTCGTATTTCCACAATTGCCATTCGACGTTGAATGCGAACGGGATTTTGCTTGTCGACGCGTTCGGTGGGAGCCAATGCCAAGAGGCCAACGAAGAAATCACGGATCACAAGACGTTTAAGTATTTCTGGGATCAAGTCAG
This sequence comes from Pseudobdellovibrionaceae bacterium, assembly GCA_023701225.1. Taxonomy (GTDB): domain Bacteria; phylum Bdellovibrionota; class Bdellovibrionia; order Bdellovibrionales; family JAMPXM01; genus JAMPXM01. The sequence continues at coordinate 14,772 of JAMPXM010000037.1, read as the reverse complement.
CTTTGATCCGATCTCCAATCACGCGCTTTTTCATATTCATTTTCAGCCCAAAGGCCGTCGTAAAATCGAAAATGTGTTCTCTTACGATTGGCGGATGTGGTCGATTCCGGAGATTCGAGAAATGATGCACGAATCCGGCTTCACCAAGACTCATGTCTATTGGGAAGGGACGACGAAGAAGGGGACCGGCAACGGGATCTTCAAGAGGTCAGAAAAGGGCGAAGACTGCCAGGGCTGGGTCGCCTACGTCGTGGGCGAGAAATCGCCATAAACTTCAAGGCTCCGGAGGAAAATTCCGGAGCCTCGATACCGAAACAGATGTATTGGGTTTTCACTGAGCGGCGGCTGCACACGGTCCAACCGTGTCTCCGTGATTGTCCAAGTGCGCGCGCACGGCATTGATCCCGACATAAAGAGTACGGCCTTTTTCCTTGTCTCCGGCCGCGTAATGGCAGAGCACGGCGCATTGGCCATCCAGTGAGCTCATCGCACCAGGTTGGTGAGTGTCGGCGGTATGCTCCACGCCAACGACTCCGTCACCCTCATCGTCATGCACGGCTGGGCAAGTCACCATTGGAATATCTACGTTTCCGAGGCTAGGATCTTTGACGACGTCTGTAATCGGAAGCTGGCCGAGATTGGGATCTTGAACGACGTCCATCGACTCACTACCATTTCCGGCGCCATTACCGCCGGTATTTTCTCCGCCGCGACCGACAGCCACTCCTTCAGTGGTCGGAAGAAGGCCATCGCCCTCTGTACCGATGACAGACAGTGGATCCGCCTTGGTGGCATCCATCCCTTGCGAGAATTCTGCCGGCGAACAGTTTTGGAAGGCGATCGCGCTGATGGTCGTCGCGATCACTAAGGTGAGGATCAAATTGATACGCGTTGATGTTTTCAAATCAACCTCCCCGTCATTCTCTATCATAACAGACGCTGCAAAACCGTGGCCGCCTCAGATCACTATAAACAGACCAGGAGCGACGGAAGTCTAAACACTATTTGAAGAGTGGACACCTTGTTTGGCAAGCGTCACATCTTGCGTTTCATCCTGATACGTGAATTTTACCAACGACCGGCGATGCTCATCGTGCCGAGATGCGTATAGGTTCCCGAGCGGAAGCCGGAGCCGAGAAGCGTGTATTCCAAGTTCAAGTCAAAGCGTGGAGAGATGGACCATCCGATCCAAAAGCTGAAGGGAAAAGTCAGGCGCGCGGTTTCCGAAGTGACGTCGCGGCTTTCGATCGGAGTGCGATCCTCGCGAAAGACACTCTCGAGTCGCAGGTTATCGATGGAGACCGCCAACCTCGGACTGAGAGCCAATCGGTCCGACTGTTGAAAGACTGGGCCGATTCGGAAAGCGCCGGACCACAACGAAGAGGCTTTATCGAATGGAAGCAGCATGAAGAGATTGAGGCGCATCTCCAAGGCGCTCGCTTTATTCATGTTCGTGCGCAAGTAACTGATGAATTGCGGCTTGGCGCCCACGTTGCCGAGATGTTGCCAACCGACGGACCAAGAGACACCCGTGACAGTCGTTTCCGTCCGCTTGGGTTGATAGAGGACTCCGAGTGGAAGAGGATTCCACACCAGTGTGAGGTCGTTGGTGAGAGGTTGACGGTATTCGAACTCAGTCAGGTACGGAAGAGCTTGAATGCCGTGGCCGAGCGATTCTGCGGACGCGACCCCGCCCAGCAATGAGAGTTCGTGCAGTCCCGCGGGCAAAGTGAAAGGGCGATCGATGTAGCGCACCGGGAATGGAAGCAATTGCTCCGCGAGTGGCGGAGGCAGGGCGGGTAGCGGATCCGGCTTCACGGGTTGGGGAATCGGTTGCTCTTTTTTTCCGCGAGACTCAGATCGTGGGCGAATCTGAGCGAGTGACGTCGACGGAATGATCAGAATCGCGAGAAGAAGGCAGGTCAATCGCGTCAAGCCACACCACCGGCCTTTTTGAGTTCTGCCATTGTGAACAAGGCGAGATGCCGAAGTTCCGCCATTTTCAGTTTTTCGGTCTTTCCTTCGCTGCGATCGATGACGCACAGAACGGTGTCGATCAAAGCTCCGTCACTACGCAGATCCTGAGCGGAGGTGACGACTTGGCCACCTGTCGTGATGACGTCTTCGACCAGACAGATCTTTCTGCCGTTGATCGGGGGACCTTCGGCGAATTTGCACGTGCCATAATCCTTGGCCGTTTTACGTACGAAAATAACGGGAATTCCCGTGATCAGCGAAAGGGCAGTCGCAATCGGAATCCCACCCATCTCAAGAGCCCCGAGATACTCGGTTCCCTTCGGAACCAAGCTCTTCATGTGTTCGGCAATTTGCGACAACAAACGCGGATCGGACTCGAACTGATACTTATCAAAGTATTCGTTTGAAACCTGACCTGAGCGAAGTTTGAACTCGCCCCGCAGATGAGCGACATGGAAAATTTCTTGTGCAAGAGCATCTCGATTCAACATGGCCCCATGGAAGCGGTCCGAGCTCGCACTGTCAAGGATGGTCGCGTCTGTGCGTCGCCCTCCGTGAGGGATGGGATCGACTTGGGGGACTCGTGTCCCTCTGGGGACCCGCCATCCTTGGCTTGCCTGCGTCTTGCCCCCATCGTGGGGGCGCGCGCTTCCTGCGCGCAGGAGGTCCCCAGAGGGACACGAGTCCCCCAAGTCGATCCCATCCCTCACGGAGGGGAGGGCTTGGTTCAGTTTGAAAGTAGGTGCTGGGCGCTAAGTCCTTAACGAGGGCAATGCCCCTCCGCCCTCAGCCCGCGCAATGAGTTAGCGGCGGACTTCGCCCGAGAGCCATTCGAGGTAGGGGGCGTCGCCTTTTTCGATGGGGAAAGAGAGGATGCAAGGCGTGCTGTAGGAGTGCCAGTGGCGGATGAGTGCCATGGCGTCCTCGACTTTGTCTGCGCGTGTTTTGAAGAGGATGACGGCTTCTGTGGCCGTTTTGAGCTTTCCTTCCCACCAGTACATCGATTCCATCTCGGGGAAGATATTGGCGCAGGCGGCGAGTCGGTCTTCGACGATCTTCTGCGCGAGCTTGCGCGCTTCGGTCATATTGGGTGCGGTGACGTAGATGAAGCGGATATCGGTCATAAGGGTCGCCTCCAATAAGAAAGGCGGCTCGAAGCCGCCTCTGATAAAGGTAAGGCGGCTCGAAGCCGCCGCCTAAAAAGGGTAAGGCGGCCGTCCAGCCGCCTTACTGGACATCTGACGTGTGTCGGATGGCCTACTTGTTTTCGGCCGCGCGCTTTTCCAGGTACTTCTTGTGGAGTTCTTCTTGGATGTTGCGCGGAACCGCAGCGTAGCGCGCGAATTCCATCGTGAACTCGCCTTTACCTTGCGTTGCTGAGCGCAGATCCGTGGAGTAGCCGAACATTTCCGTCAGCGGCACTTCTGCCGTGATGGTGACGTTGCCTTCCATCGTTTCTGTACCTTGGATCATACCGCGGCGTTGGTTGATGCCGCCCATGACCGCGCCTTGGTACTCTTCCGGAGCGACCGTCTCGAGCTTCATGATCGGCTCGAGCGCGACCGGCTGAGCCTGCATGTAGACTTCGCGGAGCGCCGCCATCGAGGCGATCTTAAACGCCAGGTAAGACGAGTCGACGTCATGGTAGGCGCCGTCGGTCAGAGTGACTTTCACGCCGACGATCGGGAACCCGATGAGCGGGCCCTTCTTCATCTGCTCTTGGAAGCCTTCATCGACAGCAGGGATGAATTCGTTCGGGATACGGCCGCCGACGACTTCGTCGACGAACTCGTACGACTTCGGATCCTTACCCTCTTCGACTTGAAGCGGTTCGATTTTGCCGACGACTTTCGCGTACTGACCCGAACCACCGGTCTGCTTCTTGTGCGTGTAATCGAACTCGGTCACTGCACCGATCGTTTCGCGGTACGCGACTTGCGGTTTACCAGCGATGACTTCGCAGTTGAATTCACGCTTCATGCGTTCGATGTAAATCTCGAGGTGAAGTTCGCCCATGCCCGAAATGATCGTCTCGTTGGACTCTTCATCGCGGTGAACGCGGAACGTCGGGTCTTCTTTGCGGAACTTTTGCAGTGCCTTGGAGAAGTTCGCGGCCGTTTCTTTGTTCTTCGGCGCGACTGCCAGCGAGATCACCGCATCAGGAACGTGCATCGAAGTCATGGTGAGTTCAGTGTTGCCGTCGGTGAACGTGTCGCCCGAGAAGCAATCCACACCGAACATCGCGATGATGTCACCAGCCGAAGCCTGTTCGATATCTTCCATCGTATCCGCGTGCAGTTTCACCAGGCGCGGAACTTTGATCTTCTTGCCGTCGCGAGCGTTGTAGATGAAGTCGCCCTTTTTCACGGTGCCCTGATAAATGCGCATATAAGTCAGCTGACCATAGCGGCCTTCATCGAGTTTGAACGCGTAGGCAACCAGAGGCGCGGCCGGGTCGACCTGAACCTTGATTTGGTTTTCGGCGTTTTTCGCGTCGAGCGCGAAGTTGTCTTTCTCGGTCGGGTTCGGGAGATAGTCCGTGACGCCGTCGAGGAGTTTCTGCACGGCCTTGTTCTTGTAAGCGGAACCGCAGAACATCGGAACGATCTGACGAGCGATCGTCGCTTTGCGGATCGCGGCTTTGAGTTCGGCCACTGAAGGATCTTCTTCGGAGAGGAATTTTTCGGCGATGCCTTCGTCAAAGTCAGCGACTTTGCCGATGAGCTCAGCGCGGTATTCCTTCGCCTTGTCGGCGAGATCCGCTGGAATGTCTTTTTCCGTGATCACTTCACCGTCGGAACCGGAGAAGTAAAAGGCCTTCATCGTCACGAGGTCGACCACGCCTTCGAGTTTGTCTTCGAGACCGATCGGAATCTGGACGAGCACGGCGTTCAAGCGCAACTTTTCGCGAACCATATCAAGAACGCGGAACGGGTTGGCGCCCGAGCGGTCGAGTTTATTGACGAACGCGAGACGGGGAACGTTGTAGCGCTTCATCTGGCGGTCGACAGTGATCGACTGAGATTGCACGCCGGCGACGCCGCAAAGAACGAGGATAGCGCCGTCGAGAACGCGCAGCGAGCGTTCCACTTCGATCGTGAAGTCCACGTGCCCGGGGGTGTCGATAATGTTGATGTTGGTGTCTTTCCAGTGGACGTTGGTCGCTGCCGACTGGATCGTGATACCTTTTTCGCGCTCGAGGTCCATCGAGTCCATCGTCGCGCCGACGCCGTCTTTACCGCGAACTTCGTGAATGGCGTGGATGCGGCCCGTGTAGAACAGGATACGCTCGGTGAGAGTCGTCTTGCCGGAATCGATGTGCGCTGAGATCCCGATGTTACGTACGTTATTCAGGACCCATTCTTTGCCTGCAGCCATGGAAAAACCTTCCTGTCGCGATCATGCTCGTCGCGAGCCGAAACACCCTAAATAGCGGGGAAGACTGAAAATAAAAGTAGGTCATGCTTTAGCACGAAGCCAAGGTCAACGCAAAAAAAGATCGTTAGGGATGCACTTTTTTAATGAGGACGGACTGGGTCCAAGGCGCGGTCAACTGGGGTCAGGGGGCGCTCCGTCGCGATCGAAGCCAACCCTCGATTTGCACGTGAATTCTTGGATTTTCAATGACTTAATCAGAGTATGGAGTCGGAGGAAACGTGAACCGTGGGGATGTGAAAATCGCAAAGCCCGGCGCGGGACCTGAGGAAGTCCTGTCGTCTGTTTTCGGCTTCGAAAACTTCCGACCGCCCCAGCGGGAAGTGATCAGCGCGGTTTTGGCGGGACGTCACGCTCTGCTTTTGATGCCGACGGGTATGGGCAAGAGTCTCTGCTACCAAGTTCCGGCCAAGCTTCTGCCGGGTCTGACGCTCGTGATTTCGCCGTTGATAGCTCTGATGAAAGACCAAGTCGATGCGGCCCAACGGCGTGGATTCCGGTGTGCCTACATCAATTCCTCCCTGGATGCGCGCGAGCGGAACGCGCGGTACCGCAAGCTGGCCGCCGGCGACTACGAGCTGCTCTATGTGACCCCCGAGCGATTTCGTAAGGAGGAGTTTCGGGCGGCTTTGAAACACAACGCGATTTCGTTGCTCGCGATCGATGAAGCGCACTGTATTTCGGCTTGGGGGCATGATTTCCGCCCGGATTATTCGCGCCTGGGTGAAATTCGTGAAAGTCTCGGGCAACCACCGACGCTGGCGCTCACGGCGACAGCGACACCCGAAGTTCGCGCCGATATCCTCAAGCAGCTCCATCTAGATCGTGAAGCGCACGAAATTTTCGACGTCGGAATCGAACGGCCCAATCTGGAAATCGAAGTCCATGAAGTCGTCGGCTTAGACGAAAAGATTCGAGGCCTCGTCGCCTTTCGGCATCGCTTGCCGGGGCCGGCGATTGTTTATGTCTCGCTGATTCAAACATTGCGTGAGATCTCGGAGCAATTGGCGCGGCTCGGAATTGAACATCTGGTCTATCACGGGCAATTACCGGATCGCGAGAGACGGCAAGCTCAAGATACTTTTTTGGCCAGCGAGGATGCCATGATGCTGGCGACGCCCGCGTTCGGATTGGGTGTCGACAAGGCCAATGTCCGCTGGGTTGCGCATGCCGAGATACCGGCGTCGATCGAAGCTTATTACCAAGAGATCGGTCGTGCGGGCCGAGATGGGAAGCCCGCGGTAGCGACGCTCTTTTTTGATCCGGACGATCTGGCGATTCAAATGGATTTCATCAAGTGGGCCAACCCGGATCCGGCTTTCATACGTGGCGTCTATAATTTGCTTTCGCGCCATCTGACTCGCGCCCGAGCGGAGGGATTCGATTTTTTGCGAACTCAGATGAATTTCTACAATCGCCGTGATTTCCGCATCGAGACGGCGGTCCATCTCTTGGAGCGATATGGGTCTTTGGAAGGCGCACGCCAGCCGCGCGAGTGGACGCCCGTCGCGGAACCCGAAGGTGAATATTTAGATGAGTCTTTACATCGCGAACGGATCGCTGGCCAGTCTCGCAAATTACATGAAATTCTGCGCTTTGCACGCGGCGAAGCGTGTCGCCTGCAGACGATCCGAGCCTACTTCGGCGCTGCCGAAGGCAGCCCGTGCGGAATTTGCGACAACTGCCGCGCGAAAGGCGCCTAATATGAACGGTCGTTCGGAGGTCATATGAATCCGGATGAGCGGGACACGGCATTGGCCTTTCCAGATCCGCGCTCGGCGACGGAAGACGGGCTGCTCTGTATCGGGGGTGATTTGCGGGTGTCCACTTTGTTGGAGGCCTATAGTCACGGCATCTTTCCTTGGCCGCAGGAGGGCTACCCATTGCTGTGGTTCAGCCCCCCGAGGCGTGGGGTGGTCGATTTCGATGAGGTCCATTTTTCGCAGCGTTTTTTGCGTGAGACCCGGAAGACCGAGCTGACGTTCACTTTCGATCGCGCTTTCGCCGACGTGGTCGACGCCTGCGCGACAGTCCCGCGCACTCACGAAACCGGGACTTGGATCCTGCCGGAAATGCGACGCGCGTACATCCGGTTTTTTGAAGCCGGCCACGCGCACAGCGTGGAAGCTTGGCGCGGGGATCGCCTGGTCGGTGGACTTTACGGAGTGTATGTCGCGGGCGTATTCAGCGGGGAAAGCATGTTTTTTCGTGAGTCCAACGCTTCTAAACTGTGCTTGTATCGCCTCATCGCGCACTTGCGGAGCAAAGGTTTGACGTGGATGGATACGCAAATGGTGACTTCGCTTGTGGCATCCATCGGCGGCAAATATATTTCACGAGATGAGTTCCTGGCGCGTTTGGAGAGCGCCAAACACAACCGACCGCGGATTTTGGCGGCAGGAGACGTTTTATGAGTTTGCGGGTGCGAGTCGATCGCGTGGTCACGCTGGCCTATGAGATTCGTGATGATCAGGGCAACGAGATCGAAATACGCAGCCCGGAAAGTCCCGCGCTCTATATTCATGGGAGAGGTCAACTCTTGAGCGAGGTCGAAGCCGTGCTCGAAGGGAAGACGCCCGGTTTTTCCACGACGGTCCGTTTAGAGGCGCGCCAAGCGTACGGTGAGTATCAGCCCGAACTTGCCATTGAAATGCCGCGTGAGGCCTTTCCCCAGGGGCAAGCGCTGGATGTCGGGATGAAGTTCGATACCGTGGGGCCGGATGGGAAGCCGCTCGTCGTGCGGGTCACCGCCGTTGACAGTGATGTCGTCACCCTCGACGGGAATCATCCGCTCGCGGGTATTTCGTTACTTTTTGAAGTGCGTGTTCTTGATGTTCGCGAGGCGAGCGAAGAGGAAAAACAGACCAGCCTGGTCAGCAAGAAGGATCGGTCCGAGTTACACTGACGAGTTTAGACTGACGAGTTTAGACTGAGGCGATGTCTTTTCTGCACCGGTCTGTCTTTAGGCCGCGTCCGGTTTTGAGTTTTCAGTGGAAACCCGTCATCAGAACGAAAGCGGATATCAGACCGGCGAGCGCGAGCGCGAGGCGGAGCAGCCGCATTTGCTTTTGTCGCCCCGAGGATGTGTCCGTCGTGAGGATTCGGTCTTTCAGCGTGCGAGTCGAGAGGCTGGCGTGGAGCGTGTGACGGAACGCCGGCGGTAGATCGAGGAAACGAACCGCGATCCGGACTCCCGTCGACGTTTGCTTCCCGTCGAGTTCCCACTCGACATCCGTTTCCACGCGGGTGACGGTCGCAAAGCATGCCATCTGGCTGCGTCCCGGAATCGTGAATTCGACTTTGATGGTTTCTTGTAGTTCCGGATGATCCGGGCCTTGGATCGTGAACAAAAGACCGGACTCCGATAGATCGAGAATCGTCGCCGAACTCGCTTCTCCGTTCGGAGCCGCATCTTTAAAGCGCAGCAACGATTTGTCGTGGGGGCGAATCACGTAGCGTGGCGCGCGTGGAATATAAGGCCGAGCCGTGGCGACCATGAAATGGACCTCTCACCTGGCTTATCGGCGGAAGTGATTCCAGCCCGAGTCCGGGAGCGGAGTCGCGCGGCCGTCGCGCCGGTGCACCGTCAGACCGGTCGCGGCCGGAGTGGCCCGGCCGATTTCAGTCAGTTGAACGCCGAGCTCTGGACGTTGTTCCAGCTCATGGCTCCAAATCGAAGGATCGACGGTCATCAGAAGTTGATAGTCCTCGCCTCCGGACCAAGCCCAGTCGTAGGCGTCGGCTGCGTGCTGGGTCGCGAGAGCGGTGGCCCCTGGATGAAGGGGAAGGCGTGATTCAATAACTTCAAATCCACATTGAGACGCCCGAGAGAGATGGTGAAGTTCCGAGGCCAATCCGTCGCTGATATCGATCATGGCTGTGAGGAGGCCGGGCGCGGAGAGACCAGCCAGGAGATCGAAGCGCGGCTCGGGTCGGTGGTGCGCCCGCAGGAGATCCGAATCCGCCTCGCGCAATCCATGCTCCAATGCGAAAAGACCCGCGCGGGACGCTCCGACAGGACCACTGACCAAGAGCAGATCTCCGGGGCGTGCTCCGGCGCGCGTGACCGGATGAGTCGCGTGTCCGATCACTGTGACGTCCACGAACGTTTCGGTGCGTGAACGGACCAGATCGCCTCCGACCAACTGGACGTGATGTCGTTTCGCGAGGGCTAAAAGGCCAGCGTAAAAAGGATCCAGGAACGATTCGTCCAGCCCTGGCCGCAACGCCAGCGAGACCAGTGCGTAAAGAGGCTGGCCGTTCATCGCCGCGATATCGCTGAGGGTCGAGGCGAGCGCTTTGTGACCGACGTCTTCGGGAGTGGACCAATCGAGACGAAAATGTACGCCTTCGACCATGGCGTCCGAGCAAAGCAAGAGAGGCGCGGAGGGACTCTCGCAAACGGCGGCGTCGTCACCGATTCCGACATGCACGTGTGGATTTGAGGATGCGACAGCTTGACGGATGCGACTGATCCATTGGAACTCGTCGCTCATCCCGCTTTCTGACTTCTTTTGTGGTTGTCTTCGATCGCGGTCACGGTGTTCGCGAGGGTTTCGTCGACCAGATTGTTGCGTCGGAGAATTTCGTTGGTGCGCTGGAGTTTGGAAACCAGGCCTTTCACCATTCCCACGAGCCACGGAGGGGAGTTTTTGAGCTGGTCATCGATGACATCTTTTTTGAGCTGCACGGCGACGACATCGGTGAGTGCGAGGGCGTTGGAGGAGTGCGGCTGGCCGAGCAATACGGAAAGTTCGCCCAGATATTCGCCGGAGCCGGCGATGCCCAATGGGATTCGAGACTCTCGATCTTTGCCTAAGCGGAAAATTTGAACCTGACCGCTTTTGATGATGAAGAGAGCGTCGGAGCCTTGCTTCTCTTGGAAAATCAGGTCGCCGGACTTGAATTTGACTTCTGTGAATTTTTCCATGAGATCCCTATCGGTATCGTATGAAAATCTTAAAACAAGTTTAGCAGACAACTGGGCGTTTGGTCGTGCATTTCGTCGATTTGTGCTCGATCCAGACTTCTTGTCAGGCTGGTCATGCTTTGAATTGTCTAGGACCCGGAGCCTCCTTCGTGCGTCGGGGGCTGATGCCGATTGACTTCGTTGTCCTCTGGGTTCAAATCTTCGGCCATGACTCAAATCGACCAGCCACTGCAGTTACCTCCTCATCCGTTGGATGCCTTTCAACTTTGGTTCGACGACGCGGTCCGCGCGCGCGTTCCGGATCCGACGATCATGACGTTGGCGACGGCGACGGCTCAAGGCCGACCGGACGCGCGTATTGTTCTGTTTAAAGGCATGAGCGACGGAGGCTTTTCTTTTTATACGAACTATTCCAGTCGCAAGGCGCGGGAGCTCGAGGCGAATCCTTTTGCTGCCCTCGTGTTTCATTGGCAGGAACTCAAGCGGCAAGTCCGCATTGAGGGAACAGTGATTCGTGTGTCGGCGGGCGAAAGCGATGCCTATTTTCAATCCCGTCCCCGTGGCAGTCAGATCGGCGCTTGGGCCTCTCCGCAGAGCGAGGTGATTTCGGACCGTGAAATCTTGATTCGCCGAGTGGAGGAAGCTCAAAGCCGCTTTGGCGAAGGACTCGTCCCTCGGCCCGAGTTCTGGGGCGGCTATGTCGTGCAGCCGGAGCGGATTGAGTTTTGGGAAGAGCGTCCCAGCCGATTGCACGAAAGGATTGTTTACCAAAAAACCGTCGAAAGAAACGGTACACCGCAAGGGATGGGGTGGAGTCAAAGCCGCTTAGCTCCTTGACGGGCTGGCCCATTCGCCGGAGGCCCGGCCTCAGCCGGGCGGCCATCCCAACGCGCGACCGCCGAGTATATGCAAATGAATGTGCGCGACCGTTTGACCGGCGTCGCGATTGGTATTGAAAACGAGCCGGTAACCGTCGGCTGCGATCCCTTCTTGAGACGCGATGCGCGGAGCGACCAAGAGCATGTGTCCCAGAAGGAGTTGGTCGGCTGGACTGACATCGTTCAGAGTTGGGATCGCCTTTTTCGGAATCAATAAAACATGTACCGGAGCTTGCGGGTGGATGTCTCGAAATGCGAGACAGTGCTCATCCTCATAAACGATCGTCGCTGGGATCTCCTTATTGATGATCTTTGTGAAGATGGTCATGCCGCCTCCGCTCGGTTATGCTTAGGGCATGTCGATTTTTAAAAAGCTCCTCGGGCGAGGCAAGTCCGAGCGCGTCCAAACGCCGAGGCCTCCGCGTATTCGTGTGACTGCATTGCACAGAGTCGCGTTTCGTCATTTGGCGAACGGACAAGGTCGGTCTGCGCAGGTGCCGATCAGCAATGTTTCGACTCGAGGCATGGGGCTGCTTCGCCCGCAGCTGGGCGAACTCAATGTTGGCGACGGTTTGAAGGGCGAGTTGGAAATCAATCAAAACGTGTTTGGTATCGAAGGTCTTGTCCGCCACCTGAGTGAGGCCGTCGTCGGTTGTGAGTTCATGGGCCCGATGGATGATCTCGGTCGTGCGGTCGAAGAGTATTTCCGCATCGAGATTTGCGGTTTGAAACTCAACCGAGTTGACGAGACTTTCTTAAAGAAAGATCCCGCAGGCAAAGTCGCCTGGTTTACCGATGGCGGTCAAAACGAAGTGTATTTCGTATCCGACCGCGACGGGATTCTGAGCTTTCATGTTTCGTTTCTGGGGAACTATATCGAAGGTGGTCGGTCCAAGATTTTGCGTTGTGGTCACATCATCGATGAAGCCCCGAACGCGACGAAACACAAAGGGTCCAATCTTCTCGATCTCGCACCCGACGTTTCCGAAGAAGTCTTGAAGCTGGGTCATCTCCTCGTCGACAACGTCGAAAAAATGCCGGCGGAGCAGGCGCAGATGCTCAAAGCACTCCTGCAAAAGTCTTAGAGTTCGGCAGGTTCATCCGGATAAATGAAGGTGATCGGCGCTTCGATCTCCGGATGGAGACTGCGATGCACCGGGCAGGTGTGCGCGATCATTTCGAGCTTGCTCCGTTGTGGCTGGGAAATTCCACCGGGCATGCGGACCACGACGGGCAATCTCGCGACTCGGCGCGGATTCTGATGCATCTCTTTGGTCACGCGCGCCTCCGCCCCCTGAAGGACGATGCCGTCGCGTTCGGCCACGATCGCAAGTGTCGTCAGGATACAGCTGGCGAGTGCCGCGCCCATCAGGTCCGTGGGCGAAAAACGCTCGCCACGCCCCTGATTGTCTTTCGGCGCGTCGGTTTCAATAACCGAACCGGAAGGGCCATGCACCAATTCGCAGTGCTTGTCGCCTGTATAACGCACATGCATTTCAACCATATGGGACGCAGTGTAAAGAGGTGTGGCGCGTTCCGCAAGCGGCAAAGCGGCACAGGCCGGCATCTCATCAGGCCGGTCTTCCTTGCTTGCCAGGGTGCGTGTGCGCTACCGTCTCGATCGACATGCGGCCTCAAGTGGCCGCGTCCGTACGGAGGATTCTATGGCGTTGATGGGACAAGTTTCTATAGCACAGGCTTCTCTGACACAGAGATTTTCAAAAGGTCTGTCGTTGGTTCTGGTGATGCTCAGTCTTTCGGGTTGTGGCATTCAGTCGATTCCACAGTCAAAAAACCAAGTCGATGCGGCATTGGCGGAAATCACCAACCAGTACAAGCGGCGCTCCGATTTGATCCCGAACCTGGTGGAGACCGTCAAAGGCTATGCGACTCAAGAGCGTGAAACCCTTGAGGCGGTCGTCTCCGCTCGCGCCAAAGCAACCCAAGTCACGATCGACCCGAGCCGGGCGACGCCGGAGCAGATCGCGCAGTTTCAGGGTGCGCAAGGTCAGCTCAGCCAGGCGCTGGGTCGGTTGCTGATGGTCAGCGAAAACTACCCGGATCTGAAATCCAATCAGAACTTCCGTGATCTGCAGGCGCAGCTCGAAGGAACTGAAAACCGCATCACGGTCGCGCGCCAGCGCTATATCGAGGCGATCCAGGGGTTCAACAACCTGCTGACGGTTCCGCCGACGAGCTGGACGAACTCTCTCCTCTATCATCATCCGGTCATGCCGCAATGGGGGGGAGAAGTGACCGAGCAGGAAAAGCAAGCGCCGAAGGTGAAGTTTTAAGCCATGCTTCGTCCAGAACGCCGACTCCGACGTGCGGGTTTTCTCTTGTTGGCTGCCGTGTGCGGAATCGCCCTCGCGGTCGTGGCGCGTGCGGCGTTTGAAGTTCCACAACTCACCGGTCCGGTTGTCGACAATGCGGATCTTCTTTCGTCGCGGGCCGAGCGGACTCTCGAAAGCGCGCTTCGCCATTTGCTCGCCCGCGGTGGATCTCAGATTCAAGTTCTGACAGTTCCTACGTTGGCAGGAGTGCCGATCGAACAGGCTTCGATTCAAGTCACGGATGCTTGGAGGCTCGGGGGCGCAAAAAGCGATCGTGGCGTTTTGTTGATGATCTCGCGTGAGGATCGCCGCATGCGGATCGAAGTCGGGCAGGGCAACGAAGGCGCGCTCACGGATGCGCAGTCCAAGCGCATCATCGCGGAGAGCATCACTCCGCTCTTTCGCTCCGGGGATTTCGAGGGTGGTATCCTCGTTGGCGTTTTCGAGATCGCCCGTGCGACCGATCCAGAGATTGATCTCAAGCCGTATCTGGAGGGCACGGGACGCAGACCGCAAGGTGGCGCTCGTCCACGCTTGCCGTTGAATGGGTGGATCATTCTGGTGATCTTCATTTGGTTCGTCATCTCGCAGATCGCACGCGGCGGCGGCGGGCGTGGTTTGCGTCGTCGATCCGGTATCTATTACGGTGGAGGAAGCCGTGGCGGATGGGGTGGCGGTGGAGGTTGGTCCGGTGGTGGCGGAGGCGGTTGGTCTGGCGGCGGAGGCGGCTTTTCCGGCGGTGGCGCCTCGGGGAGTTGGTAATGGAAGCGATCCCGCGGTGGTTATCTGCATACCTGGATAGTGAGGGCAAGGCTCGGATCGAGGCCGCGATTGCGAAGGCTGAGGCGGCGACGTCGGGCGAAATCGTGCCGATGATCGTCCATCGCTCGACACACACAGGGCATGTCCGCTGGATTTTATTTTTCGCTCTCGTTTCCGTACTGGTCGCGCTCGCGCCGAGTGGGCTCTTGCTTTTGCCACCACCTATCCAAACTTGGATGCCGCTTCTGGGACTCGAAGCTGGGATGATCGCGATCGCTTGGGTTTTCGCGGCACAGCTCGCGCGGATGGATTTTTTTCAGCGCCTGTGCACGCCGGAAGCCGACCAGGACGCCGCGACGATGATGCGCGCGGAGCTGGAGTTCTTTGAGTCCGGAATCAAGAAAACCCAAGCGCAGACCGGTGTCTTGATTTTTGTGTCGCTCTTGGAGCACGAGGC
>JAMPXM010000036.1 GCA_023701225.1 Pseudobdellovibrionaceae bacterium | reverse complement strand
GCTTTTGGAAAATGCACGACCGGGAAGGGCTCTCCCCAATACCGCTGGCGGCTGAACAGCCAATCGCGCAATTTGTACTGCACCGTGCACTTCCCACGGCCGGTTTCTTCCAGATGCTTGATCATGGCCGAAATCGCCGCGGTTTTGGTCATGCCATTGAGGAAGCCCGAGTGACATAAGATGCCTTCGCCTTCGAACGGCAAAGGCGATTCGCTCTCCAAAACGCGCACTACGGGAAGCTCATATTTTTGAGCGAATTCGAAGTCGCGCGTATCGTGACCGGGCACCGCCATGATGGCTCCGGTACCGTAGTCCATCAACACGTAGTCGGCCGTCCAGATCGGGATCGGCTTTTGCGTGACCGGGTTGATCGCATATGCGCCCGTGAAAACGCCGGATTTCTCAAGCGCCGCCTTACGGTCGACCTCAAGCTTACGCGCCGCCTGATCTACATAAGCGATGACGGCCGCTTTTTGCTCCGCCGATGCGATTTGCCGAGTGAGTGGATGCTCGGGCGAAATGACCATGAAGGTCGCGCCGAACATCGTATCTGGTCGGGTCGTGAAGATCTCAAGCCGTTCGCTATGACCCTGAATATCGAAAAACGCCTCGGCACCTTCACTCTGGCCAATCCAGTTGCGCTGCATATCGCGCGTTCGCTGAGGCCAGTCGACGCGGTCCAGATCCTGAGCGAGGCGCTCGGCATAGGCCGTGATCTTCAACATCCATTGTTTCATCGGCACGCGAATGACCGGATGACCGCCGCGCTCGGACTTACCGTCGACGACTTCCTCATTCGCCAAGACCGTGCGAAGAGCCGGGCACCAGTTGACGGGCACTTCTTTTTGGTAGGCCAAGCCACGCTCGAGAAGTTTTTCGAAAATGAACTGTGTCCACTTGTAATACTTTGGATCGCACGTGGAGATCTCACGGCTCCAATCGAAGCTGAAGCCGAACGCCTTGAGCTGACGTCGGAAATTCTCAATGGCTTTATTGGTGGTTTCAGCCGGATGGATGCCGGTTTGAATGGCGTACTGTTCCGCAGGCAAACCGAAGGCGTCATATCCCATGGGGTGAAGAACGTTAAAACCTTTGGCGCGTTTGAAGCGGGAGACGACGTCTGTAGGTGTGTAGCTGGCCATATGGCCGATATGCAGCCCCGCTCCCGAAGGGTAAGGGAACATATCCAAGGCGTAGTATTTCGGCTTCTCGGAGTTCTCTTCGGCGCGAAAAATCGCGGCGTCTTCCCAGGTTTTCTGCCAATGAGCATCGCGTTCGGCGTGGTTATAAGACATAGGTCAAGCCCATCCCGGTTGCCGTTTAAAAGTCTTAAGAAAACAGGGATCTAACCTAGCGTCAATGCCCGCTTTCTGGTCTCGGGCCGAGGCTTCGGATCCGCTACACTCAAAGGGTATGTCTGAGCTCATTCCGCCCAAAGATCGCCTGATATTGGTTGTCGACGACGATGCCGACAATCTCAAGCTGATTTCGACGGCACTTCAGCATGAAGGCTACCGGGTGGAAGAGGCCCAAAGCGGCGAAGAGGCACTTGAGCGTCTCAAAACCATCTCTCCGGATCTGATCCTTTTGGACATCAACATGCCGGGGATCTCAGGTTTGGAGACCCTGCGCCAATTACGCCGTCGTGAAGACTATGTGTCGGTGATTTTCGTGACGGCTCGGACGGACGCCGACGACATTATCATCGGTCTCGATTCTGGTGCGGACGACTATGTCTGCAAACCCTATGATCCTTATGTGCTTTTGGCTCGCGTGCGCGCCCAATTGCGGATCAAGGATTTGAATGATCGCCTGGCGCAGGCCAACCGGACCTTGCAAGAGTTGGTCGACATCGATGATCTGACGGGTCTGTTTAATATGCGCAGCATGTATGACCGGCTGGATAAGGAAATCTACCGGGCCCGCCGTTATGGGCGCGGTGTTTGCGCTGTCATGATGGATATGGATAATTTCAAGACCGTCAATGATACCAATGATCATCTGTTCGGAAGTTATGTGCTCGGCGAAGTTGGTAAGATGATCTCGGAAACCATTCGTCAGGTCGACTTCGCGGCCCGGTACGGCGGCGATGAATTTTTGATCGTCCTCACGGAAACCAACGCCGATGGGGCTCGCGCATTCGCTGAAAGGATCCGAAAAAAGATCGGATCGCGTTTATTCGCCAAAGACGGTGCATCCATGCACTTAACGGCGAGTCTGGGCATCTGCTGCACATTCGGGTCAGCGGAGCATACCGACGGGCGGACGTTGGTACGTCAAGCGGATAACGCCTTGTACGAAGCTAAGCGCGCCGGGAAAAACTGCGTTCGAGCCTATTCGAAATCCTGATTCGTCCCCCTCCCTTGGGAACCAGAACGCGACTGGATCGGGCTTCGCAAACGCGCAATCAGGAAAAGCGGGTGATTTCCAAGTCTGGTGCGGCTAAACTGCGCCTGTGAAGGTACAACAGCTCACGCAAGAAGCCAGACATTCTCGTTGGGCCGCGATTCTGTCGCTGATCATCGGGCTCATGCTCTTGATTTTAAAGTTCTGGGCTTATCGAATGACGGGCTCACAGGGCGTGTTTTCCGATGCCATGGAAAGCATCGTCAACGTCGTGGCGGCGGGAGTGGCCATATTCGTGGTCGTTTTCGCGGCGCAACCTGCGGACGCCGATCATCCGTACGGGCATGGCAAGATCGAGTATTTTTCGGCGGCTTTTGAGGGTGGGTTGATCGCCTTCGCGGCCGCGATGATTTGCGTGGAAGCAGTTCAGGCGCTGATTTCGGGTCGATCGCTCAGCGAACTGAATTTCGGGCTCGTTGTCGTTTTAGGAGCGGGTCTCGCCAATTTACTCTTAGGTATCTTTCTCCTCCGGGCAGGTCAGCAGAGTCGCTCCCCCGCTCTGGTGGCCAGCGGTCACCACGTGATTTCGGATTTTTGGACGAGCGCGGCCGTGGCTGGGGGCTTGGTATTGGTCGAAATCACCGGCATTCAATGGTTGGACCCGGTTTTGGCTCTGGCCGTCGGTCTCCTTCTGGGTAGAACGGGTTGGCAACAAGTTCGGCGATCGGCCGGTGGCTTGTTGGATGCCGAAGACCGGGAAATTCTCAACGATCTGGTCGACATTCTCTCGAAGGAACGGACTGAGGGGATCATTCAGGTGCACCACTGTCGAGTGATCCGGGCGGGACGCTATCACCATATCGATGCCCACGTGGTGGTGCCGGAGTTTTGGGATGTCGCCAAGGCACACCATGAAACAGAGGACTTCGAACGTCGAGTGATCGCAGACTATCACTACGACGGAGAGGTGCATTTTCATGTCGACCCCTGCCGTCATGCCTACTGCCAGGTGTGCGATGTGATGGATTGCCCCGTTCGTCGTCGGCCCTTTGAATCTCGGCGCGAGTTGACGATCGACGAGCTGACAAATCCGAATGAGCCAACACAGTTTCTGCTTTCCGAAGCCAGTGGATCGAAAACTGACTCGGAAAAGTGAAGATGCGAGCCGTCGCGCTGACCTTGCGAAGGAGCTGCGAATGATTTGGACATTTGCGCAATGCGATAGAAAACGACGACTCTGGGGTCCAGCATTATTTTTTTTTTGGCCACATTGATATTTTTCAGATAAGACGGAAAGCGTCAGTTAATAGCTATTAACCCACTATGGAGGCGGTTAATTTTATGATCCGTGGTTCTATCCTTATCTTGGCGTTGGCTTCCGCATTTGCACTCAACGGTTGCTCGCAGTGCTCGAACTCTGCAAACGAACAAGCTCCGGCAGAAACAGCTCCGGCTGCAACTCCCGAAGCAGCACCTGCTGAAGCAGCTCCGGCTGATGGCGCAGCAGCACCTGCTGACGGCGCAGCAGCTCCGGCAGAAGCAGCACCTGCTGACGGCGCAGCAGCTCCGGCCGCACCGGCTGAAGCAGCTCCGGCGACAACTGGTCACTGATTCGTTACTGATTCGATCGGGCCAACTGGGTGTGCGCAAGCCGCCTAGGACGCTGGAACGTGAAGAACGCGGACTCAACGTCCGCGTTTTTTTTGCCTTGTGATCGTGGGACGGAACGACGCCAAATGCCTGATTGCTTCTCCTACGCCGCGGAGGAGTCTCGAAAAATGAAATAAGCCGCGCCGACCAGGCATAAGCCGGCCCAGAGCAAGTCCCAGCGCAGAGATTGTTTCATATAGAGCGTCATGAAGACTGCGAACACCAACATCGTGATGATTTCTTGCATGACTTTGAGTTGGGCGAGATCGAAGTGCTGAGCACCGATGCGATTGGCCGGGACCTGCAGACAATATTCAAAAAACGCGATCCCCCAACTGGCGAGGATCACGATTCCCAATGCGCTGCCACGATGGTTTTTCAGGTGGCCGTACCACGCGAAAGTCATGAATACGTTCGAGAGAAGCAGCAAGCCGATAGTAGTGAGCGGTCCAGTCACGGGGAGTGCCTTCTGATTTCTATTACACAATGTGGAATGTGAGACCGAAAGTTCGCCGTATCATAACGTGACCCAAGACTTTTCACACTCGCGGAGGTCGAGTCAGGACTTTGATCGGGTGCCAGAGCTCGACCGCCGCCCCCGCGCTTGCTCAAAATTCATTGGAGGAATGCCGAAAAATACGGGAGATGACTTCATGGCGCTCGATCGCAATTGTTTGCCTTATTTTCTCCCTGGCAGTGGGGGCGTGGTATGGCTACCATCACTCCCACAAAGATGCGCGGCGCCTTCGTGCGTGTCGGATCGCAATGGCATTAGATGAGGAATTCGACGAATTTCAGCGTGTCGAAGAACAGCTGCCACGTGACGAAATCATACGGCGCTTGATGGATCACGACGTGTTTTTTCCTCGGCTTCCGAGCTATTCCAAATGGCTGCGGGAATTGAGTCGCGAATCGACCGGCCCGACCGGAGAACTGGAAGTGGAGTTTCCTTCATCCGATCAGCAGCTGACGTCCGCAGTGGCCATGCGACTGATGCAAAAATGGCAGCCGATTCTGCGCGAGCGCTTCGCCTGTCCGCGGACTTGGCTGTCCGAAGCATTCCTGGATCGGCTCTTCCCTCAGCTGCAAGTGGATGTGAAATTCGTTCCGTCACTCAATGAGCAGTCCGCCGCGCAACTCGACAGACATGCGCACGAGGCGCGGATGTACTGGGAGAACGTTCGGAACGATCAGTCCATCTTGTGTCGGTCACGCGAGGCGCTTGCGAAGGCGCGGTTGTTATTGAACTATGTGACCGAGCGTTGCACGCGACGCCCGAGCGGAGTCGCGGGCAAGGCCGTGGCTCAAGTCGCAGGCGCGATGGATTGCCGGCGTCCGAAGGCGCGAGCCGAGAAACATATTGGTGAGCTGGAAGCCATCGCGCTGGAAAACGAAACAAAGTTCAAAGAGAAGTGGTCCGCTTGGATCGATGTTACGGAAATCAAATGCCCATGAGAAGCCGACTGGCGCTCCCATTTTTTGTTTTGCTTATGACATTCGCGCCGAATCTTTGGGCCGAAACGTCACCCTCGACGTCGAGTCAGTCGCCAAAACCCTTGCTATGTAAAAGTGAGACGGCGACGCAGCATTTGCGCTCGGGCTTTGCTCTGCAAAAAGACAGCAATACCGAGGATGCTTTGGCGGTCTACCGCAAATGCTTGGAGATCGAGCCGGATTGTGTGGATTGCCTCTACGAAATCGGTTGGACCCACTGGAAGCTCGGCGAGTGGAAAGAAGTGGTTCGTGTTTGGGAGCGCGCGCTGCAGTTCAATCCGCGCCATATTGAAATTCCGCAGTATCTTCCGAGCGCGAAACAAAACTTGGCCGGCGTGGAGAAAAAGATTTTCACCCAGGATCTCAAGCGAAACACGGACTTGTTCATTCAGTCAAAGCCGCTCGAAGCGCCCGTACAGATGACTTTCGTCGGCCGTTGGCAGAGTTACAATCGCAATGTCAGTCATCCCTTGGATCGATTCGATCTGGACATTGACTCTCCAAAGTCGGTCAATTTCAGCCCGGATGGAAAGTACGTATACGTCAATTCCCTGGAAGGCGCCAAAACCGTCGTGTTCGATGCGACAGGCACGGAGAAAAAGGCGGTCATCTCGCACAAGTTCACCGCGCGCGAGGCCTCCCTGTTCAGCGCGGATCCGCCGTTTCAATACAAATTTCCCAAAGTCCCAAAGGCGATCAACACGTTTGTGGGTAAACCTGTGGAAGGTGAATTCACGCATGGGGGTCGCTATTTCTGGGCGCCCTATTATCGTCGCAGCTGGGATGATCTCGGCCAATTCCCGTCGGCGCTCGCAATTATCGATACGGCCGAGCACGTGATCCAGCGCGTTCTGCACGTCGGACCCATCTCGAAGTATGTGAAAGTCTCGCCGGACGGGAAGTGGCTCGCTGTTTCTCACTGGGGAGATAATACAGTCGGCCTTTGGGATATCACGGGGAAGACTCCTGTGGACTTCAAAGAAGCGGGCTTACTGGTTGTCGAGAAAAAGGTGCCCCGATCGAAAATGGTCGGTGATCGAGATAAGAACTGTGGCTTTTGCTTACGCGGTCTCGCGTTTTCGGGTGATAGCCGTTATTTGTTTGTCGGACGCATGCGTAAGGGTGGACTCGCGATTTTCGATTTATCCACGTCGCCGCATCGATATTTAGGAACGGTGGATGGTCTTGCGCCGGGGCCGCGCGATTTACAGGTCGACGCGAAAGGCGAGAATTTGTTCGTCAGCGACAATTCGACGGGTTTCGTCTGGCGCGCTCCGCTCACAAGCCTGCTTTCGAGTTTGCCAACGAAGAACTCGCCCGCCGCCGCGTCTGGCAAAAAAGCGCTTCACGTCAAGGTCGATCCAAAAAGCATCGGAGCGGTTTCTGGCTTCGCGGGCTTGGGTGTGCGTTCGATCAAGATTTCTCCCGACGGTCGGTACGTGTTCGCGGCGGTCAACCAGACAAGTGAAGTGGTCGCCTTCCGCGCCAGCGATATGTCGGTCCTGGCTCGCATCACGGTTGATTCGTATCCAGTGGGCTTGGATCTGAGCCCGGATGGGTCACAGATGTGGGTGACATCGCAGGGAAGACAATCCTCTGGCGGCAATTCCGTCGGCACGTTCCAGATCCGGTATAAAAACGAAGAGGTCATCAAGAAATCCAAAGCTCCGGCTCCTGACGGTCCGGTTGTCCCGTCGGCGGCGCAATAGGATTCATCGTGAGCAGGTTCGGAGTCAGTGACCGCCGGCGCCGCCCTCGCCTCGCGAGTCGAAGGCGGCCTCCAGCAACCCCTTTGCCGTCCGCCGCACGCCGTACACTTTCGCGACACGGCTCTCTTCGATTTTGTGACCGCGTTTTTCCAGTAAAGCCAAAACCTCCGGGGAAAACCGATTGGCGTCGACAAATAGTTTGTCGGGTTGGAATTGGTGATGGAGGCGCGGAGCCTGAATCGCTTGATCCATGTCGAATCCGTTCACCAGTGTGCGATAGAGAACTTGTGTCACTGCGCTAATGATGCGTGGACCTCCGGGAGATCCCAGCGACATGACAATCTTTCCGTCTTTTTCCACCAAAGTGGGACTCATCGAACTTAAGGGGCGCTTGCCCGGCGCGACTTCATTCGCACGTCCCTGAATCAGTCCGAACATATTCGGTTCACCAGGTCGCGTGGTGAAATCATCCATTTCGTTATTGAGCGCGATCCCGTACTTGGAACTCACGATGCCCGATCCATAATCACCATTGAGCGTCACGGTGAGGGCGACCGCGTTCCCATGCGCATCCATGACCGAAAAATGGGTGGTTTGTTCGCTTTCTTTCATGGGCTCGATTTTGAGTGTCCGATCCGCTTTGACTTGCTGAGCCCAGGAACGCAGCGTGCTGTCGGACATCAGTTCACTCAGCGGATTTTTCGTGAAGTCCGGATCGCCTAAGAGAGTGCGTCCGCGGAAGGCGATTTTCAAAGCTTCCGCGAGTCCATGCAACTCATCTATAGAAAGCGGCCGGTGCGCGGGGAGGTTCGTGAGTTCAGCGATACGGAGTGCGCCATGGATGACGACACCGCCGCTACTGGGAGGAGGCATCAGGTAAAGCGTGTGACCTTGGAACTGCGATTTCAGCGGCTCGAGCCAGCGGGTTTTATAGTCACGGAGGTCTTCTTTCGTGATGACTCCGCCCGCGGACTGAATGGTCGAGGCGAGGTCCTTCGCGATCGGGCCCTCGTAAAATCCTTTCGCGCCTTGCGCGGCGATTATCTGCAGAGCATTGGCGAGAGCCGGCTGACGTAAAATCTCACCCGGTTTGTAAGAGGATCCATCTTTTTTAAAAAAGGCGGAGAGGCCGCCAGGACTGAAGCGGCTCTCGTTTTTTTCCGTCAACTGTGCCCATTCCCCGCTGACGCGAAAGCCATCGCGCGCCATCCGAATCGCCGGAGCGAGGACTGATTTCCAAGCCAACTTGCCGTGCTTGCGATGGAGCTCCCACAAGCCCGCTGTGACGCCGGGAACTCCGATCGCGAGTCCACCGTCGACGGAAGCTTTCGGTGTCGTCTCGACATACATTTTAGCGTGGGATGAGCGGGGTGCGACCTCCCGGAAGTCGAGAGCCGCCACGGGCCTGGGCCCCGATTTCACAAGTGCGAACCCGCCGCCGCCAAGTGCGCCGTAATAAGGTGAAGTCACCGCGAGGCCAAAGCCTATGGCTACCGCCACGTCGACGACATTTCCACCCTTTGTAGATATCTCACGAGAGATGTCATCGATAGTTGGGCTCGGTCCCGCGACCACCATCCGATGGCCATAGAAAGGGACGGCGAAGCTTTTGATGCTCAAAAGCACGCAAAGAGAGAAAAAGCTGACCCAGCGAGCGAAGAAGGCAGGCATATGTCCTCCAGACGGCCATCAAATGGCTTCAATCAAATGGCTTCAATCAAGCTGGAATTCGGTAAGATTTCAATGCTCCAAGCAGAAGTTGCTGCGGATGGTCTGTTTTGGTAAGTCAGCGTCTCATATGTCAGAAAAAAATACGGCTCTGAAAACCAAGGCGCGCATCAGTCTGACGCGCAACCTTCCGAATCCAAATATGGACGTGCGGATGATGGAAGAGGAGTTCTCGAACTGGGCGTTCAATGAGGAGCGTGCGCCGCAGTTTCGAGGCAAATGGCGCTCGAATGTATTCAAAGTCGACGAGGCCCATCCCCTAGATCTCGAGATCGGTACTGGCAATGGATACTTTTTCGCTCATCGAGCGAACGCGCGGCCGGAACGTGCATTGCTGGGCATTGAGCTCAAATACAAACCATTGATCCAATCGATCCGTCGCGCGATCAAAGATGGCGCGACGAATGTGCGTATCATGCGCTACGACGCCTGGGCCATTGAAGAACTTTTCGCGCAAGGGGAGCTGAACGACGTGTTCATCCACTTCCCGGATCCGTGGGAAAAAAAGAAGCAGTGGAAACACCGTCTGATCGACGACGAGTTCATCGGCCTGCTGCATTCCCTTCAGAGGCCGGGCTCCGTGATCGACTTTAAAACCGACTCTTTGGATTATTTCGAATGGGCGATGGAACGATTTCGTCGGAGCCAATACGAAATTGTCGCGGAGACGCGGGACTTGCATGCAAGCGAATGGGCCGCGAAGAACTTCGTGACCCATTTCGAAAGCCTATGGACGAGCAAGGGCATCAAGATCAATTACGCGCTTCTGCGTCGCCCCTGACGTTCTAGAATCTTTGCAGCTGGCATGTAGCAAGGTCGCTTGAGGTTTGAAGATCGATGGGTTCGGTCACATTTTTGACCAATTCATATCCATATCGAAGTGAACGCGTCCACGGTGCCCAGTACGGGAGCGGTCGTGCCACGGCCGCCGGAGTCGGGGCCGGCAAAAACACTTCGCGCGAACCGACTTTGAAGGATTGATCCTCCTCCAGGCGATTGTCAGGTGTTTGCAGCAGAGCGAACTCGTTCGCATCAAGTTGATAATAAAAACCCAAAAAGCCGCGATCAAACTCAGCCAAGTCCCGCCGTCCTTGTTGGAAACGGCATACATAGTGCGTGTGAGTGCGAGCGGGGACGACAGCCGTCGCTCCCGGGGCTATGATGAACTTCAGAAGCGCGGAGTCTGGGATCGCATTCGCTCCTTCCAAGGTGAGGGTGAGGGCCGCGAACTGAGTGGGACCGAGAAAGTTCTTCTGTTGTGATGTCTGCAGAGCGGCTCGCATCGCAAGGGAATTTGTGCGTCCTTTGGAGATCGCGACTGGCACGGGGACCGTGTGCGGATTACGAATCTGCACGGTGAAAATGGGAACGTCGAGAACCTCCGGTCCGGTGTAGCCATTGAACTCCGGGTGTACTGTCACTTCGAGCCGTGGTGGCGCGAACTGCAATGTGAATTGGGCGCTGGCGTGCAAGGAGCGGTTCTGATCTCCGGTGGTTTCTGAAACCAGACGGCACACCTGTTGGGGATCCAGCGAAGCGTTGAGCAAGGGTCGATTCAAGTAAGCCAGTGGCTGCGCGCGCGCCAAGGAGCGCAGACCTTCGAGATCGATTTCGCGGCTCGGTAACCGCGTGTGAAATCCCTCGCACATGAGGTATGTCGGGTCTTCGGAAGTCGCATATCGGTGTCCGTCCAAGCGTAGCGTGGGAAACGCGGCCTCTTCCAAATGAATGAGCGGTGCGGCCAGCACTTGCGCTACGGCGGGCTCTTTGGTGTGCAGTTCCAGCCCCAGAGGACTGGTCGGCACTTGAATCGCCAAGTTTGGGATGGTGAATCCGTGTTGGGATCCGTGGCGGTTCTTCACTTCGAAACGAAACTGACAGATCGTCGGTTCATTCGTGCCGGTCGCTTGCAAAAGAGATTCGGCCGGCATGAGATCGCGCAGTGCGAGTTCGGTGACATTTTGAAAGCGCATCTCTTCGCGGCTGGCGAGAACCCTGCCGCGGCAGTCGGAGTGCACCCGCATGGTGATCGGGTCTGAGTTAAAATCGACGCCGTCGAGTGAAGGAAAGCGCAGCTTGTGTTCACTGGAGAATGTCTCGGTCAATGAGCCGCTTCCTAGGACAGGCACAATCGCCTTCTCCGCCAGAATTTGAGGAGCGGTCACGCGAAATCGATCTTGAGCGGCGGCATCCTTGGATTTGTCCGAACCGCACGAAACGAGTCCGAGTCCGGAGAAAAGTACGGTCAAAGCAGTCCTAAAAACAAATATACGCACGATGAACCTCCTGGCCGCCGCACAAAGCAAAGGAGAGTCCAGGTTGGGGTGCGCGAGCTTCGGGTTACCAGTACGAAGCATCGATCAGAATGTCGCCATGAACCGAGACCTGGCAGCTCACACGTTCGTTCTCGTCATAATCGTGGCGATCGCGGAGGTCGCGCTCGAGTTCGGTTTCGCTGGAGAGATGCTCCATACCTTCTAGGACCCGGACCCGGCACTTCGCACACACGCCGTCGCCTCCACAAGAGCTGGCCACGGGGAGGGATGCGTCCAAGAGAGAGCGCATGAGGTTGGCCCCTTCGGTGACCACGATTTCTGGGCGGGCTTTGAAAAAACGGATGTGGGGCATAGCGTAGAGTGTACGACAAAGGTCGGGATTAAGGTAATGATGTCGCAAAACGCTATGTTTTGAACTTACCTCGGTCCTTCGCTAGACTGGAGCAGCTTTCAAAGCATCTGAAAAGCCAAAGGGAAAACGCCCATGACCTCCGCTAAGAACCCAACAGACACGGTTGAAAACGTCATCATTGTCGGCTCTGGCCCTGCGGGACTGACAGCCGCCGTTTATAGCTCACGCGCGAACTTGAAGCCTCTCATGATCGAGGGCGAAGAGGCGGGCGGCCAATTGATGATCACGTCTGACGTGGAGAATTACCCAGGATTTTCGCACGGTGTGACAGGCCCCGAGCTGATGGCCGAGATGCGCAAACAGGCCGAGCGTTTCGGGACCCGCTTCATCACTCGCAATGTCACCAAAGTCGACTTTTCCAGCCGACCGATGAAAGTGTGGGTTGGAGATACTTTGTATCTCGGCAAGACGGTCATCATTGCGACCGGTGCGAGCGCCCAGTACCTCGGATTGGAAAGTGAACGCGCGTTCTACAATAAAGGCGTGTCGGCTTGCGCGACCTGTGACGGTGCATTCTTTAAAAATGTTGAAGTCGCCGTGGTCGGTGGCGGAGACACGGCGATGGAAGAGGCGAATTTTTTGACGCGCTTTGCTTCCAAGGTTTACATCATCCACCGTCGCGACAGTTTCCGAGCTTCGAAGATCATGGCCGATCGCGCGCTGAAGAATCCGAAAATCCAAGTCATCTGGGATACAGCGGTCGTCGAAGTCATCGGCGATAAATTCGTCAATGCATTGAAACTGAAGAATTTGAAAACGGATGCGGTGACGACAATGCCGATCGGCGGGCTGTTCATCGCCATCGGACATAAGCCGAATACGGAGCTGTTCAAAGGACAGCTTCAAATGGCGGATAACGGTTATTTGATCACGGAAGCGAAGTCGAGCCGCACCAATGTGCCTGGCGTCTTCGCTTGCGGCGACGTTCAAGACCATACGTATCGCCAGGCGATCACGGCTGCTGGAAGCGGTTGTATGGCGGCGATCGACGCGGAACGCTGGTTGGAAGCGCAAGGCGAGTAAGCACATTTTTTTTGGAGGATGCGTGGCCAAGGGCCGAATTAACACCAAGGATTTGGTGCAGAAAATTGAAAAGATCACGAAAGATCGCATCGTCAAAGAAGGTGTGGTCAATCTCGACGAGTACCGTGAGCTCAAACAGAAAAAGCAAACACCCAAATCGATTCTCGTGATCGAGGACGACGAAACGATGCGCAAAGCCCTCAAGCGCATTCTCGAAGCTGAAGGCTATCGGGCGATCACGGCCGCGGACGGAACGCAACTGTCCACCGTGCTCGATGACTCGCCGATCGATTTGATCATTTTGGATATCGGACTGCCTTGGATCAACGGTCTGGAATTGGCGAAACTGCTCAAGGAACATGACGATCTGAAATCGATTCCTTTGATCTTCGTCAGCGGCAAAACGGGCGATCTGGATGTCAAACGCGGCTTTGATGCCGGCGCCGATGACTACATCAAAAAGCCTTTCGATATCGAAAAAATCAAAAAGACCGTCGCGACTCTGCTCAAACTCAGTAAGTGAGTGGACCCTCCAGGTGAGGGCTCCTCGCCACGTGGTCATGGACAAGAGGTAAACTCGCAAAACCTCTGCATCGAACTGTGTATCACATTGAGACTCTCTCCAATGTCCAAGTTGGTCGCTATATAGACAACTGTATTGGATCCGGTCATTCATCAGAGACCAAGCCATTGAAATTATGAATCTATTGCAGGACTCGAAATTGCTCACCTGAATCTGCGGGGGCATGTGCGATGAAATCAGATTTAAACTCTTCAGTTCGAACCTTTTCTTGCACAGTCCAAGGCGAGGCGGTGCGTCCAATGGGACGGATCATTTTCGGATTGCTGGTGCTCGTCGCGATGTCTCAAGGTTGTGGTGTCGGTGGCTTTGAATCCGATGAACTCGCCTCGAAGCAATCGAATACCACAGACACGTCATCGACTTATCCATCATCACCGTTGGCACCCACCGGTGGCGACTCAACGTTCACCAATAGTCCAGAGTCTCAACCTCCTGGGAATTCGGCCGCACCGGCCAGCACAGCGTCGTCATCGTCGCCGGAGCTGAGCGGTGTCTCTTGCGATGATGCTCAGATCGAGCTGCCCGTCGCGACTCATTGGGACACTGCCACCGGCCGTCGAGAAGGCGCGAGTGATCAGATCGCGATCCAGAATCCTGCTGGTGTCGTGGATCACCGATTCTATAATTATCTCTTCTTGCCTGAGTTCAATAAATATATCGGCACGAATTACTCTGTTAGCCAGTGGCCGGATTCTGAGGTGAGATCTTGGGCTAGAGCTCGGTGCATAGGGACTGGAATTGCCGTTGAATTTCGTAAACCTCAGTCCTATTCCAATTGGGGTCTGAGTAAAATCGCAGCGCGCACGGGGCGCAGGTCAATACAAATCCTTCCGGCGCTGACGACCCCAAACAGCATGGTTACGATCGTTCTTCCGCCAGGCTGGGAGCAATCCGCTCCCAAAGGGACATACGCCATCATGTTTGAAGGCTCGTATGATGTGAACGATAATCTGCGCGACTCGGGCACGACAATGGTGCGAGCGATCGCATCTGTTTGGAAATCGGGTTACAAGGTTATAGGGGTTACTTGGAACGGTGGCGGCTCGATGGCCTCACGAACGATGAATGAGCAAGCGCTGAGTGAGTTCAATCAGATTATTCAGCAGGTGGGAGAGAACTTTGGCGGTGATCCAGACCGCATCGTGATGTACGGGACTTCGCGTGGAGGCTCGACGGCGCTGCGCATGGCTGCCAATCCTCATAAGTTTCCGTACAAAGTTGTTGCTGCGTTTGCGAATGTGCCTCCGGCGTCGCCTGGTAGTATCGTGCAGCTGACCGGCGCGACGATTCCTGCCTTATTGGATGCTGCGGAGTGGACGATTGGAATCAACAACACCTGGACCGCGAACTGGCTCTATCCACGTTTTGAGTTTGGCGCGAATTCCCTCACCGGTCTCAATCGCAATCAGGCACATCTCAAAATTCTGACCGGCACCTCTGATCCGGCTGTCGCCGATCAGAGCTTGAGCAGCTTGAGTTCAGCGTCAATCCTCACGGCGTTGAAAAATTCTGGGACGACGGTTTATTTACAAATTTCGTCGCATGATTATATCGTTCCTTGGGTCGACCAGCTTCACTTCAGTCGTCGGCTTTCGGAGTATTCGATACCGCACGAATTACGCGTGAATTTTCTCGCAGGCCATTATGGTTCGACCATTGAGACACGGTTGACTTCGTCGGTTCTGGCGGTTGCATCGGGAGCGCCCATATCGAGCAGTATCACGGTCGGAAGCAAGACATACCATCGAGTCAATTCCGCCACGGGTGTGCTCGAGCGCATGAATGGTCCAGTGTTTACACTCGAAATTCCGCGTTACATTTCTCCCAGTGTTGGCGGCCATCTTATCGCGACGGGAATGCCTGGCACTCAGGTACGGATCGCTGGTGTCGCGAATGGTGTGACATTTCAGGAGGCTGGAACTCTTCAAAGTCATGGTGTCTGGATTTGGGATCTCAGTGGCCTGGCACCGAAACGCTATATCGTTCAGTCAGTGAAAATTTTGAAGCCTGGGCAGACGGATTGGCTCACACTTTCCCTAGCTCGTAGTACGAGCCGCCAAAACCTGAACCAGTTGGAAGTCGAAGTCCTTGCTGCCGATCCGACGGGCTCCGCCAATCAGCTGCTGATTTCAATTCTTGCTGGTTACTTAGGAGTGAATAGAGAGTACGCCACCGCACCCTTTTTTACCAACGTGACCTACGGTATCAGCGAATAGCCGCGAAAATTCTGAGCCTTCCTGGGGCCAGGCCATACGACTAGATCAGAGCGTACTTATAATGAGTACAGCTTGTTCATTACCATCATTCATTCAGACTCATATAATGCTGGTCCGAAGTGGTTTAGAATTAAACTGAAATACCGATAAAGAATCGCCGTTCAGAGAGGATTTTTTATGCGATCCAGCCAGAGTCTTGAGCAAACCTCCTTCGCGCACTGGACGACAGTGAGAGGTGAGGATTGCGGATTTGGCCTTGTGGAACTGATCGTGTCTTTGGGCATTCTATCCGTCTTATCACTCGGTTTTCTCATGGTCTTAAATAATGCTTATTTGGGCATCGCGGCCGCGAACAAGGGAGTCAATCGCACGGACATGATGAAAGCCATCAGTACCGCGCTCTCTGACAAAGAAACCTGTAAAGCCGCGTTGAGTGCCGGCGAATTGACTATACCGACGAATTGGAGCACCCCTGCATCAGCGTCGATTGACCTTCCTCGCATCCAAGTTGGCACAGAAAAGCTTGCGGAGGTCGGGACCACAATTCACGATATCGAAACAACCGCTATTCGCTTGGAGAAAGTCGCTGGCCCCTTTCCCGTGCGCTATAATGTGGCTCCTGCCAACACACCGGCGGATCTGCGCAATTATGTCCGATATTTCGCCAAGCTCACGGTCACTCCCCGTAAAAGTGGCGGCCAAAACAATAACACCGGCGGTGTTGCCCTCAAGGATAGCGAATTTCGTATCACTGTCCTGGTCGACGACGCCTCAAAGCTGCACGACTGCTTTGGCGGCATGTTGGAGTCCGATCTCGCTGCGCTCTGTGAAAAGGCATTTGACGGCGAATACGATGCCGCGTTCTACCCCTGGTGCAAGCTCAATCGGTTGGCCGTTGGCATGCGGATGAGTGACCTTGGCGCCGTTCAGCCGCGAGTCGCGATTCAGGAATTACCGAACTCCACGAACTCTAATTTAGACGCGACATTTTGGCTTCTTGGGGCACCAGGCGGCAATGGGCCCGGCATGGCGTTGGTACCTGGTGGTGGTGCTGGGGGGGGAGGACATATCGGTGCCGCCGGTCAGGCCAGCCGCTTCGGAACTGATACGCAGCCGGGCGACTTGGTTCTTACTAGCTATGGCCGCGATATGCACTTTGCCAGCACGCTTCCCTCTGGTTTGCAACCGACCCGATTGATCCTCAAAAGTGATGGGAAAGTGGGACTTAATACCTTAAGC
>JAMPXM010000298.1 GCA_023701225.1 Pseudobdellovibrionaceae bacterium | reverse complement strand
TTTGTTTCCCTGCCATCGCACGCCGCTCTTTTAGAGGGTTTGAAAAACGAATCCGAGGCCGGCATCATCGTCGTGACCGGTAATGCGAGCACGAAAACATACAACATCAAGCAACGCTCGGATCTGCAGTGGGCTGAGATCCACGAGATGCGGTTCGACGGTCAGTATCTCAATGGCTACACCGGCCAGGTGGAGACCGCTCGCCGTTGGCTCGTCGGTTTGCGCTACGGCCGTAAGTTCGATGCAAGAACAAGTGTGTTCGTCGCGCAATCGATCGAGAGCGATGTCTTCGCGGGTTACCACCAGCAATACAATTCCGACCTCGGCTTACGGCGCATTCTCGCCAAGACCGAAGCCATCGAGTGGAACGGGGAAGCCGGCTATCGCTTCCAGGTCGAGTACCGCACGAGTGGTCCTGACAAAGACCAACATTTGGCCCGTTTGTTTACCGAACTTTCATTCCGGTACAGCGAGTTCGTGCTCGCCAAAGCGGATGCGGAGTATTTGCCGAACTTCACCAACCCCAGCGACTATCAGCTGATTGGCGAAGTGGCGTTGTACACGACGCTCTCCAATGTCTTCTCGCTCAAGACTGGTTACGAGTCCCGCTATCGTAACATTCTGATCGGTAACGCGACCGAGCGGCAGGATTCGATTTTTACGACCTCACTCGTCGCAAAGTTTTAAGTCAGTACTGTTTCGGCTCAGACCGAGGGTTGTTCTGGGCCCAACCCAGCGAACGCGGATGCGTACTCTGTGCTCTTCAATCTCTGATCAAGACGTCAAAAGTTCCCTTGAGCGCGCCTCTTACATCCTCGACCCGGATCTGGCGGCCGTTGAGGTAAATGCGTTCGCAGGTGATCGTGAGGTCTTCGGTCCGGCTCAAATGAAAGCTGATACGATCAAACGTGTAGCCGTTAACGATCGAAGTACCAAAGCCTCTGGACACCACCCTGAAATTCGAATTCCCACTGCGGATCGCGGACTGCGTTTTACGATACGTGGAATCATTCGTGCTCTCGAACTCACAAAGGAGGTCGTAGTCGCTCACCAAAACATCGTTGCGTTTTCCAATCTCGCCGTTCGAGATATAGAGGTCTTCGCCCGCCTTCTTCAGGAGCAGCAAGGCTTTCTTGCTATCGGTGACAGAGACCGTAAACGCCTTGTCTTTCAAAGCTTCTGAGCCGATGTCTTCGGCATCAAAAGCCGTCCGTTCGGCTTCCGCATCCTTTTGAGGTTTTCCGCACGCCATGAAGAGTGTGAGAACAATGACCAGCCAAACGATTCTCATGCGCCGCCGCCAATGGTGAAAGTGTGGTTGATAGGAAGATTAAATCTGAAATTCCTGAGCTTGGCTAGGGGCGTGTGCGTCCGCGTCGACCCGTGGTTCGTAAACGAGTGGGCGCGCGGAGCCCTGTGTTGACCTGCTACTGTTGAATTGCCGTCGTTGACTTGTCGACGCTGACCTTTCTAAGGTCAGCGGATGTCGAAATTCACCCGATTCATTGGCCTCGTCGCAATCTCTCTCCTCAGTTTTGAACCCCATGTGCTGGCGTCGTATCCATCGGCGCTATCAAAACGCGAAACTCATTTCCCGATCAGATCCGCGCGCGGAGCACAGCTTATGAGCACGCAAATCCGCGCTGCTGCCCCTTCTCGCATGTGGCGGCAGCGGCTTCCTGCCCATCCACTGATCTCCTCGCCTGCGCCATTTTAAGAGCAAAAATCACGGTTTCAAAACAGGGTGTATGTTGGTGCGCGAAGTTCAGAAGGAGGCACCATGTTCATGCACCTGCATGATGTCCGAAAGTCTCATGCGGAAAAAGAACTCCGCGCCATTCATTCGCGTGCCACGGCCGCTGTCGACAGACTCAAGAGTTGCGAAGCGGACTTGATCCGCTGTCTGCAAGAGGTCGACGAGAAGCTCGTTTACCGCTTCATCGGCCATGGCAGCCTATTTCAGTACGCCGTTCAGGCCTTGCGGCTCACCGAGAGCCAAGCCTGGAACTACATCACCGTGGCACGAAAAGCTCGGAAGTTTCCGGCACTGCAGGCGGCGATCGAAAGCAACGAGCTCTCCATCTCGAAAGCTCGCAAACTAACACCGGTTTTGAGCGAAGCGAATCAAGCCGAGTGGGTGGAACTCGCTAAACAAGCCACCTGCCGTGAGATCGAGCGAACCGTCGCCGCTCATGCACCGCGCGCGGCCGTCCCGGAGCGAATGAGATTCATCGATGAGAACACACTGGAATTACAAGCGCCGATTTCGGAAAAGTCCGCGCTCATTTTGAAGCGGGCGCAGGATCTCTTGTGTCAATCGCGGGGAAAGGCCATGAACCTCGATGAAACCATTCAGGCGATCGGCGAGTTTTTCCTTGAACGCAAGGATCCTGTTCGCCGAGCGGAGCGTGCGGAGAAACGCACTCAGGCGAATAAGGACTCCGAAGAAAAATCAAGCGAAGCCATGACCGTCATGAAAGGTGCGAGTGACGAGCCTGTCACGAGACAGGAGAATTCAGAAAAACAGGCGGGGGACCACGGTCGCCGCCGTCGGACTCTTCCGGCTCGGGTTCAACACGAAGTCCATCGGCGTGACCAAGGTTGTTGTCAGTTTCGGCTCGCAAATGGCGAGATCTGCGGTGAGCGGCGTTGGGTCGACCTGCATCATCGCGTGCCTGTCGCTAGCGGCGGGGCGGACAGCGTGGAGAATCTCGTCACGGTTTGTCGAGGACATCACGGCGTCGTTCACGCTGGAGTTTGTTGGAGTGAGGATCCTCGATCGTCTCTAGACATGTAGACCAATCGGAGGGTGGCATTTCGCTTTTCATTTATTTACTCTGCCCCTCGCGACTCCCTTATCGAAATTGCCATGAGTTGAAGGGCACAAAGTGGACACCCACCATTTAAATAAGAGAATGGAATTCGTGGGCGCCGAGGCGATCTTCCGGTTCTGAGTACCCAAGACGATTCGCTCGAAGAGGGATTTCGTTGCGTTTAGATCTCTTGGCGCTCTTTGAGTACGCGAGATCGATAGCTTTCGGCGAGATCGGCGACGTTGACGAGATCGACTTTTATGGGAAGCGAACTGTCTTCGAGGGACATCGTGAGGTTGGGTAGAAAGCCCGTTGGTAGTGCGGTGTTATCCGGTAATTCAAAAAGAATATCGATGTCAGAAAACGGCTTGTGATCACCGCGGACACGTGAGCCAAATATCCAGATGCGCGCGCCTCTGGAACGAAGGGGAGCCAATGCGAGCGATTCGATCAGACTCCAGTGTTGGTCGTTGATTCCGAATCTCATTTTGTTTTCAGCTCAGCGAGCAGTTTTCGTCCCTCTGCGAGAAACTTTTCAGCCGTCAAGTAAACCTCTTGCGCGAGGCTTTCTTTGTAGGTGTGTGAAGATTTGTTTCTTGCGTCAATGAACTCAAACCACAATTCAGGATTCTGAATCAGGGCGTTTTGGGCCATTTCGCGAATCACTGGACGAGCTGTTGTCGAAGAGCTGCCAAGGACTTTGGCG
>JAMPXM010000035.1 GCA_023701225.1 Pseudobdellovibrionaceae bacterium | reverse complement strand
AGCTTTTTTTGCCGCCCATGGATTTCGAAATGAAATACTTGAGCATCGAGCCCGTGACTTCGAAGTCCGCAATAACGCCGTCTTTAATCGGGCGGATCGCGACGATCGAACCTGGGGTGCGGCCCAACATCTCTTTGGCTTCTTTGCCGACGGCGAGCACGCGGTTTTGCATGCCACGATAGTTTTTTTGGACCGCGACGACCGAAGGTTCGTCGAGAATAATCCCGCGACCTTTAGCGTAGACCAGCGTATTGGCGGTACCTAAATCGATGGCGATGTCGTTGGTGAAATAATCCGAAACCTTCTCAAGAACACCCATGAGCGAAGACCGTCCCGTTGGCATGTGCCGGTTAGAGTCGCCTAGACAGCGTAGGCACGCAAAATTTGAGAGTCAATACGGGACGTTATCTGTTAAAAAACGGTTTGCCCAGAAAATTCTGGTCCTTCGGTCGAAGCCAATAGTAGAACCGAGCCAGAGCATCGCTCGATGGTGACGCATGAGGCGACCACAATCAGAATCAGGTCCGGCAGAATGAGGTCAGGATGAGCGCGAACGAGGCTTTTCAGACATTAAAGAACTATTTCGAAACCCGCCCTCCGGCGCGTTCCGCACTGCGGTTCTTGCGTGAAGGTGTGGAAATCGGTATTTCCATCGGCGGAATAATGGATTGTGCACTCTTTCAACACGCCGGGTTGCCGGTCGTCGAACAGCGCGCAGCCCGGAACCCTGACATCGTCTTCACCATTCGCCCCGAATCGATCTATATCCTCAACAGTCAACCGACCGAAACCGTGGGTGATATGGGGGTGGCGATCCTCAAAGAAATGTTGGCCGGTAATATCAACGCCCGTATCACCGGTAACGTGCTCGATGTCCTGCGAAACGGATATCTTGAGATCCTCAAAGAAGGCGGATCTCAAGTTACAAAGTTCATTAGTACAATCAAAAGTTTGAAGCGTTGATTTGGAATTCCTGTTTCCACGCGAGTTCTTTGCGCACATACGCCACAAGTGCATCCTGCTGAACTTGACACTGAGAATCACTCCAGTTCAGAGCCTTCTGCATTTCTCGCGCGATCGCCGGCATGAGCGAAAGGCCGTGATCGCGGAATGACAAAAACAACGGGGCGCGGCGGACGTAGAAATCAATCAAGCCCATACACATCGTGTGTGCCACTGCGTGACGAGCTTCCGCACACCACAGTCGTGCGCCATCCGAAGCTCCGACCGCCGGCAGTCCTGACAGAATTTCCGGCGCCTCGAAACCATGACGCTCAACGATGGTTTGCACAATTTTCTCCGCGCATCCGAATTCCCGGGCCCAATTCCCCACTTCGCGCCGCGCACGCTCCAGATGATCAACGGTCACCAGCGGATGAAGCGCCCGCTTGGTGTCGTTCAGCCGGAACCGAACTTGATCTTCTGTCGAAAAATTCTCCAACGCCTGTTGGACTGTCTGTTCCGCCATCCGGCGGTACGTCGTGTATTTTCCTCCGGCCACGAACGTGATGTTGCGAGGATCACTGTAAATGAGATGTTCCCGGCTTGTTTTGCTCTCGCTCTCCGAACCGTCGTGCACAAGTGGTCGCACGCCCGCATAGCTGGAGACGGTGTCTTCGGCAGTGAGCTTGGCGCCTGGGAAGTACTCATGCGCGATGTTCAAAAGGTATCTGACATCGGAGGACGACGCGCCCACTGTCGACGGATCCTCGGGGAAATCTGTATCCGTCGTGCCGATGATGATCATTTCGTGACGAGGAATCCCGAAAACAATGCGCTTGTCTTTATCCGCCGCCATGACGACCGCTTGCTTGAGCGGGAGGCGGTCGCGCGCGAACGTCAGGTGCACGCCCTTGGAAGGACGCAAAACCTTTTTCCACTGACCCAGAAGTTCACGCCCGACGATGTCGGTCCACGGCCCTACAGTGCTGATAAAATGCCGGCCACTCACGCGTAGCGTTTGGCCGGTCATTTCATCACGACATTCGATCGCCTCGACACGGCCTTGCGGCATATGTGCGCCCACTGCCTTGACGTGGTTGACGCAAATCGCTCCGGAGCGCACGGCCGAGCGCAATGTTTCTAGCGTCAAACGGTCGTCGTCCATATAGGCGTCAGAATAGACATACGAACCCAGCAACCCGCGCCGCTGAAGCTGCGGCAAACGCTCCACCGATTCCACGGAGTCCAACCGCTCATGTGGTTCTGGTGCTTCAAACATCGAAAGCGCGTCGTAGAGCCACATCCCGAGGCCCATTTTCAACATCCCGACACGTCCCCCTTGATAAAGAGGCAAAACAAAACGCAGCGGATGAACCAGATGAGGAGCGATATCAAACAACAGGCGTCGCTCCGAGAGTGCCTCGAAGACGAGGTGAAACTCGAGATTTTCCAGATAACGGATTCCACCGTGAATCAACTTGCTGGAGCGAGAGCTTGTTCCTTCGGCGAAGTCACGCGCTTCGACAAGAGCGACGGACATACCCCGCGAAGCCGCGTCGCGAGCGACGCCAGCCCCCGTGATGCCGCCACCGATAATCACCAAATCAAATTCACGCGTGGTCAGGTCTCGAATCCATTGAGAGCGATCCCGCGCCGAAAACGTCGTCCCCATCGTTCACCCCTTCGTGGTTTGAACTTCTCTGATTTCTTCCGTGATCGCGCGCGAGGGCCAGGATTTCAAATCCGCACCGTTGGCAGCGCCCGCCAGCCCGTTTCCGAAAAGTACTCGTTGCATATGCTTGTCGCGCGCCAATCGTACGGCGACGTCCGTCAGCCCGGCCCGGATTCCAGGATCCAAGCCGTCGAGATGCTCAATCCAGAGCGTTTGCGTGTGGCCGCGCAAGAACAAAAATGGCTGCCCCAGAAAAAATCCCATGAGCTCGCCCCTGCGTTCACCCTGCGATGGCACCCGTGCCGTGAAACTCCAGCCGAGTTTTAAGTAGTGTTCCAAGGACTCACGTCGCCAT
The DNA here is from genome assembly GCA_023701225.1 of Pseudobdellovibrionaceae bacterium. GTDB lineage: Bacteria > Bdellovibrionota > Bdellovibrionia > Bdellovibrionales > JAMPXM01 > JAMPXM01. The sequence continues at coordinate 14,054 of JAMPXM010000035.1, read as the reverse complement.
GGAGCAGTCCACTCCGCGAAGCGACGGGCGATCGGATCCGGTTCTGTATCGGCCAAACGTTGTTTGGTGAACTCGAGCAGTTCGTCGAGTTCATCGGGTGCAGCAACTTGGTAGACAAGCTCCATCGAGATTCGAACTCCCTGGGGAATGCGCCCCTGACGCCGACGGTCCATTCTCTTGAGCAGTTGTGCGCCCTCGGCTTTCGCGTGATACTTCCGCAATGATTTCAAACAAGAACAAGCTGGTCAATTCGTTCCCCCCGCAGCTCATGGATATGCTGACACGAACGCTGGAGCGCGCGTCTCGTGAATGCGACGGGCCACGTATCGCCGCTTTCGATGCCGACGGCACACTGTGGGATACCGACGCGGGCGAGAGTTTTTTCGATTATCAAATTCATCACTGCGGTCTTCCGGGACTGCCGGCCGATCCTTGGCAGCACTATCACGATTTGAAAAAGGCGGACCCGCGCGTCGCTTATATGTGGCTTGCGCAGATCAATGCCGGCCAAGCGCTGCATGAGGTCCGCGCTTGGGCGCGAGCCTGTGTGGAGAAGGCGCGGCCGTTCCCAATATTTGAATCACAAAAGGCGCTGATCGAAACTCTGCAGCACCTGCGCTTTGAAATCTACGTCGTAACGGCCTCGGTGAAGTGGGCCGTGGAACCGGCGGCGGCGCTGCTAGGTATTGATCAGGACCATGTGCTCGGGATCACGACCGAGGTTGAAGACGACCTCGTCACGAAGACTCCGGTCTTGCCGATCACCTGGCGCCAAGGAAAGTCCGAAGCACTTTTGAAGGCCACACGTGGCGCACGGCCCATTTTCGCCTCTGGAAACACACTCGGCGACATCGCGCTTTTGGAATGCGCAAGTCATCTGCGACTCGCGGTTTCAACACAGGATGTCCCTGGCACTGGATTGTTCGAAGAAGAACGCAAACTCCGCGAGGAAGCTCAAACGCGCGGATGGACGATGCACGCCTTTCGACCGTTGTGAGGGCCTGCGCCTCAGTGCCCAAACGAAGATCGCTTGGGCCAACCGAATTCAGATCAGGGTTGGGAACCGTATTTGGAATCGAGTTTTTCGGCGATCGTGTTGAGGTCGGTCATGATGTCTTGTAGCTCGTCGTGCTCCCGCAACTTGCCACGCGCCTTGTAGTCTCCCGCGAGAATCGCCTCGGCCTGCCGGCGAATCGGAACCATCGCACCGTAAATCCGATGTGAAATCAAAAGGCCGGTCGCGACCGACATCGCGGCAAATGCCACGAACACGATCCCGAATACCACCCAGGCTGACATGATCGATTGTTGAACTGCGGCCTGAACGTCCTCACCCATCCCGCAGAGTTGGGTCATGGTGTTCACGAGGTTCGAGAGCGTGAACAACACGAAGCTGAAAACGATCAGCAAGAGCATCATCCCTGTCGCCAGGAAATACATGATGTACTTCAGCTGCTGTTTCGGCTTTTGAATCAGGTTTTTGACTTTGCGGCGAGAACGGGGATCGCCACTCGGAACTGCGTTGGGGTCGTTTGCTTCTGTCATGACTAGAGCATAGCAGACCGGGCCGAAGCCGCAACGAAACAGAATCAACTGTTTCGATTTGCAAATGCCATCGACCCAAGATCGGGCTCAAGATCGGACTTTGGTCAAGTTGATCCGCGCCGACGCTCTTGGTCGGTCCACTTTCCGGAGTCAGGCCTTCCCTTGACCGATAATCGCTTCCATCTCGGCAATCTCTTTCGGAGCGGCGGCCGTCATGTTTTCACAGCCGTCGCCCGTGACGAGGATATCGTCTTCGATTCGCACACCGATGCCGCGGAATTCCGCCGGCGCAGACGTGTCATTGGCCGGAATGTACAATCCCGGCTCCACCGTGAAGGCCATGCCGGCCTCAATCGGACGCGACTCGCCTTTCACCACGTACAAGCCCGCATCATGGACGTCCATACCGAGCCAGTGACTGACGCCATGAGGATAGTACCGACGGAACTCACCGCTCTCGATGATAGCCTTCTTGTCACCTTTGAGCAGCCGAAGGTCCAGCATCACATCCACCAATCCAGAAATGGTCGCATCTTGGAGTTTCGCGAAGGGAACGCCCGGTTTAATCATGCCGACAATCTCTTTTTGCACTTTCAAAACGGCTTCATAAACCCGCTTTTGCGGCTCCGTGAATTTGCCATTGATCGGATAGGTCCGCGTGATATCGCCCGTGAAATATTCGTACTCAGCGCCCGCATCAATCAACAGCAGATCCCCGCCGTTCAGCGGCTGATCGTTGAATACGTAATGCAATGTCGTCGCTCCCGCGCCACCGGCAACGATGGTGTTATATCCCTCGCGCGCAGCACCTTGCTCGAAGATCGAACCCAAGAAAATTCCTTGCACCTGACGCTCGTTCATCCCCGGCTTGACGGCCTTCATCACATCGACATGCGCTTTGGCCGTGATCTCACAAGCCTTGCGCAAAACACCGGCTTCATACGGCGCCTTTTTCAAACGCATTTCACCGAGGAGCTCCCACGAATCGTAAATCGGCAGATAGCCACGGCCCGTGCGGCCCAGGCTGACGCGGAATTTTTCCTGCGCCGCGAGCACTCTGTGATCAAACGCCGAATCCACGTTGAAGCGATAATAAATGCGCTCGACCGGCTTGAGCAGCTCCGGCAAGACCGCGTCGAGTTCCTCGATCAAGTAGGTCTTGTCCATATGGAATTCGCTGCCAGCCCCCTCCGGACCATACCGAAAGCCGTCCCAGGTTTCTCGAAGCACGTCTTTTTTACGCACGAACAGAACGGATTCAGGTGTTTGCCCGGGCCGAAACACGAAGACGGATTCCGGCTCTTCCCAACCCGTGAGGTAGAAAAGATTACTGTCGGGACGATAACGATGATCGACATCGTATTGGCGCATCATCTCGGGATGCGAAGGCAAGATCACCGCGGAACCAGGTGCGCACTGAGCCAGTTGGGCGCGACGTTCTTTGAAAACCGTCATATCAAATTGCGGACGACGCATGTCTTAGCTCCTCGCTCGTTCAGAGCTCCAATCAGAATCCGTATTGTTTGACCAAATTGCCGATGATGTCCTGGGACGAATTCACGCCCGCATCCATCAGCTGCCTGCGACCACCAAAATCGGTCACGCCATGTTGCCCGGCATTGACGCGAATGACAACGTTCACCCCGGGCAACTGCTTTCGCGCGGCCTGGCGTCGCGCCTCGGCCCAAAGGACGTAGTCGGCGTAGTGTTCACCGGTCAACGCCGAATTGAAAATCTCTCCTCCGGCCATGACGTCGACGTAAATCACGAGATTCATGCCCTTCGCGCGTAAGTAGGCCGCTGCCTCTTCGATCGCCATCGGCGCCGCCAGCCATCCATCGGTGTCGGTGTAGTACGGTGGATAGGCAATGCACTTCGAGACGCTGTCCTTCATGTAGCCACGGTTCCACCAGCCAAACTTTTCCGAACGGATGTTGTAAGAAGGGCAGGCGAAATCCACTTTCGCGCGCTCCATTTTTTGGTCCGTGAAGACGGTGTTGAGGAATGCGCTCAGATCCGACGCTTTCTCGCGTTGTATCGCTTTGCTGAGCAAACCGCTGCCAGGAATATCGTCTTCACGCAGTTTGAACGCTTTCCATTCGACGTCGTTGGCCTGTCCCTGTCCGGCATACAAACCGCCGATCACGGCGCCCCACTCCAGTCCGACGATCGCGCGGATTGGCAAGCGCGCGCGGCTCATTTCTTTGAGTACACCGATATGCGCGAAAGCCTTCATCCCGCCTGGCCCGAGGATCACTCCCACGCGCGGAGGTTCTTTGGTGAGAAAGCTTTCGGGCGCGGGAGCCGGAATTGGTGTCGGCGCCGGATGCGGTAGACCGGCCGGCGGCGCGCTCACCGGCGGATCCTTGGCGACGGGCGGCGCCGCGGGGCGCGAGACCGTGCCGGTCGGAACGGCATCTCCTTCTTGGATTTCTTCACGCGTCTTGAGACTGCCGCATGCGTTCAGGATCAACATGCAAACGAGCCAAAATGAAAAACTCTTTGTTGCCATCGGAACCTTCGATCGGACTTTCAAAATATGCCTCCACGCTGAGACCGAGCGTCTGGCAGAGCTCGTGAATCGATCGCCGTACGCTTTCAAATAGCGAGGCGTCTTTGACAATCCCGTTTTTTCCCAAGCCTTCGCGCCCGACCTCAAATTGCGGCTTCACAAGCGCGAGGATCTGATGACCATCTTTCAGATACGGCACCACTTCCGGAAGCACAAGCCGCTGAGAAATAAACGAGACATCCAGCAGGATCAGATCAAATTTACGTCCTTCGGTAAACTTGAAAAGCTCGCAGCTCGAGAGATCGCGCGCATTGATCCCTTCGATCAAAGTCACGCGAGGGTCCTGCCTCAACTTCGGTGAAAGCTGACCATGACCCACATCCACACCGATGACCCGGGCGGCACCGGCTTGAAGGATCGCATCGGTGAATCCGCCGGTTGAAATCCCGACGTCCAGAACAAGAAAATCCTTCGGTACGAGGCCGGTTTTTTGAAGAGCCCCATGGAGTTTAATTCCACCGCGTGAGACGAACTCCGGCCCAGTTGACGGACTCACATCCACGCGTAGGGATGAGGTGTCGGCAAACATCGCGCTCGGTTTGGTCACAACACGCTTCTGTCCGCTTTGGAAGACCGCGACGCGGCCTGCGGCGATCAGCTCTTGGGCTTGATTGCGGGATTCGGCCAAACCTAAGTCAACAAGGAGGCGGTCAATTCGTTTCATCCGAAGCCGGTCGCCTTCCTCATCCTCTCAACGCATTCTCGCGCGATTATAGCGGGCCAATTCGCGCAGCGGTTCCGCTCGCGAGCCCCAGCTTTCAACAGCGCTCAAGCAACGCTCGGTGAGATCCGCCAAATGCGCCTTGGCTTGATCGAGACCGATCAGACTCGGATAACTTCCTGGTTCTGGGCGCTCCGGGTTGTAGTCTAAAATATCGTCCGTGACCTGAAACGCGAGACCGAGCGAAGACGCATAGGTTCGAATTTGTGCCACCTGTTCCACTGAGGCGAAACAGAGGTGCGCAGCTCCGACTGCGGTCGCGCGAATCAGTGCGCCTGTCTTTAGGCGATGCATCATCTGCACTTCATCCAAGGTCACGTCGGAGGACTTCGCACGCAAATCGATGGCCTGACCACCGACCATCCCGCACGACCCAGCCGCGAAGCTCAGCTCTTCGATCGCCTGAATGCACGCCATCGGCTCGGAACGGTAATGACCCGCCAACATCCGGAAGGCTTCGGTCAAAAGCGCGTCACCGGCTAATATGGCAATCGCTTCACCGAACACACGATGATTGGTCGGCTGCCCACGGCGAAAATCATCGTTATCCATCGACGGCAAATCATCGTGAATCAAGGAATAGGTGTGAATGCACTCGACAGCCGCGCTCAGAGCCAGCACTCGATCACTCGAATATCCGAGCGCCTCGGCCGTCATCATCGCCAACGCCGGACGGAATCTCTTGCCGCCCTCCTGAAGAGCGGAATAACGAATCGCGCGCAGCAAAGTCTCCAGCCCCGCCGGGAGCGTCGCCACCGGTTTCATGTCCGGCTGCACGCCTTTGTTCACCGCTTGCAACGCCAAGCGATCGGAAAAATACCGCTCGAGAAAGCGGGTCACGATGGCGGCCTTGGCGTCAAGGTTGGCCTGAAGAGTGGACATGGGTTGCGTCACTCGCGCCTCTCTCACTCAGCCGCGACGGTGAAATCACGTGTCACGGCTTGTCCATCGGCTCCGACGCCCAAAAGCAGCTTCACCTTCTGCTCGGCTTCGGTCAGCTGTCCGTTGCATTCGCGCGAAAGGCGCACGCCTTCTTCGAACAACTTCAGCGACTCTTCAAGCGCCAGCTCTCCGGATTCCATTTTCGCGACGATTTCCTCGAGTCGATTCAGTTTCTTTTCGAAATCCATGCACTACTCCCTGTCTGTGACGCCTTTAGTGTTTTCGATTTGCCGGATCTCCGCCGACGCGCGACCGTGAGCGAATTGGAGACAAACAACGGCGCCCTCGTGAATTTGATCGACACTGGTGACAACCTGCTGATTCAACGTCACCAAACTGTACCCACGTTCAACGACCCGAAGCGGACTGAGCGAATCGAGAAGCGCCATTTGGCTTGAAACAAACTGCGCCTTGCGCTCGTGCAGCGTGCGCACGCCCGTCGATAACCGCTGTGCGAGCGACTCTATTTTTTGACGCTCACTCAGGATCCGGGTTTCTGGATTGCCTAACTTCTCGCGCAATAGCGCCAAACCCATACGGCGCGTGGAGAAGCGACGAAGGAGTGCCGCCTCCAGGCGTTGCGTGAGTTCATCGGAGCGCAGCATGCTGTCCTGAATTCGCCGTTGCGGATCGACGAGCCGCTTCGCCAATGAGTCCGCGCTTTTCTTGGAAAACTCGAGCGCTCGCGACACCGTGAGTTTCAAGGATCGCGTCAGCGCCTCGATTCGGCTTTGCAGATCGCTCGCGTTCTTCACGACCAACTCGGCCGCAGCCGAAGGGGTCGGTGCGCGTAAATCCGCGACAAAATCCGCGATCGTGAAATCGATCTCGTGCCCGACCGCCGAAATCACCGGCACATGCGTCGCCGCGATCGCCCGCGCCACGCGTTCATCATTGAAGCACCACATGTCCTCGATGGAACCGCCGCCGCGACCGACGATCATGACATCGACATCCGACAGCCGCTTGACGAGCTCAATCGCGGCGACGATCTCGCCTGCCGCTTGCTCGCCCTGCACTTTCGTCGGCACGACCGTGATACGCAGGCCTTTGAAGCGGCGCCCGAGGACATTGAGCATATCGCGAATCGCAGCGCCCGTGGGCGAAGTGACGATGGCAATGTGCTTCGGCAACGCCGGCAACGGACGCTTGCGAGCCGGATCGAACAGGCCTTCGGCTTGAAGCTTACTTTTGAGTTGCTCAAACGCTTTTTGCAAAGCGCCCGCGCCGACCGGTTCCATCATTTCGCAGAACATCTGATAGTTGCCGCGCGGCTCATACACGGTCACACGACCGCGCACGAGAACTTCCATTCCGTCGGCGGGACGGAACTTGAGTTGCTGATTGAACCCGCGGAACATGACCGCGCTCACCTGCGCCTTGGCGTCTTTCAAACTGAAGTAAAAGTGTCCGGACGTGTGCGCTTTGAAGTTGGAAATCTCGCCCTTCACCCACACGAGCGGAAACTGACCTTCCAGAGTGGACCGGATCTGCTTGTTCAGCTCAAAGACCGAGAGCACTCGGGCCTCTTCGTCCGCCACCGCGAGTTCGTCCGATTCCTCATCCGTGTCGGGCGGCAAGATGTCGCGCGCGACGGGGACTGAAGTCATTTTGGGATTCAGTGTTGGGATCAGCGGCTTGAGTGTCGTCGTCGCCACGTTCGCTGTTCCGTTCGGCGTCACTGGTTGCGTCACTGGTTGCGTCACAGTTTGAGCGGTGGACGAAGTCAGTGGGCCCCAATTCAAGCTGGAAAGCGGCTTTTCTTTTTCCGTCTGGACGGGATCCGCGGATGACACGGACGCGCGCGAAGATTTCTCTTTTGCCGCGGTTCGATTCGGTACCGGGCTCGGTGCCGGCTTCGCCTCGGTCTGCGAGGCGTTTTCGCCAAAAATTTTGTCCCAAGAGAGTTGGTCGTCCGACATGCCCGGCAAGCTAGCCGGGGGAATTGCTCCCGTCAACCCGGGAGCAGCGCGTGCCTAGGCAGATGGACGGGATTCTGTCAGAGACGAAGCCAAGGAAAGAATCAGTTCAACCACAGATTTTGCAAGACCCAAAGCGCGCCGACCCAGAGACAAACGAGGCCGAGCGTCCGATGTGCGGAAAGCTGTCCGACCAACTCCGCTGGAAGGCGCTCGCGCGCCAGACGCATCAGGGGTCCCGAGGCCAAAACAAAGCTCACGAGGATACCATACACAAAAACAATGTAGGGAAAAATCGTGTCCAATTCTTTGTATGTCATCTTGAGACTTATCGGCCTTTTTTCCTCACAACGAACCGGACGAAGACACAGTTTTCACGGCGACATGGCAAGCGCAAGCGGAGAAGCGCTCGGAGATTCGATTTGGCGCCCTCGATCGCAAGAAAGACGGCTGGCACGACCACGCCGAGGTTGAATCCCGAATGCCCTGTGATAAGCTGGGCGCAAGGTTTCTGTGGCATATGCTCAGGAAAAAGAAACCCTACAAGTTTAAGCAAGGGGACTGTCCCTGGAGATGGTGAGCAAGCTCGGCCTTCGGGATCCGAGAAGCCTAAAGTCTCCATTATGGTCGCCCACCTTAATAAACATGGGTTTCTAGTTCTCGAGCGCCACAGAGCCGGTTTTTTCTCCGCTTTCAATTCCTCATCCGGCCCAAAGACCTGGGCAGGACTCCCCCCGATCTCAATTTGAGACAATACTGTGAGCATTGCCTAAAAGTGGCATTCTCGTTGCTTTTCATTAGTCTCCGAGGGGGCGCAAGCACATGAACGGCTTTTCAGTGTTCAAAACTCAGACAGGTGTTGTGAGGTTTGTTTTCAGCGCGGTGCTAATCGTCTCCACCGCGAGCCTTTATCCACGCACAACGATGAGCGCAGATGCCATCTTCACTCCCGATCCTGTTAAAACTGTTGAAGCTGCCAATCTGGCATGCGAGGAACTCAGAAAGGCCCATGCGGAAGCCAGCGCCCAGGATCCGAAAATGCCTCCGTTTGATATGTATCAGTGCAAACAAGAGAAGCTACTGGGCTCCGCGGGAAGCGCGTCTTTCAACGCTTGCCAATCAGCACTCACACGAATGGAAGATGCGAGACAAAAATATCTCGATAAGTGCGACGCCGCGGGACTCAGCGCCCAAGGCTGCTATTCTCGAGCAACGACGTGCCAGGGCGCCATTATGAGCGCCAGCAAAAGTCTCTCCTACGATGAAGAGGAGGAGCTGGACGAAGAGGATTCGGCGCAGGATTGTAAAGACCGCTACTCGACTTGTCCCGCCCTTGCCTCATTGAGCCTGAAAGGGCTTCGAGAGCGCCGCACAGACGTCAAAGACGACCATAAAAGCGAACAAGAAAACGTGTTTGACCTCGAGGAAAAGCTCCGCGACGAACAGCAGGGCATCATGGATGCGCAGAATGAGATGATGCAAGCCCAAGTCAAATCTCAGCAAGCTGAAGCCAGGGCCATGCGTGAGCTGGAGAAAGCAGCGATACAAGCGGATGCCGAGAAGGCCGCGAAGCTCCAAGCGCTGCGCAAGAAGTACGAAGAAATCGATCAAGCTTATCTGCAGCTGCGAAACGACCTGAATAAAGCCTCGGTCGCGGTGAATATGCAAGCCGACGCCGTTCAGCTGGAGTGCGAAAAAAAGGCCGAGGATCTCTATCAGCGACTCCTCGCGAAGAAAAAAGCGGGTCGCGCCGCTGGCACAAACAACCAAGGCAGCACGACTCGCCTGGCTGGCTCAGATAAACGGCGCGCTCGTGAAGTACGGATGGAATACATGCGCTGCATGACGATGAAATCCACCCGGAACAAACTCGCACGCATCGAAGAGATGCGGACGGTGGAGTTAAAGCGGGCCATGGATACGCAGGCCGTGCTTGAGCAAAATCGCGCCAACACGATTCAGTCCATGAACGAAACAGAAATCCTGGATAAGCTCGCACGCGAAACCGCAACCAAGCACATGGTCGAACAACTCAAAGAAGCCAAGAATGCGACCGCGATGGCGGTTCAACAATCCATGCAGGCGATGCAGACCAAGCAGCAAAATTTATCGATGCTGCAACAACGCATTGTCGAGCGGAAGGACGAGCTCAAGAATGTGACATTTGAGAAAAAGCTCGTCGACCGGGATTTAAAGTGCGCGACCAAGTACTCCAGCACGACGACCAGTACCGATAAGGACATCAGCTTTTCTGGCGCCGTCAGCGCCCTCTCCGCGTTTGAGTCCGCTTGTAGCACCTATAAGACGGTTTGTGCTAAGGTTTCGGGCGTCAGCCTTGTCGCCTGCGGCGCGGAAGTGACAGAGTATAAGAAAAAAGAGGAACCGCTTAAAACCAACCGCACCAAGACCACTGACTAATATCGGCGCTTAGCGCCGGCCACCGGTTTTTCCGCCACCGCCACCCTTCATCGTGGGGGCGGTGGCCGTGCTAACTCGGCCCGGGCAATGCCTCAATTGAAATAGACCTTTCTGTCATTTTGGCTTCTGTAGAGTCCAATCGAAAACCCTCTTGAACAGAATTCAACGCATGATCGTCTTTGGTCAACGACTCACCTCTTTGACCGTGATGTGCCCATCGAGAGCTTGTTGGAAAGTTGCGGTCCGATTCACTTCTTTCAATGTCCATTTCTGATGATCGAGGCCGAGCAATGTTTATCCTCCGCCGTAAGACAAACAATCCTACGTCTCCACCTGACACTTTCCCTGTTACAACAGACCTAAAACAATCGCGACCACAGGACATTTGAGTTTATTCTTCTTGACACCTGTTTTTGTTTAATTTCACTAGGCAGGCAATGCTTTGGTAACGTCAACCAGAGGCCTGCTCTCGCGCGCACATCCATGCTTTAAGAGGAGTAGCGGCCACACAGGCCCGGCTTCGTAGACTCGTTTTCAAGTGGGCCTCAAGCGCAGGATAAACACGAAAATTTCGATCTTGAATTGTCATGCTAGATTCTCTTGCGCGCTCACGAGATTGTGTGCGCACAAAGAGGAAAATCCTATGTTCACTCGCCTTCAAGAAGTTCGCCGAAGCCAGGATGAGAAAACTCTGCGTGCGATTCACTCGCGCACGTGTGCCGCCGTCGAACGTTTGAAAGCTTGCGAAGCGGACCTGATCCGCTGTCTTCAAGAGGTGGATCAATTTCTGGTGCATCGGTTTATCGGGTACAATTCACTCTTTCAGTACGCCGTGCATGCGCTGAAACTTTCTGAAGCCCAGAGCTACGCTTACATCACAGTAGCCAGAAAAGCGCAGGAGCTTCCGCAACTGCAAGAGGCGCTCGTGTCCGGAGAGCTCACGGTCTCCAAAGCCGTGCGGATCACGTCGGTGATCAATGAACAGACGCAAGCAAAGTGGATCGGTCTCGCCTTGGAGCTGCCGAAGAGAGATCTGGAGCGTGAAGTCGCACGAGAAAACCCCAGAGCCGCTCGGCCGGAGCAGGCCCGGTTCTTAGATGCACATACGCTTCAGCTACAGACGCCGATTTCGGAAGTGGGTTACAAGAAACTCGAACGTGCGCGGGAGTTGATGGCCTCGGGCGATGGCGAGTGGCTAAGCCTAGAGACTGCCATTGAACAGCTCGCCGAGTTTTATCTGGAGCGCAAAGATCCGGTTCGTAAAGCCGAGCGGGCGATTATGTGGGCAAGTCGCACATTGGAGGGGCAACGGAATCCATCTTCTCGGCTAAAGCCATCCGCTCCGCTCCATCAAATGGCGACACCGAATGAAAAAGTTCAGCCGAGTCAGACGGCTCAGTCATTCGCGCCCGAAAGAACGAGTATGGAGGCAGCAGCGGGGAAAACGGATGAGCCAATGTTACAAGAATGGGGCGCAACACCCAATGCCTTGCCCGCGAACTCGGCCCGGGCAATGCCACACGCAGAAACGGCGAATCCGGCGGCGGCGGACGACTCAAGTGTTGCTTCCAACTCGGCTCAGGCAAGGTCCGAAGAGCAGAATTTAAAACCTGTTTCACCAGTGAGCTCCGAAGTTGTCTCTATCTCGAGTGCCGCCATTCCTGCCGCAGTTGCGCACCAAGTTCACTTGCGCGATCTCGGGCGCTGCCAGGCTCGACTCCCGGATGGCTCACCGTGTGGGACTTCTCTCTGGGAGGAGCTGCATCATCTTCGGCCGCGGTCACGAGGGGGACAGAACGTCGCCGACAATTTGACAACGCTCTGCCGAGCTCATCATCAGGCTTGGCATGTATGAGTTTTCTGACTGACGCAACGGGCAGACAGTGGTCCAGCGCTTCGCGCCACTTAGATTCAACCTCTCCGACCAAAGTCAGACGGCATAGGCGGCGCCGACAGCTGACGTGTTTGTTTTTGCATGGTGAAAGACCGCATTCCTTGTTTGAAATCGCGGACGAGGGTTAGAATGAACGGGTTATCTAAATCCTCGGAGTCAGGCGATTTTTATGGTCAAGAAGCTCATCTTGAGTGCGCTGGTTTTGATGTTGGTCGGTGGATTGGGCGGCGCTGCTTATGTTTACTCCTTGCAACGAAGTCTGCCGGAAATTCTGAAAGTTGAAGACTACAAGCCGCGTCTCGTCTCCACCGTGTACGCGCGCGACAACCGCAAGATCGGGGAGTTCTTCAACGAAGAAAACCGTATCCTCACTCCCTATGAGAAAATTCCGAAGACCCTGATCAACGCCTTTATCGCGATCGAAGACGACAAGTTCTTTGAACACGACGGGATCAATTATCAGGCGATCGTGCGCGCCATGCTCGCCAACTTACGCGCCGGTCGGACCGTGCAGGGCGGGTCGACAATCACGCAGCAAGTGGCGAAATCGTTTTTCCTCAGTAGCGAAAAGACTTTTGGACGCAAAATCAAAGAAGCCATGCTCGCCACGAAGCTCGAGCAAAATTTGACCAAAGAAGAGATCCTGTATCTCTATCTCAACAATATTTTCTTCGGCGCCGAAGCCTACGGAGTGGCGGCAGCTGCAGAAACGTATTTCCGCAAACCGCTCGACCAACTCACGATCGCCGAATGTGCGCTCCTGGGCGGTCTGCCGCAGGCCCCGAGTCGCTACTCTCCGATCCGCAATCCGCAACTTGCCAAAGATCGCCAAAAAGATGTGATCCGGCGGATGCGAGATGTCGGTTTCATCACGCCCGAACAAGCGGAACAGGCCGTCAATGAGCCCATTACCGTCTATCTTGAGAAAGAGTACAAAGAAGTCGCTCCGGACTTCGTCGAAACCGTGCGCCAGTTACTCACGGCCGAACTCGGCAACGACATGGTCCTGCACGACGGGATTAAGATCTATACGAGCTTGGATTATGACGCTCAGGTCGACGCGCAAAAACAAGTGCGCGCCGGACTCAAAGCGCTGGATAAACGCCAAGGCTACCGCGGCGCGGCCCGTACTTTGAAATCAACCGAAGAGACCGACTCCTTCTTGCTTGCGACGCGCAAGAAACTCGAGCGTGAGAAGGCGCCCATCCGAGTCATCACCCGCGACGGCAATGTACCGCCGGAACGCCCGCTGGCGCTCTATCAGAAAAAAGACGCCTCTGGAAAAGTGATCTCCAACCTACCCGACTATGTTCAGCCCGGAAAGGAAGTCGAAGCCGTCGTCACACGCATCGATGACCGCTGGGGTCTGACATATGTGCGTTTCGCCGAGACCCAGGCGCTGATTGATATCGCTGACATGGGCTGGGCCCGCAAACCCGACGCACATCTCAGTTCTGACAACGCTCCGGCGCTGAAAAAACCTTCATCGGCTTTCAAGGTCGGCGATGTCATCCTCGTCGAAGTCATGGCGGACCAATTCACGTCGACTCGGCTCGCCAAGGAAATCGCCGCAGCAGCGAGGCGCGCCAAGACCGATCCCAACGCCCTCAAGGATCTGCCGAAATTCAATGAATACGCCTATGTCAAACTGGAGCAGGAGCCGCTGGTCGAAGGCGCTCTTCTCTCCATCGACCAAAAAACGCAAGACATCATCGCCATGGTCGGCGGCTACGACTTCGCACGCTCGAAGTTCAACCGGACGATCCAAGCTCTTCGCCAGACCGGCTCGGCCTTCAAGTCGATCATTTATCTTTCGGCCCTTGATAAGGGCTGGCACCCCGGCAAGATCGTCGCTGATGCGCCGATCGTTTTTGAAGACCTCGACAGCGAGGCGGCCGATGGACAAGAAGACATCAAAAAATGGAAGCCACACAATTACGGCAACAAATTCGAAGGCGACATGCTCTTCCGGCAAGCATTGGTGCAGTCGCTCAATATCCCGACGGTTAAGATCCTGCAAGATGTCGGCATTCCCTGGGCGGT